>JALZKJ010000073.1 GCA_030859305.1 Pseudomonadota bacterium | reverse complement strand
CTCCTGCACGCCGCGCAGGTCACCTGAGGATTCCAGGATGTGGCTGGCGAACGAGTGCCGCAGCAGGTGTGGGTGTACGCGCTTGAACAGGCCCTGGCGCTGGGCCAGCTGGCGCATGCGCAACTGGATCGCGCGCGGGCTGATCGGGCCGCCACCGCGTCCGGGAAACACCGGCGCGTCGTTGCCGGCGCCGGTGGAAGCGCGCCATTCGGCGAGTGCCTTTCGCGCATGCGATCCCAGCGGGACGCTGCGTTGCCTGCTGCCCTTGCCAAGCACGGTGACGAGGCCATCGGCGAGATCGAGGTTGCGCCATTGCAGGCCGCACAACTCGCTCAGGCGCAGGCCGGAAGAATAGAACAGTTCGAGTACCGCGCGATCACGCAAACCAAGCGGCGCATCGGTCGGCACCTCCACCAGCGCCTTGGCCTCGTCGGGATCTAGCACCTGCGGCAGTTTGCGTGGCGCTTTCGGCGCGCGGATGTCGGCGGACGGGTTGGCGGCGATGCGGCCCTGCTTCAAGTGCCAGGCGTAGAAACTGCGACACGCGGACAGGCGGCGCTGCAGGCTTTTCGGCGACAGGCCGCGGCGGTGTTCGGCAGCGATGAACGCGCGCAGGTGCTCGCTGTGCAGCGCAAGCACCTCGACGTGCGGCGGCTGCGCCCATTGCGACAGCGCGGTCAGGTCGCGGCGGTACGCGTCGAGCGTGTGCACGGACATGCGTCGCTCGACGGTGAGGTGGGCGAGGAAGGCTTCGACCTCGGCAACCGGTTCCTGTTCGTCATCCCGGCGAACGCCGGGATTCATTTTGATCTTGTTGCTCATGCCCAACAGCAAAAGCAGGATGGGTTCCAGCTTTCGCTGGAATGACGGGCCTCCGAGCTGGCGCGACTAGCGCGCATTCCTCGCCAGTGCCGTTTCCAGCGCTTCGCCCATCATCCGCAGGAACAATGTGCCCATGCCGGGGAAGAAGCGGTTCGCGTCGCGACTGCCGACCGCGACCAGACCGACGCCCGGCAGCGGCAGCAGCGCAGTCGATTGCACGTCCGGCGCGCGTTCGGCGTACAGCAACGCGTGTTTTTCCGGTTGCAGGCGTCCGCACAGCGGTTCGCCGTCATCGAGGCAATCGCGGAACGGCTGCAGGCGCGCATCGCCGGGCGCGATCACCTGCAGCCATTCGTTGTCGTCCAGGCCCTCGATGGCATCGAACAGCACCAGCCGCACCAGGTCGCCGTTGAAATCCTCGGCCAGGCTCGCCGCCATCGCGCGCACGGTGTCGGCCGCGCTGTCCTGGCGCATCAACGCCAGCGTGAGTTGATGCGTGCGCACTGCCAGGCGTTCGTTCTCCTGCGCGTTGCCGAACAGCTCCTGCAGGCGCCGCGACAACTCGCGGTTCTTGTCGCGCAGCACTTCCAGCTGGTAGCTCGCCAACGACGCTGCCGAGCCTTCCTCGCGCGGCACCACCAGGCTGATCGCCAGGTCGGGGAACTGCTGCAGGAAGCGCGGATGGCGGCGCAGCCAGGCGGCGACTTCGTGGGCGCCTAACTTCTCTTGGGTATCGGTCATTGCCACCACTCTCCTTCGAATACGAATGCGGCCGGGCCGGTCATGCGGATCTCCGCAGCTTCGCCCGGCCAGAGGATGCGCAGATCGCCGCCGGGCAACGATACGGTAACGCCGCGCGCGCCATCGACGCGACCGCGGCGCGTGAGAATCGCCACCGCCGCGCACGCGCCACTTCCGCAGGCCAGCGTTTCGCCGACGCCGCGTTCGAACACCCGCAGGCGGAGGTGATCACGTCCGAGCACCTGGGCGAAACCGACGTTGGCCGACTCGGGAAACACGGTGTGTCGTTGCAGACGCGGCGCGAGCGTGGTGACGGGTGCCGTGCCGAGGTCGGCGACATCGATCAGCGCGTGCGGGTTGCCGATCGACACCGCGCCGAAGCGGCAGGTCTCGCCGTCCAGATCGATCGCGTACTCGTCCTGCGGTTGCGTGAAACCGGACAGAGGCACGCGAGCAGGCGCGAACTGCGGCACGCCCATGTCGATCGCATAACCGCGTTCGCCGAAACGCTCGACCGCGTGTGTGCCGGCCGGGCTGTCGAGTTCGAACCGATCATCGCCAGCGGTACCGTCACGCGACAGCCACGCGGCAATGCAGCGCGCGCCATTGCCGCATTGCTGCGAGGGCGAACCATCGGCGTTCCAGATCCGATAGCTGGCGACCGCGTGCGGGCTGCGCGCGTCCTCGACGGTGAGGATCTGGTCGCAGCCGATGCCGGTGTGGCGATGTGCGATCGCGCGGCAGCGGCTGGCATCAGGCGGCGTGAAACCGCCGCGCAGGTCAAGCACGACGAAGTCGTTGCCGGCACCGTGCATCTTGCTGAAACGCATTGGGGAAATCGCCAGACCCGTGGCCGGCTCAGCCATTCCCGTCGTCGTCGGGCGCAGGCTTGGGCTCGGGCAGTGGATCGATCAGCGGATCGGCCGCGGTCGGATCGGGCAATGCATCGGTCGGCGGGGTTTCGGGCAACGTGGTCTGGGGCGTGATCTCGACCGGCACCTCCCCGGCGGGGGTCACCGGGTTCTCGACCGGCACCGGTGCCTGTATCAGCGGGCCCTTGTTACCGCAGGCTGCCAGTGCCAGCGGCAGCGCGATCATCAGTAAAACAGTGCGTGCGTTCATGGCCGCAGTGTAGCCCGGCCGATGCGACCTGCGAAATCGTCCGCGAACGCTGCGCATCCAGGGCGTTACCGACTCGACGGCGGTTCAGGCCGGCACCACAGCCAGATCGCCACCACCAGCATGATTCCGGTGCCGCTCGCCGCCATCCAGGTTTTCGGCGCCGCCAGGAACAGGATCACCGCGCAGCCGCTCATCATCGTGATGGCGAGGATTTTCGCGCGCCGGCTGACCGCGCCCTGCGCCTGCCAGTCGCGGATCATCGGGCCGAACTGGCGGTGCGCCAGCAGCCAGCGATGCAGGTTCTGCGAACCGCGCGCGGCGGCGTAGGCCGACAGCAGCACGAACGGCACCGTCGGCAGGCCCGGCACGACGATGCCGATCAGGCCGAGGCCGAGGCTGGCGTAGGCCAGCAGCCACCAGGCCCAGCGCAGGCGACTGCGAGGTAGCGAAGGTGGCAAGGCAGTGGGCAAATCACTCACGTGGACAGTCTATAGCCCGCCCTCCCGTAGAGCGGAGCTCGCTCCGCTGCAGTCGCGGTCGCAGGCCACGGCATGCTCCATCGCATGTGGAGCAAGGGCAGCCGAGCAAGCTCGGCTCTACGGTCGGGGCGCCGCCGGCTATCTGGCGGTGTTCACGGCGGCGGCGTTAGCAACGCCGACATCAAGCTGATCCAGCGTGAACGCATACATCTCCGCCAGTTCGCGGTAGCGGCGGAAGCGGCCGGACTTGCCACCGTGGCCGGCATCCATGTTGGTGCGGAACAGCACCGGCAATTCGCCGGTATTGAGGTCGCGCAGGCGCGCGACGTACTTGGCCGGTTCGAAATACTGCACCTGCGAATCCCACAGGCCGGTGCCGACGAACGTGGCCGGATACGCCTGCGCCTTCAGGTTGTCGTACGGCGAGTACGACAGCATGTAGTCGTAGTAGTTTTTCTGTTCCGGGTTGCCCCACTCGTCGTACTCGTTGGTGGTCAGCGGGATGCTGGCGTCAAGCATGGTGGTGACCACGTCGACGAACGGCACCTGCGACAGGATCACCCGGTATCTGTCCGGCGCCATGTTGGCGATCGCGCCCACCAGCAGGCCGCCGGCGCTGCCGCCGTAGGCCGCCACGCGATCCTTCGACGCGTAGCCCTGTTCCACCAGGAAATCGGTGACATCGATGAAGTCGGTGAAGGTGTTCTTCTTGTTGAGCAGCTTGCCGGCGTCGTACCAGGCGCGGCCCATCTCCTGGCCACCGCGGATGTGCGCGATCGCGTAGACCATGCCGCGGTCGAGCAGGCTCACCACCGGCAGGTTGAAGCCCGGATCCATCGACGCACCGTAGCTGCCGTAGGCGTACTGCAGCAGCGCGGCCTCGCCGTTCTTCTCGAAGCCTTTCCTGTAGACCAGCGAGACCGGAACCCTGGTGCCATCGCGCGCGGTGGCCCACACGCGTTCGGTGACGTAGCGGCCGGCGTCGTAACCGATCACCGGCTGCTGCTTGAGCTGCCTGCGTTCACCGGTCTTGATGTTGAGCTCAAAGGTCGTCGCCGGGGTGGTCAGCGAGGTGTAGCTGTAGCGCAGCCAGTCGGTGTCCGGCTCGGAATTCACGTCCAGGCCCATCGAGTACGCGGACTCATCGGCCCGCACGTATTCTTCGCCGCCATCGGGTTTGAGCAGGCGCAGTCGCTCCAGGCCTTTGGAACGCTCGCCGATCGCAGTGAAGCCGTCGAACAGCTCGAAACCCTCGATGAACACATCGTCGCTGTGGGCGATCCAGTCCTGCCACTGCATGCGCGAGGTCGCAGCGCTGGGCGCGGTCATCAGCTTGAAGTTCTTCGCGCCGTTGGCGTTGGTGCGGATCACCCAGCGGCCGTCGAGGTGGTCGGCGCTGTATTCGACATCGCGCTCGCGCGGGGCCAGCACCGCGAATTCGCCCGGATCGCCGGCCGGCGCGCAACGCGTCTCGCTCGACACCGTGCTGCTGAGCCCGATGCAGATGTAGCGGTCGTCGCGGGTGCGGTCGATGCCCATGTAGAAGCTGTCGTCTTCCTCCTCGTACACCAGCACGTCGTCGGATGCCGGAGTGCCGAGCACGTGCTTTTTGACCCGCACGGTGAGCAGCGTTTCAGGATCGTTCTCGACGTAGAAGATCGTCCTGTTGTCGTCGGCCCAGACGACGTTGGCCGATACGCCATGGATCTCGTCGGGATAGACCTCGCCGGTGGCGAGGTTCTTGACCCGGATGATGTACTGGCGACGGCCGACGGCATCATCGGCCCAGGCCAGCAACCGGTTGTCCTGGCTGACTTCCCAGTCGCCGACGCTGAAATATTCCTTGCCGGCGGCCATCGCGTTGACGTCGAGCAGGACTTCCTCGGCGGCATCCATGTTGCTCGCGCCCTCCACGTGCCGCCTGCGCGCGTGGATCGGGTAGTCCTGGCCGGTTTCGAAGCGCGTGTAGTACCAGTAGCCGCGCTCGCGGTACGGCACCGAGCTGTCGTCCTGCTTGATGCGGGCGACGATTTCGTCGTACAGCGTGTTTTCCAGCGGCTTGAGCGGCGCCATCACGGTATCGACGTAGGCATTCTCGGCGTTGAGATAGGCCAGCATCTCCGGGTTCTTGCGGGTGTCGTCGCGCAGCCAGTAGTACTCGTCCTGGCGCTGCGCGCCGTGCGGGGCCTTGACGACGTGCGGCTTCTGCGCGGCGTCGGGCGGGGTGGGCGGGTTGGCGGTTGCGACGCTGGAAAGAGTCATGAGCACGGTGGCGGCAAGCAGGAGGACGGTGGGGTTCATGGATGGGGTCCGGTGGCTGGATACGCAACGGGTTGGACAAGTTATCAGTGAATCAGCGCGATGTTTCTCACTTCGTTATCCCGGTGAAGGTTCGGGTATCCATTTTGGCCTTGATCGTGCATGTGCGCAGCTTCTGACTGTCCTCCCTGACAGGGAATGGTTGAGGGGAGTTGTCGTTGCTGTTGCTGTTGCTGTTGCTGATGCTGTTGCTGTTGCTGTTGATCTTGATCTGCCGGCGCCATAAAGCTCGCCGAGCACCGGAGCCGAAAAGGGGGAAAAGGCCCACGTGTTTGAGGGAGCGTAGCGACCGAGTTGTGG
>JALZKJ010000061.1 GCA_030859305.1 Pseudomonadota bacterium | reverse complement strand
CCAGCGCGACGTTGGCCACTGCCGCATCGCGGTCGAAATTGCCGGCCGCCTGCTCGATGCGGGTCTGCAGCACGCTGGCGACCTGGCTGCGCATGCGTTGCTGCGCTTCGGAGTCGAGGGTACCGGTCTGCTCGCCCAGCTGGGTGGCATGTACGAAGTAATCACGTGCCCGCGGGATCCTGCCGTTGCGCAGGTTGCCGACCAGTTCGCCAGCGAACGCGTCGGTCAGTTGGCCAATCAGTGCCTGCACCTGGGGGTTGTCGTTATCGATGCGCCATGCTGCCAGCACGCTGGCGCGAGCATTGCCTCCCTCCGGCGCCGTCAAGTTGCGCGCGGTGATCTGCCGCTGGGCATTCTCCAGCGCCGTCTGTATCGGCGCTTCCGGCAGCGGTCGCAGCATCGACTCACGCGGGTCTTCGATCACTTCCGGAATCGCTGCCGCGGTCGTGCCGGCGCGGAAGAAGCCGTCGCCATCGCCGCCCCTGGTGAGCAGCACCAGGCCCAGCGCCGTCGCCAGCAGACCGGCACCCAGCACCACCGGCAACGGGCGGTTGCGCATCGCAATGAGCAACCTGCGCGCCGGGATGCTGCCGGGCATAGGCCGTGTTTGCCCGACCCGCGCGAGGGCCTCGCGCATCTGCGCGACATCGTGGAAGCGCTCGGCCGGCAGTTTGGCCAGTGCGCGATTCATGAAGCGCTGCCAGTGGCGCAATCCAACCGGCAACCTGGGGATCGGATCCTGCGCGTGCATCACTGCCATCGACAGCGCGTCATTGGCCTGGAAGGGCAACTTTCCGGTGAGCATTTCCCAGGTCAGTACCCCGAGGCTGTAGAGATCGGCGCGGCCGTCGACATCCTCGCCACGCGCCTGTTCCGGCGCCATGTAGGCGGTGCTGCCCACGGCCATGCCGGCCGAAGTTACGCGCGGGCCGAAGCCGCGCCGCAACGCGATGCCGAAGTCGGCCAGCATCGGCCGGTCGGTGTCGTCGAACAGGACATTCTCGGCCTTGACGTCGCGATGCACGATCGCGCGTGCATGGGCGTATTCGAGCGCGGACATCAGCGCGCGCACCACCTCGATCACCCGGCTCTCGTCGCCGGCGGCCACGGCATCGTGAAAATTTCGCTGGCCGAGGTGGCCGCGCGCCAGGTGCGGCATCGAGTAGTAAGGCAGACCATCGCGGGTGCGCCCGACCTCGTGGATGCTGACCACGTGCGGATGCTCCAGCCGGGCGATGGTGCGCACCTCGTTCTCGAAGCGGCGGCGGCTGACTTCATCCGACAACGCCTGCGGCATCATCACCTTGACCGCGACCTCGCGCGACAGCGACAACTGCTCGGCCAGGTACACCGTCGACATGCCGCCGTGGTTGATCACGCGCAGCAGGCGATAGCCGGCGAGCTCCGGTAGTGGCAACGCGTTGTTGTCCTGGTTGTGCACGATCGAGACCATCTCCGCCCCCCTGATGCGGATGGATGAGCATACCCTCGCAACCCGTCCCCGGCGAACGGCCGGTTGCGGGTGTTTGTCTTGAATATTTGCCTGGGGATTTGCCTGGATTATTTGACTGGAGCGCAGGCGCGTCGCGGATTCTCGATAGACCGACGCGTGCGCGCGGTATTAGCGAAACGGTCAAAGGGGAAGCAGGTGGTGCGTTGATTCAAATGGATCGTGGGCGTACCCGCGGCCTTGACGCTGGGCCTGGCCGCGCTGAACACGGTGTCGTTCATGCGTGGGCCGACGGCCGAACAACACGCCGCGCCTTTGCCGGTTCATGTGCTGGCTAAAGCTTCAGCCGACTGGGAGCCGGCGTCGGTTCGGCCAGTCATGGAGCGACCTGCCTTTGCGGTGCACATACAGCTGCTTGCGGACCAGCACCACCACTTCGCCGACGGCGTTGTGAGGTCGTGGCGCAGCAGGCTGGCTTTCATGGGGATCTGAAGGGAGAAGGGGCATCGATGGCGGGCGCCTAGAACAGCAGCGACGACATCCTGCGGCGATAGCGTCCCACCAGCGCTTCGTCCTCGACGATGCGGAACGCATCGATCAGCGCCTTGCGTGGCAGTCCGTCCTCGAACGTGCGATCACGCGCCAGCATCTCGATGAATTGTTCCAGCCCGGCCTCGGACTGGCCGCCGACGATGTACTGGACGCCGAGCAGGTGACGCGCACGCAGGTCGTCGGGGTTGCTGGCGATTGCCGCCTGCAGCACGTCGACCGGCGGCGCGTCCTTGAGCAACGCCGCAAAGCCCAGCCGCGCATTCGCGCGCAGGGCGCGATCGTCAGTGGCGAGGTTGGCGGGCAGGGCGTCGAGCAGTTGCCGGGCTTCGGCCGTGGCGCCGGTCTGCAGCAGGGCCAGCGCGAGGTCGAGCCTGAGCTCGGCGTTGTCGGGCGCGGCAGTGGTTTCGCTGCGCAGGCGCACCACTTCGGCATGCGGGTCGAGCGGCGCGGTGTCGATCGCGACGGGTTCCTCCGGCAGCGGGGCTTCGGCCGGCTCGATGCCGTGATGCTGGAGGAACTCGCGGATCTGGCCTTCCGGCAGCGCGCCGGGAAAGCCGTCGACTGGTTGCCCGTCCTTGAGCAGGATCACCGTGGGGATCGACCGGATCTGGAAGGCAGCTGCAAGTGATTGTTCCTTGTCGACATCGACCTTGGCCAGCTCGAACGCGCCGTGGTACTCGCCGGCGAGTTTTTCCAGGATCGGCCCGAGCTGCTTGCAGGGGCCGCACCACTCGGCCCAGAAATCGACCAGCACCGGCGTCTGTAGCGATTTCTGCAGCACGTCGGCTTCGAAGCTGTCGCTGTTGGCGTCGAAGACGTGCGGCAGGGCGGAGGCGTCGTGATCGGTGGGCGGCTGGTTCACGGATGACGGGTTCATGGGTGGCAGGTTCATGGGTCAGGCTCGATCGAAGGTTGCGATGAATACGGGGATGGGGATGATCGGCGGCACGGACAACCCGGCGCTGATGCAGGCCGGGCACGCTAGCATGCAGCGATGAAGGTCTCATCCGGCTGGTTTTCCCGATCCGCGGCGTGGCTGGGCGCGGTGTGCTGTCTGCTGGCGATCGTCGGGTTTTCCGCCGCCCTCGATGGTTATCGGCATGACTTGCATCCACTGGGTCTGCTCGGCGCATACGGCATCCCACATGCCTGGGCGTTCAACCTGCTGGGTTTCGTATTGCCGGGTGTCTTGCTGACGATCACAGCGGTCGCGGTGCGTAGCCGCCTGCCCGTCAGTGCGGGCCGCAGCGCCGGTATCGGGGTCTGGTTGCTGGCGCTGTCGGCGCTGGCATTTGCCGCGCAAGGGCTGTGGCCGCTGGACCTGCGTGAACTCGACGGGCCGCAGGGGCAGGGGCATGCGACGGCCTGGACGCTGTGGTGGATCGCCTTCGTGCCGGGGGCGTTGTCGCTCGCGGTCGGTCTGTCCCGGGTGCCGGCGTGGCGCATGCTGGCGATGTCGATGGCGGTGTGTGCGATGGCGGTGCTGTTGCTGGCCGCATTGCCGCCGCTGCTGTTGCCGGGGCCGATCGCGCAGCGCATCGCGGTGGTCGCGTGGCTGCTGGCTTACGTGGCCGTGTCATCCGGACGCGGGAAATCCGCGCAGGGAGGGGTTTAAGCCGCCGGTGTGGGAATGGCGGGTTGAACCCTCCCTACGCACAACGCACGAGCAAGCGCGCACAGCCTGCCCGGCGTCAGCCGTAACGGATTTTCATCGTCAGGATCGAGCCCGCCAGCAGCAAGGTCACGATGTTGCTGCCGATCATCGGCCAGGACTGCAGCCAGATCCCGTAGCCCAGCCAGAACGCGATGCCGATGGTGAACACCACATACATGCTCAGGGAAATACTTTGTGTGTCCTTGCTGCGGATCGTCTTCACCGCCTGCGGCACGAATGCGGCCGTGGTCATCACGGCCGCCACGTAACCCATCCACTCGCCGCTCATCCCTCGCCGCCACCGGACCGCGCGTAGACCTGGCCGTCCTTCATCACGAAGTCCACGCCCATCACCGCGTTGATGTCGTCGAGCGGATTGCCGGGCATCGCGATGATGTCGGCGCGTTTGCCGGCCTCGATCACGCCCTGATCGTCGACGCCGAGCACTTCCGCGGCGCGGATCGTCGCCGCCTGCAGCGCGACCGCGGCGGGGATGCCGGCCTCGACCATGTAGACGAACTCGCGCGCGTTGTCGCCGTGCGGACCGACGCCCATGTCGGTGCCGAAGCCGATCTTGACCCCGCTCTTGTAGGCGCGCGCGGCAGTGTCCTGGATCAGTGCGCCGATGCGGATCGCCTTGGGTCGCACGACTTCGGGAAAATACCCGTCGATCTTCGCCTTCTCGGCGACGAAGCGCCCGGCGTAGATGGTCGGCACGTACCAGGTGCCTTTCTGTTTCATCAGCGACATGACGTCGTCGCTCATGTATGTGCCGTGCTCGATGGTGTGGACGCCGCCGAGCACCGCGCGCTTCATGCCTTCCTCGCCATGCGCGTGGGCGGCGACGCGGTAACCGTAATCGCGCGCGGTGTCGACCACCGACTTGACCTCTTCCACGGTGAACTGCGGCGCGTCGCCGGATCGTGCGTACGACAGCACGCCACCCGTCGCGGTGATCTTGATCACGTCGCTGCCGTCCTTGTAGCGCTGGCGAACGGCCTGGCGCGCGTCCTCGACCGAGTTGATCACACCCTCGGTCGGGCCGGGCGGGCCGATGAGATGCGACAGTGCGTCGTTGTAGCCGTTGGTCGGGTCGGCATGGCCGCCGGTGGTGGCGATCGACTTGCCAGCGGCCCAGATGCGCGGTCCGTCGACCAGGCCCTGGTTGATGGCGTCGCGCAGGTGCGGGGCGATTTCGCCGCCGAGATCGCGCACGCTGGTGAAGCCGGCGAGCAGGGTTTTTTTCGCGTAACCGACGGCCCGGAATGCATAGTCGGCATCGTCGAGGCGGAAGCCTTCCGAGTAACTCTGCGGACTCGACTGGCTGCCCATGTGCACGTGCAAGTCGGTCCAGCCCGGCGTGCAGGTGTGGCCGGACAGGTCGATCGACTGCGCGCCGGGGACTTCGACGCGGCCTGCGATCACCTCGGCAACCTTGCCGTCGCGCACGACCACGGTGCGGGCATCGAGAAGGCGACCGCTGCGGGCATCGAACAGCTGGCCGCAGTGCAGCGCGACCGGTTCGGCGGCGATGGCGGTGGTGCCGACGAGGGCGGCGGCAAGTGCGGTCAGCCTGAGGCAGGTGGTTCTGGACACGGCGAGAATTCCCCTATCTGGACGAAGTGGCGATTGAAGCACAACGAGGCGATGCGGCCATGGTCGCCACCTGACATCTTCAATCGTAGGAGCGGCCCATGGCCGCGATGCTTTTGATTCGTGGCACGCAAGAGCTCGCGCCCATGGGGCGCTCCTACAGACGCAAGTGAGGGGCGATCAGGCGCTCACCACGCGGTCGCGGCCTCCGGCTTTGGCACGGTACAGCGCCGCGTCGGCCACCTCGATCAGCATTGCGGGGGCGTCACCATCGACCGGGAACGTCGCCACGCCGACAGACGCGGTGTTCGGTCCGAGGGTCCTGCGCAGGTGCGACACCGTGGTGGAACCGATGGCCGAGCGGATCTGCTCGGCGCGGCGATGCGCGCTGTCGGCTTCGGCCTCGGGCAGCACCACGAGAAATTCCTCGCCGCCGTAGCGGCAGGCGATGTCCTCGTCGCGGGTCAGTTCCTGCAGCACCTGGCCGATCCGCGCCAGCAATGCGTCGCCCGCGGCATGGCCGTGCTGGTCGTTGAAGCGCTTGAAATTGTCGACATCCAGCATCAATACCGACAGCGGCAGTCCGCGGCGTTGGCAGCGCTGCATGTCACGCTGCAGGTTCTCTTCCAGGTAGCGGCGGTTGAACAGGCCGGTCAGCGGGTCGCGCAACGACTGCACGCGCAGGGTTTCGCGCAGTTGCAGGTTGACGATCGCCAAGCCGAGTTGCTCGGCGATCGCTTCGACCACGGAGGTGTCGTTGTCGGCCTCGCTGGCACTTTCGCGTGCGTTGATGTGCAGCATGCCCAGCGCCGCTCCTTGTGCCATCAACGGTACGCAGATGGTCCAGATGCCGGTCAGGTCGATGTCGGGATCCAGGTGGGTGCAACGCACGTGGCCGTGGTCGTCGTCGGTGCGATGCGGTCGGCCACGGCGCAGCGCCCAGCATTCCTGCGGCTGCAAAAGGTCGGCGCTGCTGACCGCATCCTGGCCGAAATGCCCGCTGCTTTCGGCCAGGTTCTGCGACGCGCGCAGCACGTAGCAGCGGCCACCGGCATGCGGCAACAACTCGCCGATCACACTGGCGGTCATCGTCATCGCCTCTTCAAGACTTTGGCAGCTCTGTAGCAGGCCGGCATACACACCCAGGCTGCGGCGTTGTTCGGACAGCCGGTCGCGTTGCACCACCGAGGTTTCGAGTTCGCGCATGGCCTGTCGAGCTTCGTGTTCGAGCCTACGGCTGCGGCGGTTTTCCTTCAGCAGGTTCGACAGCAACAGACCGAGCAACAGCAACGGCAGCACGATGCCGAGCACGACGAAACCGGTCAGCAGGTTGGCGCGTAGCGTGCTTTCAGCGTGGCGTTCGGCCAGCAGGGCCTGTTCGGCGTTGCGCATTTCCGCGGCCAGCGACGTGACTGCCTGCATCAATCCGATGCCGGAGCTGATGATGGTGGCGATGCGGGCCTGTTCGGCGCCCTGTTCGTTCTGCAGCGCGATCAGCCGGGCGGTTTCATCGAGACGAGCGTGCACGCTGCGCTGCAGTTGCCGGGCGCGCGATTGCTGCTCCGGGTTGTCTGCGGTCAGGATGACCAGTTCGGCTACATGCCCGAGTGCAAGCGGTACCGCGGAGAGGTATTCGGCCTGCTGCTGCGGGCGATCTGTCAGGCGATAAGCGCGGCGCTGGATTCGGCCGCGCGAACCGCGGACTCGGTTGCTTC
>JALZKJ010000055.1 GCA_030859305.1 Pseudomonadota bacterium | reverse complement strand
CGCTAGATCTCTGATACGGCCACAGCCGCTAGCGCCGGCGCAGCGCCATCGGCTGCGCCGCCACGCCGGCCTCATCCGCGCACAGTGGGCTGGTGGCGATCACCGCGGCCTCGATCCGGCGCAGCGCCACCGCATAGGCAGCCTCGCGAAGGGTGGACTCCAGCTCCAGCGCGGTGTCGCCGACGCGCCGCGCGGCGCTGCGCATCACCTCCTCCAGCCGCGCCTGCACACGCTCGGCGCTCCAGTAGTTGCGGCTGCGGTTCTGCAGCCATTCGAAGTACGACACCGTCACCCCGCCGGCATTGGCCAGGATGTCGGGCACGACCTGCACGCCTGCCTTGTCGAGGATGGCGTCGGCGGCAGGCGTGGTCGGGCCGTTGGCCAGCTCCAGCACCACGCGCGCCTGCACATCGCCGGCGTTGCCTGCGTGCAGCTGATCCTCCAGCGCCGCCGGCACCAGCAGATCGCAGTCGCAGCCCACCAGCGCTTCGGGCTTGGCGTGCTTGCGCGCGCCCTTGGCGGCATGCTCGGCGACGCTGCCGTGTCTGCGCTGGTCCTCGCGCACCGCCGACACGTTGAGCCCCTTGGCCGCGGTGACCGCACCGCCCGAATCGGCAAGGCCGACGATGCGGTAGCCGGCGTTGTGCAGCAGGTCGGCAAGCGCGCTGCCGGCGTTGCCGAACCCCAGGATGGCAACGCGGGTGTCCTCCGGTGCCAGGTCCAGCCGCTGTGCCAGCGCCTGCAGCACAATGTAGCTGCCCATGCCGGTCGCGCCAGCGCGACCCTCGGAATCACCGAGGGCCACCGGCTTGCCGGTGATCACCGCCGGCTCCGGGTGGCCTTGGCAACGACCGTACTCGTCGGCCATCCACGCCATCACCCGGGCATCGGTGTTGACGTCCGGCGCGGGAATGTCGCGGTCGGGCCCGATCATGCCGCGGAAGGCCTGCACGTAGGCATGCGAAAGCCGCTGCAGCTCGGTGTCCGAGAGCGCCTTGCGATCCACGCACACCGCGCCCTTTGCGCCGCCTAAGGGAATATCGACCACCGCGCACTTGCAGGTCATCCACAGCGCCAGCGCCATCACTTCGCGCTTGTTGCTGCCGGGATGGAAGCGGATGCCGCCCTTGGTCGGGCCCAGGGCATCGTTGTACCGGCAGCGCCAGGCCTTGTGGCTGGACAGTGTCGCGTCGTCGTGGCGCAGCAGCAGGTTGGCGGCCAGCGTTTGCTTCGGATAGTGCAGCGCCTGTAGTACCTCGTCGTGGATGCCGATGCGCTGCGCTGCTGCCTGTACGCGCGAGAACGCGGCCTCGAAGATGTCCGGGGCCGTTTCCTTCGCGTCCTTCTGCATGTGCTTGCCTTGGGCCATCCTGTTTTGCCTCTCAGGGCCTCGTTCGCATCAAGCCACCGTTTGTACGCGAACACGGGTACAACCCCAGTGATTGCGCGCGTGCATGGCCTGCAGCGGCTGCATCGCCTTGATGCCGCTTACGCCCACACGTCGCCTCAGGCCGCGCCACACCCGCAGGTAAGAAAGTGCACTCTTGCCCCTGTTTTTCGACATCGACCGCTGAATGATTCATTTTTTTTGCCGCCGTGATCGAGCATTGATTCACTTGGCAACAACGGCACGCAAACTATAAATACACTCGACCCGCTACTCCCCCAGCGGGCAGCAGGAGAATGAAGATGGACAACAATCGAAAAGAAGGTGCCAAGCACCAGGTCAGCGGCGCGGTCAAGGAAGGCGTCGGCAAGGTCACTGGTGACCGTTCGAAGGAAGTGGAAGGCAAAGTCGAGAAGAACGTCGGAAAGGTGCAGCGCGAAGTCGGCAAGGCAACCGATGAAGTCCGCAAGGATCGCGACGACTGATCGCGACATCGGTGGCTGCAGCATTGGTGCAACGACACGTCATCGGACATAGGTCCGCCTGACGGGGCTACCCAATACTGCGGCCTGATTCTGAAAACGAGGACTGAGGCAATCGGGCGATCACGCCCGGTGCCCCAGTCCTTTTTTCATGGCGTCGTGTTGCATGACTGAACTTCAATGACGTCAGCAGTTAGACTCGGCCGCTTCTGGCCGCCGCCGCGGCCGCTCGACAGGACCGACCCGCGCGATGAACACCCCCGCCTCGCCGATCTCGCCGCCGCCTCCCGGCCGCCCTTCCCCCATCGACCGTTTCCTCAGCGTGGTCGAACGCGGCGGCAACGCGCTGCCTCACCCTGCCACCCTGTTCGCCTTGCTGGCGGTGCTGGTGGTGGTGCTGTCGTGGGTCACTTCGCAGCTCGCAATGTCGGTCGTGCACCCGACCACCGGCGAGATCATCACCCCGGTCAACCTCATGAGCATAGAGGGCCTGCACCGGATACTGACCGGCCTGGTCACCAACTTCACCAGCTTCGCGCCGCTCGGCACGGTGCTGGTCAGCCTGATCGGCATCGGCGTGGCCGAGCATTCCGGGCTCATCGGCGCCGCGCTGCGGCAACTGGTGCTGGCGGCGCCACGGTTCCTGCTGACGCCGGTGATGGTGTTCGCCGGGGTGATGTCCAACATGGCCAGCGAAATCGGCTACGTGCTGCTGGTGCCACTGGCCGGGCTGGTGTTCCTGGCCGCCAGGCGGCACCCGATCCTCGGCATGGCGGCGGCGTTCGCGGGCGTGTCGGGCGGCTACTCGGCCAACCTGCTGCTGGGCACCATCGACCCGCTGCTGGCCGGCCTGTCGCAGGAGGCCGCGCGCATCATCGACCCCGCCTACACCGTCAGCCCCGCGGCCAACTGGTATTTCATGATCGTGTCGACGTTCCTCGTCACAAGCCTGGGCTGGTGGGTGACCGAGCGTTTCGTCGCGCGCCGCTTCCCAGACGCGCCGCAGGCCGAAGGCGACGAGGTCATCGAGCAGATGAGCGCCGCAGAAAAGCGTGGCCTGTTGTTCGCCCTGGTCGCCACCGCCGTGGTCACCGCGCTGGTGCTGTGGGGCACGGTGCCGGCGGACGGTTTCCTGCGCGAACCCGGCACCGGAGACCTGCTGAACTCACCGTTCCTGCGCGGCATCGTCGCGTTGATCTTCATCTACGGCGTGGTGACCGGTGTCGCCTACGGCATCGGTGCCGGCACCATCAAGAGCGATGCCGACGTCATCAACGGCATGGGCCAGAGCATGAGCACGCTGGGCGTATACCTGGTGCTGACGTTCTTCGCCGCGCAGTTCGTCGCCTTCTTCAACTGGACCCAGCTGGGGCTGATCTTCGCGGTGAATGGCGCTGGCCTGCTGACCCAGTTGCAGTTGCCGGGCATCGTGCTGTTCGCCGGATTCATCCTGCTCACCGCGGTGGCGAACCTGTTCATGGGTTCGGCCTCGGCGAAATGGGCGCTGATGGCGCCGGTCTTCATCCCGATGTTCATGCTGATGGGCTACTCGCCGGAGCTGACCCAGGTCGGCTACCGCATCGGCGACTCGGTGACCAACATCATCTCGCCGATGATGAGCTACTTTGCGTTGATCATCGCGTTCCTGCAGCGCTACGAGCCCAAGGCCGGCATCGGCACCGTGGTCGCGGTGATGCTGCCGTACTCGATGGTGTTCCTGATCGGCTGGACGGTGCTGTTCGCGATCTGGATGGCGATGGGATGGCCGATCGGCCCGGGCGCACCTCTGGATTACATCCCGGCCGCGCCGGTGGGGATGTAACCGGCGCGGCTCACACCGCGAACCGGGTTGAGCTCGATGTAGCGACTAAATCTAGGAAATAGCCGCCCAATCCACTAGTCAGGCTTTGCAACGTCCCTCCCACAGGGTCACTAAGTGCATGCCACCTGTGAGCCTCATTCTGGAAGCCGGCCTGATGCCAGGAATTGTCCCTGACTCCTTTTCCCGCTACTTTCTGCGGAGAGACGGAATGGATGCCGTCGCCTAACGCTCATCGAACGCTCCCCAAGGCTTGGCATGCATCCGCAATGGCAATATTTCGGCGACGCTGTCCTGAGCACCGATCCACGTCGCCGCATCCGCATCGTCCAGTGGCTGATTTCCATGCTCGTGTACACGGCCATGGCCATGGTGCTCTGGTTCGGTTTACCGGAGGATTCAGTGCGGGAGAATCGCCTGCACGACTGGATGTGGTTCCTCTCGGGGCAGGCGGCTTTCTATGCCGCACTGCGAAGCGGCTGGAGCGAACGCTTCGCCGATCCCGCGCTGACGACGGCGCAGATCATGTTCGGCGTCGTGGCGGTCAATTGGGGGTACCTGATCCTCGGACCAATCCGTGGCATTGCGCTGTATCCGCTGCCCCTGATTTTCGCATTCGGTGCGTTCTCCCTGCGCTTGCGCAGCATCGTGTTGCTGACGGTCTTCGCGCTGGTCACGTTGACCGCGACCATGGCAGCGCTGCACGTGTCGCGCGCGGGTCTCGACGGGTGGACATTGGCAGATGGCGAACTGCGCCTGGATGCCACCAATCTGTTAATGAGCATCATCCTGTTGCCTGCGTTGTCGCTGGTGGCGGCGCGCCTGTCGGCCTTGCGCAGCAGACTGCGTTCGCAACGCGGGGCGCTGAGCGCGGCGCTGGAGGAAGTCCAGCGCCTGGCCACGCACGATGAACTGACCGGGTTGGCGAATCGCCGGCACGTGCAGGAGCGACTTGAACAGGAACGACACCGCTACATGCGCACGAAACATACCTTCAGTATCGCGATCATTGATATCGACAATTTCAAGGCCATCAACGACAGGCTTGGACACGCAGGGGGCGACGACGTGCTGAAGACGTTCGCGGCCACCGCAGCGAAGACCTTGCGTACCAGCGATCTGCTGGCGCGCTGGGGTGGCGAGGAGTTCCTGGTGGTGCTTCCGAACACCACGGGCCAGCAGGCGCAGGCCTCTCTGGAGCGCGTGCTCGAGGATCTTCGGAGCCTGCCACAGGGCGCCGGTGCCCCCCTGGCTTTTTCGGCCGGCGTCACCGAATACCTCGCCGGGGAGCCACTTGAGGAAACCATTTCACGCGCGGACCGCGAGATGTACGCCGCCAAGGAGGCAGGCAGGAGCCGGGTGTTGCTGGCCGGTCCCCGTCGCTCCGTCGCTGAAGTAAGTCCCGCGCAGTGCTGAACGTTTTCACAGACACCGTTTCACACACTCATGGCACATGCCCGCGCGCCCGGGGTATCTCATCCTCAGTCCTTGATCGTAAGGAATCCAGGCATCAAACAGCTCGTCGCGGCGTTCGCTCCCGCCCAGCGCTGAGCAGGGCCTCAGCCGGCGAACAGCCAGGCCACCGTCAATGCGATGCCCAGCAGCACCAGGCTGGCGGCCGTGGCCAGTCGTTTCGCATGCAGATGCAGCATGGGATTACTCCTAGACCAGGTTGAAGCGTTCTGAATAAAGGCGCAGGGTGTCCACGCCGCGTGATTTCAACGCTGGCTCGACGCTGTCCATCATCGGCTCGGGACCGCACACGAAATAATCGATGTCATCGCCGTCAGGCGGCAGGTGGCGGTCGAGCAGATCGGCGTCGATGAAGCCGGTTTCACCATCCCAGTCGTCGCCGGGCTCGTTCAGCACATGCACCAGGGTGAGAGGCAGTTCCCCGGCAAGTGCCTCCAGCGCCTCGAGCGCGATGATGTCGTCGGCATCTTGGTTTCCGTAGACCAGCCACAACGGCTGGCTGTGCCCATGCTCCTGGCAGCTGCGCAGCATCGACAGGATCGGCGTGATGCCGATGCCGCCGGCGACGAACACCGCGCGCCGGTTCGCCGCCACGTTCATCGAGAACACGCCGTAGGGGCCTTCGACGAAGGCCCGCGAGCCGGGCTTGATGTCGGGCAGGCTGCAGGTGAAGTCACCCACGCGCTTGGCGATGAACTCCAGGCTGGTGGGGTCGGCCGCGGTGCAGGCCATCGAGAACGGATGCTGCTGCAGCGCGAACGGGGTGTCGCCAAGGGTGATCCATGCGTACTGGCCGGGCTGGAAGGCCATGCCGGGATGGCCGTCGGCGCGCAGCACGAGGCGGGTGGAGTTGGCGCGTGCGTCCTCCACCTTGTCCACCCGCCAGGGCGTCCGGCGCCGCCGCCACGGGCGCCACAGCCGGGCTTCGAGCAGCAGCAGCAGGGGGACGCCGACCACCCCAGCCAGCAGCAGCTGGGTGGGAAGCCCCGCGGTGTGGTGGGCGCCCATCAACGCGTGCCCCAGGCCGCCGGCCACCACGAACAACGACAGCAGGGCGTGCAGCGTGCGCCAGGTTTCGTACTTCAGGCCCAGCGACAGCCGCCATAGCGAGCTTGCCACCAGCACCGAAACCGCCAGCAGCAGCGCGATCATCGTCGCGGCGCGCAGCAGCTCCTCGCGCGGGTCCAGCCAGGCCAGGAAGCCCGCATCGCCCAGCACCAGCAGCGCCGGATGGGCCAGCACCAGCAGCCAGCCGAAAACGCCGGTGCGGCGGTGGAATTGCAGCAGGTTGTCCTGGCCCACGCCGGTGGCAAACCAGCGGTGCCGGCCGGAGATCACCAGCTGCCCAGCCAGCACGCCCAGACCCAGCAGGCCCAGCATCGCGCCGGCCTCCACCAGCAGCTCTCGCGGCGGCGGGCGCGTCCCCATCATCGCCACCGCCAGCGGCAGCAGCGCCAGGCCCATCCACGCCAGCATCCACCCGAAGATCCTCAGTCCCGAAACCGGCATGGTTTCTTCCCTGTCGTTGGTCGTCCTGGATTGGTCATCGCTCGCTGCGGGCCAACCAGGCGGCCACCAACGTGGGGTCGCCCACCAGACAGGGCAGAGCCGAGGGTACCCACAAGATCAGGCCGGCCAGCTGCTGGTCTTCCATTGGATAAGAAGTCCAATCACCCTGCCCGGCTCAGGATACGCCCGCACGGCAAGACGTGCTGCGCCCGAATGCCTGGAAATCACGCTTCGCGTTGGCTTGAATGTGCTCGCAGGGCGCTGCAATGTCTGTCGTGCGGTGGATTGGCGCCGTCCACTACCACCTCGCGCGCGGCCGTCGCCACTGGCGCTGCTATTTTGTCGCAGACGCCTCGTTCGATGGCACTTACAGCCAAGTCCTGCCGCTGTTCTTCGTAGTCGGGCATGAGCTGTGGCGCAGAATCGAGCGCAAAGGATGTCGACCTCCCCCGGCAGTGTCTGCCGCCACGCGCCGGTAGCTGCTTGCTCGGACTCCAATATAAATGGCGTCCCCGATACCTTAATCTTCTCTGACCACTTTTTGTTCCGCTCGAGTATGGCAGGGTGCCGCGCGCTCGATCGGCGGTAGCGCGATCACCCGATCTGCATGCAGCGACTGGTTGGATGTATCTATCGTCCAGTTGGAGACCGCCATGCCCATCACCCGCGCCCAGGCCAGCCGCGTGCTGACCCAGCCCGAACTTGCGCTGTTCGGTGACAGCCGCAATCCCGCGCTGCGCGCGCTCAGCGAAAAAGCACTGGCCAGTCGCGTGGAGCGTACGCGCAAGCTGCGTGACAAGTCGCGCGACCTGCTGCAGCGCCAAAAGCTCAAGAGCCGCGAACGCACCGGCAACAAGCTCGGCACCTCAGGCGTTGCCAACCAGCGCACGGGCGAGAAGGGCGAGATCCTGGACGACATGCTGCAACGCTTCGAATGCCGTTTGCAGGAAGTCCAGGCCGCCGGGGAGCCGGCCGTGCTTGCAGGCAGGCCCAAAGCCGGCGTCACGGCGCGCAAGGCCGCAACGAAAAAGAGGTCCGGGAAAAAGGGGTCAGAGAACATTTCCGCTTCAAACAATGATGTTTTTTGATCGCTTTTGTTTGGCATGTTAGGACCACGGCAGGCCCCTGCCCTTCGTCGAAGTGGCAGCGGACGGCACCGCGTATTTGTTCGCGGATTTTCAAGGGTGTCGGCCTGGGTGAAGATCGATTCGCCCAGCGCGGCCACGGAGAAGCCTCCTTCGGGAGGCTTCTCCGATCTGGAAGACCAGCAGCCGGCCGGCCAAGGCGACCCTGCAACAAGGTGCCCCGACTGATGTAGTGCGGCGGCATCCGGGTTCCACTCACGGGAGCACAACGATCGTGCCGTTAGAACATAACTGGCGCTGGCACTGGGCCGGCGCAGCCAACGCAATGGAGACCCTACATGGGCAGGAAAACTGAAAACGACCACGACGAGGCGGCGCGCCTGGATCGCGAGTACACCGGCGACTCGGTGAACGCACGAACCGATGAACTGAAGAAAGAGCTCAAGCGGGAGACCGACCAGCTGCAGCGCAAATACGAAGAATCCGAAAAGCCGGAGGCTGACAGTAGAGAGGACTGAGCAGCGGCGAAGGGGCGGCATCGAAGCGAGGAAGCAGATACCTCGACGTCCACCCGCTGGTCGGGTTCGCGTCGTGTGGTCGTCTCGTCGGCTCGTTCGCCGCCAGCCATACAGGCTCTGCACGCCGATGCCAGCACATTGCTGTCGACCGGGTCATCCGCCCAAAAAAGAGTCAGAGAATATTTCCACTTCAAACAACGATGCTCTCTGATCCCTTTTGGGTCGCTTGAATTGTCCCTGACACCTTTTCCTCTCGTTTTCTCGATTTCGGCTGTCGCGAGCCTTCCACCTTGCTGGAACGGATGCCGTCGCTTGTTCAGCAGCGCGCGTCCGTGTCGCTGGACAGGCCCGCGCGTGCTCATCCACAGTTGAAACACCGCACCCGGAGCGGGAGGCCAGGCGGTCGATCCGCCAAACGGAGCGCGCTTTGCAGAACGACCATCCGCATCGAGAGCCATCGCAACCCCCGCCGGACGCCGTACGTCCCGACGATCCGTTGTGGCGCGCGCTGCTCGACACCGCGCTCGACTGCATCATCTCGATGGACCACGCCGGGTGCGTGGTCGACCTCAATCGTGCAGCGGAAGACACCTTCGGCTGGCCACGTGAAGCCGCGATCGGCCGCGAGCTGGCCGAGCTGATCATTCCGCACCGCCTGCGCGCCGCGCACTACGCCGGGCTTCAACGCTACCTCGTCACCGGCGCCGGACCGGTACTGGGCTCGCGCATCGAGGTGCCGGCCCTGCACGCCGACGGCCACGAGTTCCCCGTCGAACTGGCGATCAGTCGTATTCCCACCCCGGGTCCGCCGGTGTTTGTCGCCTACCTGCGCGACATCAGTGCAAGGGTGCGGATCGAGCGCTTGCGTACGCTGCGCGCCGAAGCGATGCAGGCGATGGCGCGCGCCGACAGCGCGGATGCCGCCGCGGACGGCGTGCTGCAGGTGTTCTGCTCGCTGCTCGGCTGGGAACTCGGCTTCGTCTGGCAACGCGATGGCGCCAGCCTGCGCTGCACAAACAGCTACGAGACGACACCCGGTGCGAAGCCGCGTTTTGTCGAGGCGAGCCAGACGATGCGAATGTCGCCCGGAAAAGGTCTGCCGGGCCTCGCCTGGGAAGGCGGCGCGGCGGTGTGGCGACGCGACGTCAGCGTGGCGGAAAACTTCCCGCGCGCACTGATGGCGCAGCACGATGGGGTGCGCGCGGGCGTCGCCTGTCCGGTCACGGTCGACCGCGAGGTGGTCGGCGCGATCGAGTTCTACAGCGAACACATACGCGAGCCCGACGCCGACCTGGTGGAAACCCTGTCCATCGTTTCGGCGCAGCTCGGCCAGGTCTGGCAGCGCCAGCGAACCGAGGCCGCGCTGCGCCACAGCGAGGCACAGCTGCGGCTGCTCGCCAACACCATCCCGCAGCTTGCCTGGATGGCGGACTCCGACGGCAACATCTTCTGGTTCAACCAGCGCTGGCACCACTACACCGGCACCACCCCCGAACAGATGCAGGGCGGGGGCTGGCAGGCCGTGCACGACCCTGACGTTCTGCCGTCGGTGGTCGAGCAGTGGACGACCGCGCTGCGCGACGGCACTCCGTTTGAAATGGTGTTTCCGCTGCGCGCGGCCGACGCCAGCTTCCGCCCGTTCCTTACCCGCGTCGAGCCGCTGCACGACACCGATGGAAGCATCCTGTACTGGTTCGGCACCAACACCGACATCAGCACCATTCGCCGCATGGAGGACGCGCTGCGCGAGGCTGACCGGCGCAAGGACGAGTTCCTCGCCATGCTGGCCCACGAGTTGCGCAATCCGCTGGCACCGATCAGCACCGCGCTGAGCATCCTCGATCTGCCCGAGGCTGACGCCGACATGCGCGAGCGTTCGCGGCAGATCATCGGACGGCAGGTCGAAAATCTGGTGCGCCTGGTTGACGACCTCCTCGATGTGTCACGTTTCATCCGTGGCAAGGTCACGCTGCGACGCGAGGTCACCGACCTCGAACGCGTCGTTTCACGCGCCGTCGAAACGGCGTTGCCGACGTTGAAGGCCCGCGGCCACGCCTTCGACCTACAGCTGCCTTCGACGCCGGTCATGCTGGACGTCGATGCCGTGCGCATCGCGCAAGCCATCGGCAACCTGCTCACCAACGCCGCCCGATACACCGAGCCCGGCGGGGAGGTGTTCCTGGAGGCGGGGGTCACCGCGCACGCGGTCGAGGTGCGCGTGCGCGACACCGGGATCGGCATCGAGGCGTCGATGCTTGACAAGGTGTTCGATCTGTTCGTTCAGGCCGCGCACGACGACGCCAGCCCACATGGCGGACTCGGTATCGGCCTGACCCTGGCGCGCCAGCTTGTGCGGTTGCACGGTGGTGACATCACCGTTACGAGCGCCGGACCCGGCCAGGGATCGGAATTCGTGCTGACACTGCCGCGGACAGACCGCTCCGCGGCGTCCCTGTCGAAAGTTGACGCGGCGCTCGCTACCCCGGTCGACGTGCTGGTGGTCGACGACAACGACGACGCCGCCGCCACACTGTCACTCCTGCTCCGGCTGCAGGGCCACGTGGTGCGCACCTGCAGCGACGGCACCAGTGCACTCGCCGCCGTTGCGGAGCGCCGGCCGCAGCTCGTCCTGCTCGATCTCGGCATGCCGGGCATGGACGGCTACGAAGTCGCCCGCCGTCTCCGCGCACAGCCCGGCGCGCCGCTCGCCATCGTCGCGCTGAGCGGCTGGGGCCAGCAGGACGATCGCGACCGTACCACCGAAGCAGGCTTTGATCGTCACCTCGTCAAACCGGTGTCGGCCGAGGCGTTGTCGCGCATGCTGACCGAGGTCGCAGCCGGCCGCCTCGTGCGCTGAGGGTCGGTGTCGACTGGCACGCTCGCTCAGGTGCGCGATGGAGGTGACACGGACGGTCAGGGATCAGCTGCATTTGAAACTTGAATGAACCTGACCCCTTTTTTGACTAACGGCGCATCGTGACCGGCGTGCCAGAACCGACGACCTTTGCCAACGCCATCGCGCTCCAGTTGGTCATGCGGACGCAGCCGTTGGAGGCCGTCTTGCCGATGCGCGTCGGGTCGGGCGTGCCGTGGATGCCGTAATGCTCCTTGCTGAGGCCGATCCAGACCACGCCCACCGGATTGTTCGGACCAGGTGGGATCTCGGCCTTTTTGGCGTCGGGGGCGCTCCCGGCGATCAGTTTGGGATCGAAGTACCAGACCGGGTCCGTCGCTATGGCGGTGACCTTCCATTCGCCGATCGGCAGCGGGAACTGGACGCTGCCCGTCGTCACCGGGAAGTGTGCGATTACCTTGCCGGATTCGTCCTCGAGCATCAGCGACTTGTCGGACTCGTCGACCACCACGCGCGCCGGCTTGGGCAGGTCGGTGGCGCCGTCGAGTTTGGGAACGGTCAGCGTGGCGCCGGCCACCAGCTTCACGTCGGGATTGCGCTGCCGCAGCCACTGCGGCGTGACATGGAACCGTTCGGCCACTTTCTCCTCCACCGAGGTGTAAGGCAGTGAATCGACCTTGGACATCGCCTCCGGCCCCTCGGGCGTTTCCCGGAACGGGCCGGCCACGTCCTCCGCGCTCAGGCTCTGACGTGTCAGAACCGGTGCGTCGGTCCCGCCCAGCGATTCGATCGTCTTCGCATCGGCTTCGCCGGTCACCGGCAGCCCCTTGGCAGATTGATAGGCGCGCAACGCGCGGCGCGTGTTGCCGCCCGTCTGCCCATCGATCACCCCTGGCGAAAAATGCGCGCGCTCCAGCAGCACCTGTGCGCGGAGGGTCATGGCCACGGAACCGAGGTCGTCGTTGGCGTCCGTCGAGTCATCGGACCTGGATGAGGATTTGGTCACTGGGTCCTTGGCCGCCGGGTCCTTGGCCGCCTGGTCCTTGGCTGCTTTGTCCTTGTCCGATTGTTCCTTGGTCGCCTGCCCGTCGGCCTTCTGCGCCCTCTCTTCGGTCGAGCCGGACGACTGCGCAGCAGCGGGAGCCGATGCGATTGCGATGGTGGCGGGAAGCAGTACAAGCAGCATGGCCTGCGCGAGGAACGTGCGGGAAGTCGTGATCATGGCGGACACCGTCAGTTGAGCGTGTGGACCATGATCACAGGGCGTGCGGGCATGCTGCGTGAACACGTGGGCGCGTGCATCCCGACGAACCTGATCCCTTTTCGCTGAACGCCAATGTTCTCTGACCACGTTTTGCTGATGGCCCGCCCGGTGGATCTCTTCGGATCACCGCCTGCTTCGGCGTGGCGATGCGCGTGAAATCCGAAGCCGGCGCCGAAGACCTGGTCCTCTTGGGCCAGCGAAGGCAACACCTACAAGAGGGACATGTACGAATGCATCAATATCTCGCCCCACCAGCCAGTATCTGGCGGTCGCCGTGCCGCTTGAGCAGTAGGGGGCCCAGTAAAAAGGCATGCGCAGAAACAGCGGCGTAAAACAGCAGCGCAAAAAAACGGGGCCGGTCATTGCGACAGGCCCCGCTTGCATCAACCGCTGGAACTGCCGCGCGTTACCAGATCCGTACGCGGTCTTCCGGTGCGACCCACAACGGGTCGGCCTCTGTCACGTTGAACGCCTCGTACCACGCGTCCATGTTGCGCAGCGGCGCGAACGCACGGATCTGGCCCGGCGAATGGGTGCCGTTGACCAGCTGCTGGCGTAGCGCGTCATCGCGCCACAAGGTGCGCCACACCTGCGCCCAACCCATGAAGAAGCGCTGCTCGCCGCTGAAGCCGTCGATCACCGGTGCCGGCTTGCCGTCCAGCGAACGGCGGTAGGCCTCCAGCGCGATGGTCAGGCCGCCCAGGTCGCCGATGTTCTCGCCCATCGCGACCTTGCTGTTGATGCGCATGTCCGGCAGCTGCGGGAACTCGTAGCTCTCGTACTGCGCGCCCAGCTTGGCCGCCTGCACTTCGAACTTGGCCGCGTCCTCGGCCGTCCACCAGTCACGCAGCAGGCCGGCGCCGTCGGACTTGCGGCCCTGGTCATCGAAGCCGTGGATGATCTCGTGGCCGATCACGCCGCCGATCGCACCGTAGTTGACGGCCGGGTCGGCATCGGGATCGAAGAACGGCGGCTGCAGGATCGCAGCCGGGAACACGATCTCGTTCTTGACCGAGTTGTAGTAGGCGTTGACCGTCTGCGGGGTCATGCCCCACTCGGCCTTGTCGACCGGGACGCCGAGGCGGTTGCGGCGGTAGTCCCACTCGAACTGGCGCGAGCGTTTTGCGTTGCCGAACACGTCCCCGCTGGCCACCTGCAGCGCGCTGTAGTCGCGCCACTCATCGGGGTGGCCGATCTTCAATCCGAAGCCTGCCAGCTTGGCCATCGCCTCGGTCTTGGTGGCCGGGCTCATCCAGTCGAGTTGCTGCAGGCGCGCGCCCATGGCGGCCTTCACGTTGGCAACCAGGTCATCCATCTTGGCTTTCGCGTCGGCCGGGAAATACAGCTCGACGAAATCACGGCCAACGGCCTCGCCCATCGTGCCTTCGGCGAACGCCACGCCACGCTTCCAGCGCGGGCGCTGCTCGGGCTGGCCGGACAGGAATTTGCTGCGGAACTCGAACTCGGCGTCGACGAACGCCTTGGACAGCAGCGGCGCGGCGTCATCGACGGTATGGAACGCCTGCCAGGCCTTGAGGGTGTTCAGGTCGGTGTCGGCGAAGATCGTGGCCATCTTCGGCACGGCGGTGTTCTGGCGCACCACCACGCGCTCGGCCGAGCCCACGCCGGCCGCGGCGAAGAACGTAGCCCACGGGAACCCTGGCGCGGTGGTGGCCATCTTGTCCAGGTCCACCGGGTTGTAGGTCTTGTCGCGGTCGCGGCTTTCCGCGCGCGTCCAGTGCGCCTGGGCGATGCGGGTTTCCATCGCCATCACCTTCTGGGCATGCGCCTGCGGGTCGGCCCAGCCGGCCAGT
>JALZKJ010000038.1 GCA_030859305.1 Pseudomonadota bacterium | reverse complement strand
CACGCAGCAGGGCGTCCAGCGATTGCATCATGTCGTGGTCGCCGTGGATCAGGAACGGGCCGTGCTCCTCGATCCGGCGCATGCCGTCCTCCTTGACATTGCCGGCGACGATGCCGGAGAACGCGCGGCGCAGGTCGGCGGCGAGTTCAAACGGCTTGCGGCCGTGGTGCAGGTCCAGCGACGCCATCGCTTCATGGCTGGGTACGAACGGTTGCTGGAACGCCAGCGGGATGTCGATCGACCAGTTGAAGAAGAACGAATCCTTTTGCGCGATGCGGTGCTCGCGCACCTTGCGCACGCCGGCAGTCATGCGCTTGGCGACCGCGGCGGGGTCGCCGACGATGATCTCGTAACGCGAGGTGGCGGCCTCGCCGAGTGTCAGGCGCAGGAAGCGGTCGATCTGTTCGAAATACGGTGCCGACGCGGTGGGGCCGGTCAGGATCAGCGGGAACGGCAACGCGGCATTCTGCTCGCGCAGCAGGATGCCGAGCAGGTACAGAATCTCCTCGGCGGTGCCTACGCCACCGGGAAACACGATGATGCCGTGGCCGATGCGCACGAACGCTTCGAGGCGCTTCTCGATGTCGGGCATGATCACCAGGTGGTTGACGATCGGGTTCGGCGACTCGGCGGCGATGATGCCCGGCTCGGTGATGCCGATGTAGCGCGTCACTCGCTTGCGCTGCTTGGCGTGGGCGATCGTTGCGCCTTTCATCGGCCCTTTCATCGCGCCCGGACCGCAGCCGGTGCAGATGTCCAGCCCGCGCAGGCCGAGTTCGTAACCGACCTGCTTGGTGTAAAGGTATTCGTCGCGATTGATCGAATGGCCACCCCAGCACACCACCAGGTTCGGGTCGGCCGGTTTCAGGATGCGGGCATTGCGTAGCAGGTCGAACACCACGTCGGTGATCTCCGCGCTGCTGCCGACCTGGCGCGTGCTGCCCTTGCCCAGTTCGATCGCGGTGTAGGCCAGGTCGCGTACCACCGCGAACAGCAATTCGGCGACGCCGCGGATGATCTCGCCATCGACGAACGCAAGCGCCGGCGCCTTGCGCAGGTCGATGCGAATGCCGCGATCCTGCTGCTCGACCTGGATGTCGAAATCGGGATACAGCTCCTGCGCCGCGCGCGGATCGTCGGACATGCTGCCACTGGTCAGCACCGCCAACGCGCAGCGGCGCAGCAGGTCGTGCATGCCGGTGGACGCATCGCGCAGGCGCGCGACCTCGTCGCGCGACAGCACGTCCAGGCCGCCACGCGGGTAGATGCGGGCGTTGACCGTCGGCAAAGTGGTGTCGATCGGCGCGCTGGTGTTTGTGCTGTTCGGCGCTCTGGTGGGCGCACTGGTGTTGTGGGACATGCTTGTCTCTCGTTCGTTGTCGTTTGTATGGCGCAGACTCTAGCGCAGCGTTGCGTGCAAAAGAAAACGGCCGGGTTGCCCCGACCGTTTCCGTGCTGCCTGTGGAGCATTATTCAGAACTTGTAGCGCAAGGTCACCTGTGCGGCCCAGCGCGATTCACCTCGGCGATCGCGCAGACCGAATTGTTCCGGCGTGAAGTTGCCATCGCGGTCGCGAATCAGTGCGTAGATGTACTTGCCTGTGGCCGGATCGATACCCGCGAAGTTCACGAAGCTGCGCGCCTGTCCTCCGTTGGACTGGAAGAAAATCTCTTCAGTCTGGCCCCAATCCTTGTTGAGCAGGTTACCGAAGTTGAAGATGTCCAGCACCACCTCGGCTTTATGGCCTTCGAAGAAACTCGGAATTTCCTGACGCAGACGTACGTCCAGCGTGTTCACCCACGGGCCATCACTACCGCTGCGCTCCAGCAAACCGCCTCGGGCGAGATCGGGGTTGCGACTGACATAGTCGAAGAACAGCGCTTCTTCGGCCGCGCCACCGCGGAACAGCACTTCGCCCCGTTTAGTCGGGATGAACATCAGATCGTTGCCTGCCGAGCCGTCGCCGTTCATATCGTTGCCGAACGTCCAGCTGTACGGCTTGCCGGAACGACCCTCGTACACCGCAGTGATCTCGGTGTTGTTGTTGCCGAAGAACCGGTTCTTGTAGCTCAAGGTCGCCAGGAAACGGTCCCGGATGGCGTAATTGGAACCGGCGCTGACGTCCTCGTTCGGGTTGAAGGTCGCGCGTGAATTCCAGTTTGAGATCGAGCGGCTGGAGGTCAGCGGATTGACGTCGGTGGCATTGGTATAGCTGTAAGCGGCCGACCAGCCCCAGTTGGCGTCCCGTGACATCGGACGGTTGAGCGAGAGCGTCAGGTTCTGGCCCTCGCCCTTGGTGGTCGGAGTGGCCAGCATCACTTCGCGGAACGCCGTGTTTGCGTTGGAGCGTGCCGTGCCGTTGAAAAACTCGCTAAACCTGTTAGCCGCGTTCGGGTTGTAACCGGACGGGGCTGTATTGCGGTAATACAGCAGACGCCCATCCTGACCCGTGCGCGTGGGCGCACCGAGGTTAAGGTGCTGGTAGTAGATGCCCTTCTCAACCGAGGTGAGGATGACTTCGGCACCGGCAACCACATTCCACCATGGCAACTCGTGCTCGAACGCCAGGTTGGCTTTCCACACCGACGGCTGTTCCAGGTCGGGGTGCAGGAAGTCGACGTCAGCGCGCGCGCTGCCGATGCGCGGCGGGGTGTTGGGGGCGAAATTGGGCGCCGTGGTGCAGTTGTTGCTGAAGCCCCTGCCGCAACCAAACACATTGATGTTGAGGCCGTCGTTGGTGTACGGATTCACAAGCCAGACGTTTGCCGCAGTACCCTGGAAAAGGCCGATGCCGCCGCGCAGCTGGGTGGGACGCTCGCTGTCGAACGTGTAGTTGAAACCGGCACGCGGCTGCAGCAGTGACATGCCATCGGTCGTGGAGTCATTGCGGAAACCAAACGCTGAAGAAGCTGCCGAGTTGAACCGCGGCGCGTTATCCACGCCCATCCGGTCGTAACGCAGACCGTACTGCAGGGTCAGGTTTGCGTTGACCGCCCATGTGTCCTGCACGAACAGACCGACATTGTCGAACTCGGTGATCGCCGCCGCGTCGTTGAGATTGCCGGTAGCCGGCAAGCGAATGGCGTAATCGACGTAACGACCGTTCTGGAAATCAGTAAGCGAGTTGAACGTGTAATTACCGTTGAACGACTCGACAAACAGGTTGAATATGTCGTTGCGCTCGTAATCACCGCCGAACTTGACTTGGTGATCGCCGAGGAACAGGTTTCCGGCCAGGAAGCCAGTCAGTGTTTCGGTGTCGAGGTTGTTGGCCTGGCGGAACTGTTCCGTGCCGAAACGCAGGTTCTGGGTACCGAAATTGACCTGCACCTGCGGCTGCGGACCGAACGTGGTCGGTTCGCTATGGTAGTCGCGGTAGGTCAGGCTGGCCTCGGTGGAGAAGTTCGGGGTCCAGTCGCTGAACAACTGCGCGGAATAGTTGGTGAACTCTTTCTTCTGGTTGTAGAAGTAAGACGACAACGAGAAGAAGTTCGTCCCGAATCCGGGAAGAATCGCCTCGTCCTGCTTGGTCTTGTTGACCCGGAACGCGGCGCGTTGCAAATCGCTGATGTTCCAGTCGAGCTTGATCAGGCCTGTCTCACTGGTGGTCTCGGTCCCATCGCCCGCAGACAGTCCACCGGCCTGCAGACCAAAGCCCTGGGCTATCTGCTGCACTCGGGTGACATCGGCCAGGCTGATGTTGCGGACGATGTTGCTGGCACCGCTGCCGACCGGGCCGGATTCGCCACCCGGAGCGGTGATTTTGCTGTTCTCGTAGTTGGCGAAGAAGAACAAACGGTCCTTGACGATCGGGCCGCCCAAGGTCGCGCCGTAGGTGTAATCCTCCTTGAAGCCAACGAACGGACGATCATTGGCACCATCTCCCACCCAATCAGCCTCGCGGTAGACGTAGTACGCGCTGCCATGTAATTCGTTGGTACCGGACTTGGTGACGGCGTTGATGTTGGCGCCGGTATAGCCCTTCTGGATAACGTCGTAATTGGTGATGTTGACCTGTACTTCCTCGATCGCGTCGATCGAGATCGGCTGGCGGATCGTCGGCAGGTTATTGGACTCCAGGCCGAAGGTGTCGTTGGTCGACACGCGGTCGATGGTGATGGAGTTGTAACGGGTGTTCTGGCCGCCTGCGGAGATCTCCCCGCGCTCCTTGTCGCTCTGCGCCAGGCGCGGGTCGAGGCGCGCGTAGTCCTGCAGGTCGCGGTTGATCGAGAAAAAGCCCTCAATCTGTTCGCGGGTGACCGTGGTGCCGGCACCAATCTTGTCAGCACTGAAAACTTCGGAAGCGGCGCCGGCCACAGCCTGTACCGAGCCGAGCGTGGTCACGTTGTTGTTCAAGCCAATATCGACCTGCGCGGCTTGACCGATGTTGAGATAGACGTTGTCCTGGCTGCCGGCACCTTCGCCGGCCTTGGTGGTTGTGATCGTGTACGGGCCACCCACGCGCAGGCCGCGCGCGTTGTAACGACCATCCTCACCCGTCACTGCGCGGCTGACGGTGCCCGACTCGGTGTGGACAATGGTGACTTCAGCGCCGGCAACCGGCCGGCCGTCGGCAGCGATAACACGGCCACCGATGGCGGCAGCGGTGTCCTGCGCGAAAACCGGTGCGGTGGCGAGGACGGCGAGCAGGCCGAGCGTGAGCTTGGACAGCCGGACGCGGTTGTGATGGGTCATTACGATGGCCTCAAAGACGTGGTTTGCATGTGCGGGTGGCGATCGACGCATGCGCCATCGGTACCCAGCTCGAGTGAATTACGGTTTCGCCCCAGACCGGCAAGGGATGCTCCGCCGGTTAACGGCAGATTAACATGCTAAAGGGGGTTTGTTGCAGAGGGGTGACACTTCTGAATTTACGTCTTTAAAGCGTGGCCCGACCTTGCCCCGTCTGGGTTTCATGGCGTGGCGATCCGCAGATAGGTGCCCAGGCCGTCGAGGAGCATCTGCACGGAAATGGCCACCAGCAGCATGCCCATCAGGCGCTCGATCGCGGTCAGCGCGCGCAGGCCGAGCAGCTTGTAGAGCAGCGTGGCCGAGAACAGGATCGCCGCCGTCGCAGCCCAGGCGATCAGCAGGGCAATACTCCAGTCACCCAGCCGCAAAGGATCGTTGCTGCCCATCAGCATCACCGCGGCCATGCCCGAGGGACCGGCCACCAGCGGGATCGCCATCGGCACGATGAAGGGCTCGCCGTCGGGAATCTCGCCCATGAGTCCTTCCGGTGGCGGAAAAATCATGCGGAGGCCGATCAGGAAAAGCACTATCCCGCCGGCGATCGATACCGACTCCTGGCGCAGGTTCATCACTTCCAGCGCGTACTTGCCACCCCACAGGAACGCCATCAGCACGCCGAGCGCGATCAACAACTCGCGCGCCAGCACGATGCGCTGGCGGTGGGGCGGCAGGCTGCGCAACAGGCTCAGGAACACCGGGATGTTGCCGAGCGGGTCGAGGATCAGGAACAGCAGCAGGGCGGCGGAGGCGATGTCGCTCATGGGGGTTTCAGGCTCAAGCTTCGTTGGCCGTTGTGCAGTGGGATGGGGCAAGTTGCCGTGTAGAGCCGCGCCTGCTCGGCTGCACTTTCGCCGCACTGTGCAGTGCAGCGGAGCAAGCTCCGCTCTACGGGGCGGCAGGGTGGTTGGCGTCGATCGGCGTGTTAGACGGCGGGGCTCCAAGTCCGGCCGCGGTGGGCGATGCCGGCCGGCGACAACAAAGTGACGCACGCGGGCGCGTAGTCCGACGGATCGCGCGCGCGTTGGTCGTTTTCGTCGACATGGGCCTTGCCGCGCAAGGGGGTGCGCATCGGCCCGGGCTGCAGGCCGGCAACACGCACGTTCGAGTTGACCAACTCGGCATGCAGCATGCCGACCAGCGCCGCCAGTCCATGTTGGGCGACACCGTAACCGCCCCAATAGGCCTGCCCGACCCGGGCCGGGTCGTCGGTGGCAAACACCACCGCCGCGTCATCGACCTTCGTCAGCAGCGGCAGGCAAGCCTGGGTCAGCCACCATGGCGCGGTCAGGTTGACGTGGATCGCCCGCGCGAACGCCGCCGGATCGGTCTGCGCCAGCGGGGTCAGGCCGCGGAATTCGGCGGCGCAGTGCAGCAGGCCATCGAGGCGGCCGAGCCCTGATTCGATCCGCGTGGCCATCTCCGCGTAGTCGTCGGGCGTGGCGCCTTCCAGATCGAGCGGGTAAAGCAGCGGCTCCGGGCCCGCCTTTGCCAGTGCGTCGTACAGCCGGTTCAACTTCGGCAACTTGCGCCCGAGCAGCACGACCGTCGCGCCAGCGCGCGCACAGGCCAGCGACGCCGCGCTGCCGAGCCCACCGTGTGCGCCACTGATCAGCACCACGCGCTCGGCGAGCGCGGTGACGGGCGACGCTTCGGGCACCACCACCGCGCTCACTGGCGCTGGGTTTCGCTGATCATGCGGGCGAGTTCGCCCGATTCGAACAGCTCCATGGTGATGTCGCAGCCGCCGATCAGTTCGCCATGGATGAACAATTGCGGGAACGTCGGCCAGTTGGAGAAACGCGGCAGGCTGGCGCGGATTTCAGGTTCTTCCAGCACGTTGATCGTGTGCAAATGGGTGGCGCCGGCGGCCTTCAGCGCCTGCACCGAGCGGCTGGAAAATCCGCACATCGGGAACTGCGCGGTGCCTTTCATGAACAACACGATGGGATGACTGTCGACTTCGGACTGGATGCGCTCGACTACGGACATGGAGGACTCCTGCAAAGGACGGTTGCCGGGTCATTGACGGTCCGGCAACAAGACGTGGGGATAGAATGCGATTGTAAGCCTCGTACTGCCCATGACGCGACCGCAACGACGGCAAGCGTCCGCTGTAATCCCCTCATGCACGCCCCCAACCACTGCTCAAGCAAGGAGCCCGCCCATGGCCATCGAACTGCCTCCCCTGCCCTACGACCGCACCGCGCTGGAACCGCATATTTCCGGCGAAACCATCGACTTCCACTACGGCAAGCACCACAAGTCCTACGTCGACAACCTCAACAAGATGATCGAAGGCACCGAGTTTGCCGACATGGCGCTCGAAGACATCATCCGCAAATCGCAAGGCGGCATGTTCAACAACGCCGCGCAGATCTGGAACCACACGTTCTACTGGAACTGCCTGGCACCGGCATCCGGACCCAAGGCAGGCGGCGGCGAACCCGGCGGCAAGCTGGCCGACGCGATCAACAAGGCGTTCGGGGATTTCGCCGCGTTCAAGCAACAGTTCAGCGATACCGCGGTCAAGACCTTCGGCTCCGGCTGGGGCTGGCTGGTGCAACGCCCGGACGGCTCGGTGGCATTGGTCAGCACCTCGAATGCCAACACCCCGTTGACCGGCGACGACACCGCACTGCTCACCTGCGACGTGTGGGAGCACGCTTATTAC
>JALZKJ010000125.1 GCA_030859305.1 Pseudomonadota bacterium | reverse complement strand
CGGGACGGAAACGCGAACCCGGGCAGGAACAGTCGACATGGACGCAGGCTAGCACCGGTACGAGATGCTGACTCGCCGGATTCGGACATCAATGCATGAACGCGCCAGGCGGACATCCACAACGATTCACTGACCTTGGAGGGGCTTCAGCCGGGCAAGGGCCTACGATTGTTTCGGTGCCGGAGCGACTTGAGTCGCGACCACGAACTTGCGGTAGATGCGGGTCACGGCTGATGCCGCTCCTACGGCGGATCGGCCTGCTGCAACGCCGGCAACCCCGTCGCCGCGTCTCCATCATTTGGCGCCGGCTTTATTCCCACCAGCCGCGCCAGCAACGGATACACGTCGACATTGTCGAATGCCGGCAGCGTCACCCCGCGGTGGAACGCCGGGCCGTGCGCGATGAACAACGCCCGCATCGACGGCAACGCCGGATCGAACCCGTGCGAGCCGCGCATCCCGCCGGCGTTGCGGCGCGCGACGGACTCGCGCGGCACCGCGTCCCAACCCTCGTGCATCTGGCACACGATCGCCGGTACGCGCGGATGGCGGCCGTAATGCCAGCGCGCCGGCAGTTCGCCCTTGCGCCAGCAGTCGTAGTTCGCGTGCGCACCGAGCAGTTGCGCCTCGGCCGCAGCGGTGCGTCCGGGCTGCGGTTCAAAACCCACCGACTGCCCGCGCGTGATCACTTGCACATCGCCGGGATTCACCATGTCCTCGACCGCCACCACCTGGTTGGGCGCCACCGCCGCCATGCCATGGTCGGACACCACGACCAGGTTGATCGAGTCGCGCTGCCCGCTGCGTGCGAGGCCGTCCAGCAGCCGGCCGATCGCGCGGTCGAGGCGGGCGATGGTCGCGTGCGCCTCGGCGGAATCCGGGCCGTGGTCATGCGACGCCGAGTCGAGATGCTCGAAATACAGCGTCGCCAGCACCGGCCGGGTCGTTGCCGGTTCGGACAGCCAGCCCAGCACCGTGTCGACGCGCGCATCGATCGGCACCTCGGCGTCGAACAGGCGCCAACGGGTCGGTTGCACGCCCTGCACCGGCGCTTCGCTGCCAGGCCACGACAGCGTGGCGGTCGGCAGCCCGGCCTTTTCCGCACCGACCCAGATCGGCTCGCCGCCCCACCAGTCGCTGGTGCCGACCGCCTCGCGATCGCTGAGCTTGAACCCGCCCAGCGTGTCGTCCCACATCGTGTTGTGGACCACGCCGTGCCGGTCCGGGCGCAGTCCGGTGACGATCGTGTAGTGGTTCGGGAACGTCAGCGTTGGATACGCCGCATTCATCCATTCCGCGCGTACGCCCTGGGCCGCGAGTCGCGCCAGGTTCGGGGTGATGCCCAGCGCCAGGTCATCGGCTCGAAAGCCATCCAGCGACACCAGCAGCACGGGCGGCGGCAGTATGGGCGCGATCGCTGTCGGATTGCTGGGCTGGCTGGCGCAGGCCAGCAGGGAGAGGGCGAGCAGGGCGACGACGGCCGTGCGGGTCGGGTGCATGTCTGTCAAGGGCATGGGCCCATCATATCCGGCCAATGTTTCGGGCTGGATTCACAGGCGTGCCTGACGACTGCCTAAATAGCCTCCACAGCGGGATCGCCGGGCCCGTTGCAGCAGCGTATGGTGGTGGCAGGCAGGCGCTGCGGGCTTGCCGCCCTCCACCCGATCCGCACACATGTCCGCCCGCAACGAGGTGACGCCATGAAACGTTTACTGATTGCCAGCCTGCTCGGCGCGTTCGCGTTCGCAGCCTCGGCCCAGAACACCACAACGACCGATGCCCAGGCGCAAGTCGAAACCGAATCGGCTGTCGCCAACCTGGACACCGAAGCCAACGTGCGACTGGACGCCGACCGCAACTGTATCCGCTACACCGGCTCGCGCATCGTCCCGCGCAAGATGGATGGCAAGGATTGCGTGATCGCCACCGGCCGCGCTTACAGCCGCAAGGACATTGAACGCACCGGCGAGATCGACATCGCCAACGCATTGCGCAAGCTCGATCCCGCGATTCACTGATCACCGATGTTGTCGACACAACGCCCGGCCCGTGCCGGGCGTTCTGCATTGGCGCCCGACACAGGCCCAGGGCTGTCCCATGTAGAGCGGAGCTCGCTCCGCTGAGCAAAGTCCTGCGCGGTAAATGCGTATAGCGGAGCTTGCTCCGCTGCGAGATGTCCTGCGCCAGAAGCCCAGCCGAGCAAGCTCGACTCTACGAAGCCGTCCGACCTGCGCGGTTGTTGGCCACCGGTCCTGCCGGCAGCGGCCTGCGATAATCCCCTGCATTCGTCATCGCAAGAACAGGATCCGTGCTGATGTCCTCCCAAGCCGCTTCCAGCCGCAACGACCCCGGTCGCGTGATCCGCGCCCCGCGCGGCAGCCAACTGTCGTGCAAGTCATGGCTGACCGAAGCCGCCTACCGGATGCTCCAGAACAACCTCGACGCCGAGGTCGCCGAGAACCCGACCGAGCTCGTCGTCTACGGCGGCATCGGCCGCGCCGCGCGCGACTGGGCGTCGTATGACGCGATCCTCGAATCGCTGCGCAAGCTCGAAGACGACGAGACATTGCTGGTGCAATCCGGCAAGCCGGTCGGCATCTTCCGCACCCACGCCGACGCCCCGCGCGTGCTGATCGCCAACTCCAACCTGGTGCCGCACTGGGCGACCTGGGAGCACTTCCACGAACTCGATCGCAAGGGCCTGATGATGTACGGCCAGATGACCGCCGGCAGCTGGATCTACATTGGCAGCCAGGGCATTGTGCAGGGCACGTACGAGACCTTCGTGGAGATGGGCCGCCAGCATTACGCCGGCGACCTCACAGGCAAATGGATACTGACCGCCGGCCTCGGCGGCATGGGCGGCGCGCAGCCGCTCGCCGCGACGCTCGCCGGCGCGTGTTCGCTGAACATCGAATGCCAGCAGAAAAGCATCGACATGCGCCTGCGCACCCGCTACGTCGACGAGCAGGCGAGCGACCTCGATGACGCACTCGCCCGCATCGACCGGTACACGAAGGCCGGCCAGGCCAAGTCCATCGCGCTGCTCGGCAACGCTGCCGAACTCCTGCCCGAACTCGTCCGCCGTGGCGTGCGTCCCGACGCGGTCACCGACCAGACCAGCGCCCACGACCCCGTGCACGGTTACCTGCCGATTGGCTGGACGGTCGAGCAATGGCTGGCCGAACAGAAGGCCAACCCCGATCGCGTGCGCGACGAGGCGAAGAAATCCATGCGCGTGCATGTCGAGGCGATGCTCGCGTTCCAGCAGCAGGGCATCCCGACCTTCGATTACGGCAACAACCTCCGCCAGATGGCGCTCGACGAAGGCTGCAGCAATGCCTTCGACTTCCCGGGGTTCGTGCCGGCCTACGTGCGGCCGCTGTTCTGCCGCGGGGTCGGCCCCTTCCGCTGGGTCGCGCTTTCAGGTGATCCGGAAGACATCTACAAGACCGACGCCAAGGTCAAGCAACTGATCCCCGACGACCCCCACCTGCACCGCTGGCTCGACATGGCGCGCGAACGCATCGCGTTCCAGGGCCTGCCCGCGCGCATCTGCTGGGTCGGCCTGGGCCTGCGCGACAAGCTCGGCCTCGCCTTCAATGAAATGGTGCGCAACGGCGAATTGAAAGCGCCCGTCGTGATCGGCCGCGACCATCTGGATTCGGGTTCGGTCGCGTCACCGAACCGCGAAACCGAAGCGATGCTGGACGGCAGCGACGCCGTGTCCGACTGGCCGCTGCTCAACGCCATGTTGAACGTTGCAGGTGGTGCGACGTGGGTGTCGCTGCACCACGGCGGCGGCGTGGGCATGGGCTACAGCCAGCACAGCGGCGTGGTGATCGTCTGCGACGGCAGCGATGCCGCAGACAAACGCATCGCCCGCGTGTTGTGGAACGACCCCGGTACCGGCGTGATGCGGCATGCGGATGCGGGGTATGAGATCGCGAAGGCGTGTGCGAGGGAGCAGGGGTTGAAGCTGCCGATGCAGTAGCTCTCAGCGCTCCCATGGGGGTGTACTGCATGGAAGTTGGAAAGTCGTCAAGTCAAAAGCTCGACTCCTCAACTCTGTGTCAGGGACCACCATCCACCTGGGGAAGTTGGATCTGACCGCTGTGGCTTCCCCGGCTAAAACCCTCCAGAGCTTCTTCACGCGCCAGGCGACGTTCCGCTACGGTCTTGCAAATGCCTTTACGCATGCGTGAGCCTACAGGCGTTTCATTACGACAGACCAGGCGACTGTCCTTGCTCGCTTGGGTCAGGATGGTGTTGGCCTTTTCCTGCAGATTGAACAACTCCACACGGTTGTCGTCAGGTAGCTGGTCGACGGAATCGGCGCGGGCAAGCAGAACCTCCATGCGATCGAACGCTGCTTTAACCGCCGATATGTCTGCGCGCAGGATTTCTCCGTACCGGCCGCCTTGCCGAAACTCGGATTCAATCAGGAGACGCTGTGCCTGGAATCCTTGAAGGCTGATGTGGGATTGAGTGGCCACCTTGCCCTGGGCATACAACACGCCGCATGGAACGAACAACAAGACCAATGCCGCGACTTTCAACCATGCCATTGCAGTGCCCCTGAATGACGAATCAAAGTCAGGATATATTCCCCATTATTCGAATAGTCAAGCTCAGCAGGTGCTCACCTTACCCTGTGAAACTTTCTTTCGCGCACCCCGTCCGATCCGTATTTACCTGTTCATCGAAGACCGGCCACCGAAGCCTGTATCGAGCCCAGGCTCCTTCGCGACAGGCGAAGCTCTCTGCGGCCTGCAGCCGACGGAATGACGAGATGACCAGCCTATGGAAACTCGACACGAAGATCCCGCTGCGGCACGCGGTATTCCTGCTTGTCGACGCTGCTGAGGTCGGTGAGGAACAATGCACGGAGGGCCCTAGGATGCGGTAAGCCGAAGGCGCACCGCATCGTTGGCGGGGCATCGCAGCGATGCTGGCGCGATGTGCTCGATTGCGGCTGCGGTCGCGGATGGCGTCGAGGGCCAGCCGTTCGCCGATCTCCTCCAGGGTGAAGGCGGCGGCTTGCGCCGCGCGGATGAATCGCAGCCGGTGCAGGTCGGGCTCGCCATAGCGGCGCATGCCGGCGCGCGCTTCGCCGTCGGCCGGCCGCGGCGCCGTGGCCAGCAGCCCGCGGCGCTGTTAATAGCGGATGTTTTCCACGCCGACGCTGCCTGCGTGGGCGAGCGCCGAGATCGACAGGATGGTCATGCTTGACTCCGTACCTTGGTACGGAATCTATATAGGTACCGGTCCTGCTCTAGCAAGCACCCCCGGACAAGCCATGGAGCCAATGACATGAACGCAACCACCGGCAAACACGCGACCGTGCACCGCATGGTGATGGATGAACACGTCTGTCCCTACGGCATCAAGGCCGTGGACCTGCTCAAGCGCAAGGGCTACACGGTCGACGACCGCTGGCTGACAACGCGCGCGCAGACCGACGCCTTCAAGGCCGAGCACGACATCAAGACCACGCCGCAGACGTTCATCGACGGCGAGCGCATCGGCGGCTACGACGACCTGCGCAAGCACTTCGGGTTGAAGGTGCGCGACCCGAAGGCGACGTCGTACCGCCCGGTCATCGCGCTGTTCGTGATGACCGCACTGATGGCCGCGGCGGCCAGTTACGCCGTGTTCGGCACGGTGCTGACGGTGCGCGCGATCGAGTGGTTCATCGCGATCAGCATGTGCGTGCTCGCGATCCTCAAGCTGCAGGACATCGAGTCTTTTTCCAGCATGTTCCTTGGCTACGACCTGTTCGCAAAACGCTGGGTGCCGTATTCGTACATCTATCCGTTCGCGGAGGCGCTGGCGGGTGTGCTGATGCTCGCGGGCGCGTTGATGTGGCTGTCGGTGCCGGTGGCGCTGTTCATCGGCGGCATCGGCGCGGTGTCGGTGTTCAAGGCGGTCTATATCGACAAGCGCGACATCAAGTGCGCCTGCGTCGGCGGCAACAGCCGCGTGCCGCTGGGTTTCGTTTCGCTGACCGAGAACCTGATGATGGTGGGCATGGCGGTGTGGATGCTCGCCGGCGGCGGTGGGCATGCACCGATTGTGGCGCTGGGCTGAAAGCCGCCGGCATCCCCGTGCGGGGCCATCAGCCAAGCTCGAACGAACCGCTCGACACTTGGCCCTCTCGCACATAGCGGGAGATGACGATGCCGGTGGGCGATGCGATCGAAGACTCCAGCCGGAAGACCGTGGGCTCGGTGTCCGGGTCGATCAGCCGCTTGCCCTTGCCCAGCATCACTGGATAGACCAGCAGGCGCAGTTCGTCGACCAGGTCGGCGCCCAGCAACTGCCGAACCAGCGCGCTGCTGCCCTGGGTCCGCAGGTGCGGGCCGTTCTGCTACTCGAGGTTGCTCAGCGCGTCACGACGTCCTCGCGCAGGCGTGGCTGTTCTGCCAAGTAAGCGACTCGGGCCGATGCGTGGCCACGTACATGGAGACGCCGTTGAAAAGATCCGCGACGGCTGGGCTGTGGCGTTCCTGGCCTGCGTGCTGGTGCTCACCATGAGCGCGTGGAGCGCGAACCGGTTGCGGATGCTGAAGGACAGCTGGCAGGCGGCTTGATCGCGGCGGAGTGCCTGCGCCGGTGTGCAGTGTCGTGGGGCGCGGGGTGGGCAGGCGCTTGCGGCCACGCCACAGCCCGCCGGCGTCCGCTGCGGCGCGTGTGTCCAAGTTGTGGCAGCATCGCCGCCCATGATCGACGTGGTGGTGTTGTTCTTCGCCTAGGTGTCTTCGCCCGGCTGGTCAAAAGCGACCTCCGGCTGCCTGAGGCGTTGTACGAAACGCTGTCGATCTATCTGCTGCTCGCCATCGGCATCAAGGGCGGGATCGAGCTCAGCGAGCAGCCGCTGCTGACCCTGGCGCCGCAGGTGGGGGCTACGGTCGCCCTGGGGTTCACGATCCCCTTCGCGCTGTTTCCGCTGCTGCGCGCGCTGCGCCTGAGCGGCGTGGACAGCGCGTCGCTGGCGGCGCATTACGGGTCGGTCAGCGTGGTGACCTTTGCCGTGGCCACCGCGACGCTGGCGCGGCAGGGCATCCCCTATGAGTCCCATGCGGCTCTGTGGGTGGCGGTGATGGAGGCGCCGGGACTGGTGGCCGGCATCCTGCTGGCGCGGTGGTCGCAGCGGCGGTCCGCGGGCGCGACCGAACCAGGCACCGGCATGCGCTGGAGCACGCTGGCGCACGACGTGCTGTTCGGCAAGAGCGTGCTGCTGCTGCTGGGCGGGCTGCTGATCGGCGCCGTCGCGGGCGTCGAAGGCGCCGCGCCGATCCGGGCGGTGTTCATCGATCCGTTCAAAGGCGTGCTGGCACTGTTCCTGCTGGAGCTGGGGCTGATCGCCGGGGCGCGCCTGGGCGAGATGCGGCGCTTCGGTATCGCGGTGCTGATGATCGGCATCGGCGTGCCGCCGGTGCTGGCGCTGGTCGGGGCGCTGGTGGGCGTGGCGCTCGGCCTGTCGACCGGCGGCGTGGCCATCGTGGCCACCTTGGCCGCCAGCGCCAGCTACATCGCCGCGCCCACTGCCATGCGCATCGCCGTGCCCGATGCCAACGCCGCGCTGTCGATCACCGCCGCCTTGGGCATCACCTTCCCGTTCAACCTGATCGTGGGCATTCCGCTCTACATCCTGATGGCGCAGGCGCTGACCCGATGACCAAATTTCCCAAGAAGCTGCTGGTGATCATCACCGAGGCCGCGCTGGAGCGGGAGCTGGTGCGCGACGTGAAGCGCCTGGGGGCGCACGGCTATACCGTCCACGATGTCCGCGGCGCCGGCAGCACCGGCGAGCGCGAGGGGGCGTGGGAGGCGGACCGCACCATCGAGATGAAGGTCGTCTGCGACGCCGATGTCGCCGACCGCATCGCCCAGCACGTGCTGACCACCCACGGCAGGCATTACGGCCTGACGTTGTTCTTCGCCGACGTGTCGGTGCTGCGGATGGACAAGTACTGAGCAGGCAAGCCAAGGCCCGGTCTCGGCGGTAACCCAACAGCTACCCCACAGGCCGGCATTGAACGCCAGCGCCAGCGCCACCCAGGCCGCGCTCCCGTGCAGCGCCTCGCGGAAGGTGACCTTGTGCGGCCCGCCGTGGCGCATCAGCACCAGGTCGACCCGCAGCGCAAGCACGACCACCACGAAAAATCCGCTCCACAGCCAGGGGTCGGGCCGGCACGCGACGTACTGACTGAGGATCGCGGTGGGTCTACGCCCCCAGCAACGCCCGGTTCATGCGCTGCACGAAGGCCGCCGGATCGGGCAATGGCGCGCCGGCGGCGATTTCCGCCTGCTCCAGCAGCAACGTGGCCAGGTCTTTCGCCTTCGCGACGTCGGTTTCCGCTTCCACGCGCTTGAGCAACGCATGCTGCGGATTGATCTCCAGCGTCGGCTTGCTGTCAGGTAGCTCCTGGCCGGCTTCGCGCATCAGCCGGGCGAAGTGCGGGGCCATGTCGAAGTCGGCCAACGCAAGGCACGACGGCGAATCGGTCAGGCGCGCGGACACGCGCACGTCGCCGACGCGATCGCCCAGCAGCGCCTTGAGCCGGGCCACGAGCGGTTCGGCGGCCTTTTCCGCTTCGTCCTGTTTCTGTCGGTCGGCCTCGTCAAGCGGCAGATCGCCCTTGGCGACGTTCTGCAACTTCTTGCCGTCGTACTCGCGCAGTGACCCGAGCATCCACTCGTCGATGCGGTCGAACATCAACAGCACCTCGATGCCCTTGGCCTTGAACGCCTCCAGCTGCGGGCTGCCGTAGGCGGCGGCAAAAGTGTCGGCGGTGATGTACCAGATCGTGTCCCGGTTTTCGGTCGGTGTCTCGGCCATGCGCGCGATGTAGTCGTCGAGCGAGACGGTCTGCTTGCCGCCGTCGCCGGGCGTTGATGCGGCATCAACAGAGGATGTACCGGTCGAAGCAAATCGCAGCAGTTTGGCGATGCGCTCGCGGTTGCCGGGGTCCTCGCCGATGCCTTCCTTCAGCGTGTTGCCGAACGCCTGGTAGAACGTGGCGAACTTCTCGGGCTCGTCGCGTGCGAGCTTCTCGATCAGGTCGAGCACGCGCTTGACGCAGCTGGCCTTGATGCGGTCGAGCTGGCGGTTGTGCTGCAGCAGCTCGCGGCTGACGTTGAGCGGCAGGTCGTCGGCGTCGATCACCCCGCGCACGAAGCGCAGGTAGTTGGGCAGCAGCTCCTCGGCGGCGTCCATCACGAACACGCGCTTGATGTAGAGCTTCAGCCCCTTGCGCTCGTCGCGGCCGCCCATCATCAGGTCGAACGGCGGCTGTGCGGGCAGGTACAGCAAGGTGGTGAAGCTCTGGTTGCCTTCGACGCGGTTGTGGCTCCACGCCAGCGCGTCGTTGAAGTCGTGGCCGAGCGACTTGTAGAAGCCCTGGTAGTCCTCGTCGCTGATCTCCGACCTGGCCCGGGTCCACAGCGCGGACGCGGCGTTGACGGTCTCCCATTCGGTGTCGGCGGCCGGCGAGTCGTCGCCCATGCCGTCGGCTTGCTTCGGCATGCGGATCGGAAACGCGACATGCTCGGAGTAGCGATGGATCAGCGAGCGCAGCTGCCAGTCGGCGAGGAATTCGTCCTCATCGGGCTTGAGATGCAGCACCACGGTGGTGCCGCGTTCGGCCAACTCGACGGGTTCGAGCGTGTATTCGCCGCGGCCATCGCTGTGCCATTTCACGCCGTCGCCGGCTGGCGCATCGGCGCGGCGGGTCAGCACGGTGACGCGGTCGGCAACCACGAACGCCGAATAGAAACCCACGCCAAACTGGCCGATCAGTCGCGCGTCGGCCATCTGCTCCTTGCCCATCGCCTCCAGGAAGCGGCGGGTGCCCGAGCTGGCGATCGTGCCGATGTTGGCGACGACCTCATCGCGGCTCATGCCGATGCCGTTGTCGGCGATGGTGATGGTGCGCGCATCACGATCGCAGCTGACGTCGATGTGCAACGCGTTGTCGCCGGCCATCAGTCCGGGCTGGGCGATCGCCTCGAAGCGCAGCTTGTCGCAGGCATCGGATGCGTTGGAAACCAGTTCCCGCAGGAAGATCTCCTTGTGCGAGTACAGCGAGTGCGTAACCAGGTGCAGGACCTGGGCGACCTCGGCTTCGAATTTCCTGGTTTCGGGGCGGGTTTCGGCGGTGGTGGTCATCGGTACGGGTCCATTGGCGATAGCGTGTCTCGAGCCATCGACAATGGGTCTGTGGATCGGGAAATCAACCCTTGCAGCCTCACCCGCGATGCCGCGAAATGGTTGCGCTCACGACATCGTCGGATCCGCTGGGCTTGAAACCGGCCGGGACCAGGTGCTCAGCGCCCACTACCGCCACCACCGCCACCACCGCCGCCAGAAAACCCGCCGCCCCCGCCACCGGACGAACTGCCTGGCGGTGTCGATGCCGAGGAGATCTGCGAGCTCAAACTGTTGCCGACCGCCTTGGCAAAGCTGCCCATGTCGGCGCTCCGGCTGCCGTGGTACCACGCGATCGCCGAGGTTGCTGCGGCGGCCGCCGCGGCGCCGACGGCGAGGGTGAACTTGCCGGTCCACGCGTCCTCGACGTCGAGCGCCACCGCGTATGGGAGCAGACGCTCGTAGCGGCCGGCATCGAGCGTGGGCGGGGCGCCTGGCCCGCCGAGGCGGGCCAGTTCGTCGCCCTCGGCGACGACGAGGTAGCGTTTCAGACCGGCGATCTCGTCCATCAACCGTCGTCCTTCACGGGTAGGCGCCTTGATGGCGATCGCGAACACCACCAGCGCGATCGCCATCAGGGCCAACATCAGCACGATCAACGCGATCCCGCTGCCGCCGCTGAAGCCCAGCGCAAGCGCGGCGGTCAAAAACGCGATAGCCAGCGCCAGCCCGATGCTGCCTCCATTGCGCTCGAACAGCGCCGGCTGGAAGCGCGTGGCCAGCGCCTTGCCGTGCTGCCGGATGGCCGACTGCATCGTCGCTGCGTTGGCGTTGTCGAGTTCGAGCATGGTCTCGCTGCCGGAGAACAGGCCCGCCAGCAAGGTGCGTTGCTCTGCAGTCGCGGCACTGCCGGCGCCGGTCTTCTGCAGCCGCCACTGATCCTTGAGCCGGCGTTTGTCGCGATGGATGCCTATCGCGCCGTCGACCGCACAGGCCAGCAGGTCGGCGGAAAAACAGCGCGTGTCGTAGCCCATGCGCGTCATGTAGCGCAGCCCGGCCGGCGAATAACCCTCCGGCGGTTGGTAACGCACGATGATCGTGCCGGCCGATGGATCTCGACCGACCTGGCGCCAGCGCAACAAGCAGAACAGCAGCAGCGCGATCAGCCCGGCCAGTGCGATCAGCACGCCGCGGTTGTCCTTGAGCAGCCACGCCATGCGCTGCTGGGGACTGGGTTCGGCGACCACGCCTTTCGGGAACGACAGCACTACGGTCAGGCCTTCCTGCGGCTGCAGCGGCCGTTGCAATTGCCAGCGCGCGACGCCGGGCGCAGGCAGGGCGGTGTCGAAATCCTGGCCCTGAGCGCCGAATGCGCCGCTGTAGCCTTCGGCGGTCAGTTCGGAGGTCGGCACCGGACCCGGCAGCCGCAGCTCGACGCTGCCGCGATCGATCGGGAACCTCCAGCCGTGGCCGATCGCGTTCCAGTACAGCTCGTCGTGCGTGGCGAAAAAGCCGACCTGGCGCGTGGTGCGGTAGCGCAGGGTGTAGGTGGTCTCGGCGGGCACCGGCAGCAGGTCGTCGTCGCCGGTATTGATGCGCACGCCGTTGGCCACTGTCTCGGTGAACCACGGCTCGGCCTTGCCGTCGCGCTGCACGTCGATGACTTCAAAGCCGACCACGACACGATTGCCATGACGGTCGCGATAGCGCGTGGGGAAATCGCGGTAGATGCCGTGGCGGATGTCGTTGCCTTCGGCTCGCACGCGGATGCGTTCGACCACGTCGAGGCTGCCGTCGGCACGGATGTCGACCGCGCTGTCGTAGGACAGGATGCGCTCCTCGGCCCTCGTGACCGCCGGCAGCAACAGTGCGAGCAGGAGCAGCAGCGCCTTCATCGCGACAGCTCCACCATCGGCGCCGCGCGCTGCGGCTCGTCGGTCTGGAAAAACTCGGCATCTTTGAACCCGAAGCCGCGCGCAACCAGCAGGTCAGGCACGCGCTGCACGCTGTCGTTGTAGTCGCGCACCGCGCCGTTGTAGTAGCGTCGCGCGTACTGCAGGTGTTCCTCGACCTCGACCAGGTCGCGCTGCAGCTGCGCGAAGTTGCCGCTGGCCTTGAGATCCGGATAGGCCTCCTGCAGCGCGATCAGGCGTCCGAGCGCCTGTTCCAGCTCCACCTCGACAGCGCCCAGCTGGGCCGGACTTTTCAGGTCGAGCGCGCGGGCGCGCAACTGCGTGACCGCTTCCAGCACCGCATTTTCATGCCGCGCATAGCCCTGCACGGCGGCGACGAGTTGCGGCACCAGGTCGTGGCGGCGCATCAGTTGCACGTCGATGTCGGCCCAGGCCGTGCGCACCTGGTTGCGCAGCCGCACCAGCCGGTTGAACGAGAACACCGCCCACGCCAGCAGCGCGACAAGAAGCAGGACGATCAGCATGGTGGTGGTCGACACAGGCATTGGCACTCACGGCGACGGTAAAGTTCGACGATTGCGAGACTACCGCAGCGCTCGCCGGAGTTCCTGCGTACTGGTCGAGGGGCGTCGCCATGAAACAGGCCGGACACGCCGCCGCGGGACGGGGCCACAGTCGGTGATCAATGCCGTTGCAGACTTCCCATCTACGGCAGCTGATGGACTATCGCTGTTCCATCCACTGGAGACATGCCTTGCGCAAGACCATCCTTCTCGCTGCCTTGCTGGCCGGTTGCGGCGGAACCTCACCGCAGGAAACCGGCGTCGTACCGACGCCCACCACGAGCGTCGCCGACCAGCCGGGCGCGACGCACACCACAACGGACGCCCCGGATCCGCCAATCCCCGACACGTGGGCTACGCCCGAGGCGTTGATCGTCTCCACCAACGAGCCGTTCTGGCAGGTACGCATAGACGGCGACACGCTGCTGTTGACCGGCGTGGACAGCGCCGAGCGCCGGCTGCCGATCGAATCCTCGACCGCCACCGCAGACGGACGCGAGGTGCGTGCCCGTGATGCGCGTGGCACGGTCGAGGTGGTCGTCAGCAATCCTGCGTGCGAGGACGACATGTCCGGCTCGCGTTTCCCGATGACCGGCACGCTCACCATCGACGGCGCCGGACCCTTCCGCGGTTGCGTGCGTCCGGCGTCTATGCCGCCACCGCGCGAGAAGACACTGGACTGATGAAAGCCAGCACCACTACGCAGACGATCTACTTACGATTTCTCGAGCGGCGGCAATGCCCACGTCAGGCCGCGGGTAATGGCAGCTGGGTAGACGGTCAGATGATCTTCATCATCGATCACCGTCGATTGCACGCGCAGGTTGGGATAGCCGCGTGATTTCAACTGCGCTTCGAAGCGTTGCATGAATCTGGTCGCTGGAGGCCGGCGGTGCCGACCAGCCCGGAAGGCTCTGGGCCGGCACCATTCCCGGCGGGCTGTTCCGGTCCGACGATCACGGCGCGAGCTGGCAGCTGGTGCGTTCGTTGTGGGATCGACCGGAACGCGGCGAATGGTTCGGTGGTGGTTTCGATCAACGGGGCATCCATTCGATCTGCGTCGATCCGCGTTGCGTGCAGGGCGACCGCTGGCAGGCGCTGCCGGCGCGGCTGCCGCTGATCCACGCGGTGGCCTTCGCGTGCGGTTGAGGGGTGTGCAGGGTGACGCAACCACGAGATTCGATAAACGATCGACTATCTGATGCCACAGTGTGGCCTGTAATCACCGCTGAAGCCGCTATAGCCAGCAGGACATGCGATCGGGATGGCAATGTTCATCGCACATTCGGTTCAGGCCGGCGCGCTCGGCCTAGACTGTTACCTGCGCCGTCGCGGTGTGGTGTCCGGTGAGATCGAACCGATTTGACCGGGCAGGTTCTCTTTGAGGATGTTGGTGCAACGCATGTCGATACCATGGCTCCCGGTTGCATTGTTGCTTGCCGTCACGCTGACGGCCTGCAACCGGTCAGCGCCCGGCAATGCGCCGCTCGCGGCCACGGTCACCGGCGCGGAACAGAGCGGCGCCCTGGTCCACGATTCCGTGCCGCCACCGGCGCCGACCATCGAAGAACCGCGCGAAACCGACTGGAGGCCGATGCAGCTCACGGCGGGGAAGGCGTGGATCAGCTGCGAATCCGATTACGCCCAACTCGGCGATGGTCAGCGGCTGATGAACCTGGGTTTCTCGGCCATCTGGCAGACCATGGCGGCCTGCCGCGAGCGTAGCGTGATGCGCCTGCGCTACCGGGGTAAGATCAACGTCGAGTTCACCGCGCTGGTAGAGCGCACGGCGGAAGTCGCCGGCAATCTCGGCATCGCTCAACGCATTCTCGACGTCGATTCGACCGGTGGCATGATCGAGGACGGCATCCGCGCCGGAGATTCGATGGCCGAGGCCGACTGGACGATATGGGTCCGCGAGGGCGCGTCCTGCCACAGCGCGTGCGTGCTGGTGCTGGCGGCCGGCGACATGCGTTTGATCGCCGGTGATATCGGAATCCACCGGATGATCAGGGTCGGTTCCGCGGCGACCTCGCGGCGCGAGCTCAACAAGGAGCTGCAGGAGGTCTACACGCAGATGCAGCTGTACCTGGAGCGCAACGGCGCCGCGGTGGCCATCGCCGACCTGATGATGACCGTGCCCAATCGCAGCCTGCGCCTGCTCAGCGATGCGGAACTGGATCTGTATGGCCTGAACGGCCTCAATGCCGCCGAGGACGATCTCAACCGCATCCGGTTGACGCGCAAATGCGGTGCTGCCTTCGTGCAGCGTCGCGACAACTTCTTTCGCACGTTCGACAACCAGTGCAGCGGTACAGATGGCTCAGTCGACAACATGAAAGCCTGTGGGCAGTCACTCAAGAAGCGTTTTGGATTCCCGGATGCCGATTGCCCGGAAGATGGTCCGCTGGCCGAGTACGACCACAACGAGCTCTCCGGGACGAGCTGACCAGAGCCGGCTGAAGCTGATCTAACCAGCTGTGAGAAACCGCCCGACCGCCGCCGCGGCGTTGTCGACCACCGAGGCACCGAGCGGCTGCGATTTCGCGAGCAGGGCGGGACCGTGACTCAGTGACGGACCTGGTTGCCTGAGGGCAATTCGAGTGGTTGCGCGATGCCGCTGGCAAGATCCATTTCCAGCTGGGCCTCGAACTGCTCGAAGCTCAGGCCCTGATTGGCCACTTCGGTCGCGGCGGCCTTGCTGAGGTGAGGCGAACAGCTCATGCGGATTGCGACGCCTTCGCGCTCGTGCAGCGCGGCGGCACGCTTGAGCATCGCCAGCACGCGCGCGGCGCTTTCCGAGCCGCCGACGATCTTGCCGTCCAGCCCCAGCGTCCATTCGCCGTCGCGGCGCACGATGCCGCCCAGCAGGCGGCCGCGGTCGTCGCGCAGTTCGGCGTGGGCTTCGATGGGCTGGGCGGTGACGGTTACGGCGGAGTTACGCGCCTTGGCGAGACGGCGTTTGCTGGCGTCGCGGCGGGCTTTTGAATTGATCGACATGGCCGTGTCCTCGTTGCGCTTTGAACGGATCATAGCCGCAGTCCGTGAGCGGACCGACTACGCCGGGCCATGCAGGCGTGTCGCTGCTGAGGCGGGAATCAGGACACTGCGATGACATGGATCGCGACATCGCCGAGCGTGACCACCTGGCCCGCGCGAATCTTGCAGGTCTTGCGCAGCTCGGTCGCGCCGTCCACCGCCACCGCGCCGCTGGCGACGATCGCCTTGCCGGCGCCGCCGCTGTCGCACAGGCCGGCCAGCTTGAGCAGCTGGTTGAGTTCGACGTGGTCGCGGTCGAGTTCGAAATCGATCTGCTGCATGGTGGCGGGCCTGAGCGGGATGGACTGAGCGGGCAGGCAGGGTCGCAGCGGCTTGGCGTCGGCGCAAGCGCGGCGCTGTGACCGTACACGCGGTCGCCGGCTACAGTGTCACGGGTCCCACAGCGACGGATCAGCCGATGAAACAAGCCCGCTACCGCCAGCGCGGCCCGGTGCCGCAGGACGTGATCGCGGCGGTCGAGGTCGAAACGCAGGCGTTGCAGCCGGGACAGGCGCGGATCGAAGTGCTGGCCGCGCCGATCAACCCCTCCGACGTGCTTATCCTGACTGGCCAGTACGGCCTGCTGCCGCCATTGCCGGCGGTCGGCGGCAACGAAGGCGTGGGGCGCGTGGTCGAACTGGCTGCTGACGTGCACGCGCCCGCGATCGGACGGGTCGTGCTGCTGCCCGTCGGATGCGGTACTTGGGCCACGCACGTGGTGGCCGCGGCAAAAGCGCTGGTGCCGTTGCCCGATTCCGGCGACCCGCAACAACTCTCGATGATCACCGTGAACCCGCCGACCGCGCGCCTGCTGCTGTCGGAGTTCGTCGAATTGCAATCGGGCGACTGGGTGATCCAGAACGCCGCCAACTCGGCGGTCGGCGGTTACCTCATGCAGTTGGCGACGTTGCGCGGCTTGAAAACGGTGAACGTTGTGCGCCGCGAATCGGCACTGCAGGGCGTGCGTGAGAGCGGTGGCGACGTGGTGCTGGTGGATGGCGACGATCTCTGCAAACGGGTCCGAGAGGCCACCGGCGGCGCGACGATCCGCCTCGGTATCGACGCGGTCGGCAGCACCGCGACCGAGCGCCTGGCGCAGTCCCTCACTGAGGGCGGCGTGCTGGTCAACTACGGCGCGATGAGCGGGGAGGCCTGCGCGCTGTCGCCGGCGTCGTTGATCTTCCGCGACATTCGCCTGCGAGGGTTCTGGTTGTCGAGGTGGTACAAGGCCGCCGCGCCGGAGCGGCGCGCGGCCTTGTTCGTAGAAATTGCGCAACTGGTCGCCAGCGGGCAGTTGTCGGCGCGCATCCACGCCATCTACGGG
>JALZKJ010000094.1 GCA_030859305.1 Pseudomonadota bacterium | reverse complement strand
CAGGCGCGCGTTGTCGCGCTGGTGCAGGCCGATCGACGGTTCATCGAGTACATACAACACCCCGACCAGGCCGGCGCCGATCTGGCTGGCCAGACGGATGCGCTGCGCCTCGCCGCCCGATAGCGAGTCTGCCTTGCGCTCCAGCGACAGGTAATCGAGACCGACATCGACCAGGAACCGCAACCGGTCGCCGATCTCCTTGACGATCTTGGTTGCGACTTCGCCGCGCCAGCCCGGCAGGTTGAGTCCCTTGAAGAAGGTCAGCGCCTCGTCGATAGGCAGCACCACGATGTCGGGCAGTGGGCGCTGCGCGACAAACACATTGCGCGCGGCACGATTCAGGCGCGCGCCGCCGCATTCGGTGCAGGCGCGCTCACTGATGTATTTCGACAGTTCCTCGCGCACCGCCGACGATTCGGTTTCGCGGTAGCGACGCTCCAGGTTCGGCACGATGCCTTCGAAGCGATGCTTGCGCTGGCTGCGGCTACCGCCGTCGGTGAGGTAGCTGAAGTTGACCAGCTCGCTGCCGCTGCCGAACAGCACGGCGTTGCGCACGGCCTCCGGCAACGACTGCCACGGCGCGTCGACATCGAACCTGTAGTGTTTGGCCAGCGACTGGATCAGCTGGAAGTAGTAGGCGTTGCGACGATCCCATCCGCGCACCGCGCCGGCCGACAGCGCCAGCTCCGGGTGCACCACCACGCGCGTCGGGTCGAAGAACTGGGCGACGCCGAGGCCGTCGCAGGTCGGGCAGGCGCCGACCGGCGAGTTGAACGAGAACAGGCGCGGCTCCAGCTCCGGCAGCGAGTAATCGCAGACCGGACAGCTGTACTTGGACGAGAACAGCAGCGGCGCGGCGTCGGGCGTGTCCAGCGACATCACCGAGGCCATGCCATCGCCGAGCTTGAGCGCGGTCTCGAACGATTCGGCCAGGCGCTGCTTCATGTCGTCGCGCGGGCGGAAGCGGTCGATCACAGCCTCGATGGTGTGCTTGACGCGCAATGCCAGCGGCGGCACCGCGTCGATCTCGTGCAGGTGTCCGTCCACGCGCACGCGCACGTAGCCCTGCGCGCGCAACTGTTCGAACACCTGCGCGTGTTCGCCCTTGCGTTCGCGGATCACCGGCGCGAGCAGCATGTAGCGCTGCTCGCTGGTCTCTGCTTTCGCACCCAGCGCGATCACCTGGTCGACCATCTGGCTGACCGTCTGCGCCTCCAGCGGATAGGCGTGCTCCGGGCAGCGCGGGGTGCCGACGCGCGCGTACAGCAGGCGCAGGTAGTCGTAGATCTCGGTGATGGTGCCGACGGTCGAGCGCGGGTTGTGCGAGGTCGACTTCTGCTCGATCGAGATCGCCGGGCTCAGCCCCTCGATGTGGTCGACATCGGGTTTCTCCATCACCGACAGGAACTGCCGTGCGTAGGCCGACAGCGACTCGACGTAGCGGCGCTGGCCTTCGGCATAGATGGTGTCGAACGCCAGCGACGACTTGCCCGAGCCGGACAGGCCGGTGATCACGATCAGCTTGTTGCGCGGCAGGTCGAGATCGATGTTCTTGAGGTTGTGCGTCCGCGCGCCGCGGATGCGGATCATGTCCATGCGTCGGTGGGGGCCTGCAATGGGATGGGCCGCCGGCGTGGTTGCGACGGCGAACAAGGGAGCGTATCGATTGCAGGAAGTTGGGGCAAATAACCCAAACGGAAGGTTCAGGCGGACCCCGGCGCAGGGTGGAACTCCCTGTTCAGACAGTGATTTCGACCGTCCGTGAGCATTTCAGCCGAATGGTCCTCACGGGTTTCGCTGCTAGCGGACTGTGCTGGCGCCATCGATTACAGGTGGTTGCCGTAACTCACTGAACCGACTACAATTCCGCTTCTGTCCGCCCTGCAATGCAGTTTCAAGGGTGCGGCAGCGACCAAAAATAACTACAGAGGAATACCGGTCATGTACGCAGTACTGGTCACCGGCGGTAAGCAATACCGCGTGATGAAAGGCGAGACCCTGCGCGTCGAGAAACTCGATGCGGAAGCAGGCAACGAGATCAAGTTCGATCAGGTGCTGATGCTCGGCGATGGTGAAGGCGTCAAGCTTGGCGACGCGCTGAAAGGCGCCATCGTCAGTGCCAAGGTGGTCGGCCACGGCCGCGCCGACAAGATCCGCATCGTTAAGTTCCGCCGTCGCAAGCACCATCGCAAGCAGATGGGCCATCGGCAGCACTACACCGAAATCGAGATCACCGGCATTGCCGGTGGCGACAACAAGTAAGGAGAAGCCGCCATGGCACAGAAAAAGGGCGTAGGTTCCACCCGCAACGGCCGAGACTCCAACCCGAAGTACCTGGGCGTGAAGCTTTACGGCGGCCAGGCCGCCGACGCGGGCAACATCATCGTGCGTCAGCGCGGCACCGAGTTCCACCCGGGCATGGGCGTCGGCCTCGGCCGCGACCACACCTTGTTCGCGTTGATCGACGGCAAGGTCGAGTTCTCGGTCAAGGGCGCCAAGAAGCGCCGCACCGTCAGCATCATCAGCGGGTAATCCTGACGCTGCTCCTGCAACGCGCCGATGTTTCGAGAGGCCCCGCTTCGGCGGGGTTTTTCGTTTGTGGTGCAGGGAGCCGAGTCGTGGGAACGCTCCTCGCGCGCCGATACCTCGCCCCGCTAAACTCCTCGATCATCCGGGTAACGCTTTGCGCTTCAACGATTCCCCACTCCCGACACCCGATTCCCGACTCCCGACTCCCATGAAATTAGTAGACGAAGCCGAAATCCAGGTCATCGCAGGTAACGGCGGCAACGGCTGCGTCGGTTTCCGTCGCGAGAAGTTCATCCCGCTCGGCGGCCCCGATGGCGGCGACGGTGGCAATGGCGGCAGTGTGTGGGTTGTCGCCGACGAGAACCTCAACACGCTGGTGGACTTCCGCCATCAGAAACTGTTCCGTGCCAAACGTGGCGAGAACGGCATGGGCCGGCAGGCCTATGGCAAGGGCGGCGAAGACCTGATCATCACCGTGCCGGTCGGCACCGTGATCACCAACGTCGAGACCGACGAGGTGATCGGCGACCTGACCCGCACGGGCGACCGCCTGCTGGTGGCCAAGGGCGGCAAGGGCGGTTTGGGCAACATGCATTTCAAGAGTTCAACCAACCGCTCGCCGCAACGCGCATTGCCCGGCCTGGAGGGCGAACAGCGCGGGTTGCGCATGGAGTTGAAGCTGTTGGCCGACGTCGGCCTGCTCGGCTTCCCGAATGCGGGCAAGAGCACGCTGATACGCGCGGTCTCGGCGGCGACGCCGAAGGTCGCGGACTATCCGTTCACCACGCTGTATCCGAACCTCGGCGTGGTCAGCGTCGAGCAGTACCGCAGCTTCGTGATCGCCGACATCCCCGGCCTCATCGAGGGCGCGGCCGATGGCGCCGGTCTTGGTGCACAGTTCCTGCGCCACCTCCAGCGCACCCGGTTGCTGCTGCATCTGGTTGACATCGCACCGATGAACATGGAGGAGGAAGGCGGGGCAGGCGACGTCAGCCCCGTCGAGCAGGTGCGCGCGCTGGAAAACGAGCTGCGCAAGCACGACCCCGAATTGCTCGCCAAGCCGCGCTGGCTGGTGCTCAACAAGGTCGACCTGTTGCCGGAAGAAGAACAGCAGGCTGCGGCGCGGGCAGTGGTCGACGAGCTGGGCTGGAAGGATCGCTGGTTCCTGACCTCGGCCATCGGCCGCGACGGCACCTGGCCGATCATGCTCGAGGTGATGGCGTTCTTCGATCGCCAGCGCGAAGACGAGGCCGCTGCCCGTGCCGAAGCCGAAGCCGATGCCGAAGCCGATGCGAGCAGAAATGCTGGCTGAAGGGGAGATGGTCGGTCTGCCCTGTCCTTCCTTCTGGCAAGGCGGGGAGGGGACACTTCGCACGTCGGACGCAAGGGGCGAGTGGGCCATCGAGGCAGGTCGCGCGCTTGTATCGCCTTCAAAAAAACCATCGCTCATAAAAAAACCCGGCCAAAGCCGGGCTTTTTCACGCGTCGAAAATCACCGATCAGATCGATCAGGCGGCCTTGAGGGCGTTGATGCGGGCGCTCAGGCGGCTCTTGTGGCGAGCGGCCTTGTTGCGGTGGATCAGGCCACGCGCGCTGAAACGATCGAGGATCGGCTGAGCGGTAGCGAAGGCGGTCTCGGCGCCGGCGGCGTCGTTCTCGCCCAGGGCCTTGAGCACCTTCTTGACGGCGGTGCGAAGCATCGAACGCTGGCTGGCGTTACGGGCGTTGCGCACGACTGCCTGCTTGGCGCGCTTCTTGGCGGACTTGATGTTGGCCACGGCGAATTCCTGAAAACGAAAAAGAAAGAAGTGGGGTTGCGGCTGGCACTGCGGTCGAAATCACGTTCACCCAGACCCGAAAAAGACCCTGGCAGACCCAAAATTATGGGGGATTCAGTGGCTTGCGTCAACTGGCATTGCGGGGCACAAGTATGAACGAGCCGGCCGCGCCCAAGCCCGACCACGCCGCCCTGGCCAAGTCCGGAATGCTGCGCTCCACCGCGGTATTCACCGCGATGACGCTGGTCTCGCGGCTCGCCGGGTACGCACGCGACGCCCTCCAAGCGATGCTGTTCGGCGCGGGCCCGGCGATGAGCGCGTTCGTGGTCGCCTACCGCATCCCCAACTACCTGCGGCGTATTTTCGCCGAGGGCTCGTTCTCGTCGGCGTTCGTGCCGGTGCTGTCGGAGCTCAAGCAGAAGGGCGACCAGAAGGCGCTGCAGGATTTCCTCGATCACGTCGCCGGCGCGCTGCTGGCGGTGGTGATCGTGGTCAGCGGCGTGGGCATGCTGATGGCGCCGTGGATCGCGCGGCTGTTCCTGGCGTTCGCCGATCCGGATTCCGAGCGGGTCACCCTGACCGCCGAGATGCTGCGGATCACCTTCCCGTACCTGACCTTCATCTCGATGACCGCGCTGGCCGGCGCGGTGCTCAACAGCTTCCGCCACTTCGGCCTGCCGGCGCTGACCCCGGTGCTGCACAACCTGGGCGTGATCGCGGCGATGCTGTTGCTGGCGGGCTGGCTCGACGTACCCGAGAAGGCGCTGGCGTGGGGCGTGCTCGGCGCCGGCGCGCTGCAGATGCTGCTTCTGTGGCCGGCGATGGGCCGGCTCGGCATCCGACCGCGTTTCAAGTTAAACCTGCGCCACGAGGGCGTGCGACGGGTGATGAAGTTGATGCTGCCGACGATCTTCTCGTCCTCGGTGGCGCAGGTGAACCTGCTGGTCGGCACCGTGTTTGCTTCTTTGCTGGTGGTCGAGGCGCAGTCATGGCTGTACTACTCCGACCGCCTGACCGAGCTGCCACTGGGATTGTTCGGGGTCGCTATCGGCACCGTGATCCTGCCGCAGTTGTCGCGCGATCACGCTGACGGCAATACCGACGGATACTCCCGCTCGCTCGACTGGGGCCTGCGCATGGTGCTGCTGATCGGCATGCCGGCTGCGCTGGGGCTGGCTTTGCTGGCGGTGCCGTTGACTGCAGCGTTGTTCAATTACGGTGCATTCACCGCCGAGGACACCCGCATGGTCGGCTACAGCCTGATCGCGATGAGCGCCGGCATTCCCACCTTCATGCTCAGCAAGGTGCTGCTGCCCGCGTTCTTCTCGCGACAGGACACCAAAACGCCGATGCGCGCGGCGATCATCACCGTCGCCGCCAATGTGCTGCTGACCATCGCGCTGGTGACCCCGCTGTGGATGCTGGGGATCAAGGCCGCGCATGTGGGCATCGCGGCGGCGACCGCGCTGGCCGGCGTGCTCAACGCGGCGCTGTTGTGGCGCTACCTGCGCAGGCAAGGGGTGTATCGACCCGAGCCGGGCTGGGGGCGCTGGTTGCTGCGGATCGTGTTCGGGCTGGTGTTCATGGCGGTGGCGGTGGTGCTGATGCGCGAGGCGGCGGGCGAGTTCACCGCGCTGTCGGCGCCATGGCGCTGGCTGTGGTTGCTGGCCGCGATCGCTGTCGGCGCGGCGGTCTACGGCCTGGTATTGCTGCTGTCGGGATTGCGCCCGCGGCATCTGCGGCATTGAGCCGATGTGCCGCCGTTATACTTGCCGGCTATGAGCAGGCTGTTTCGTGACGTCGAGGGCGGGCCCCGGTGCCCGCACGGCAGTGTGGTCTGCATCGGCGCATTCGACGGCCTGCACCTCGGGCATCAGGCGTTGGTGCGCCACGCTGTGGTCCGCGCTCGCGCGTTGGACCTGCCGGCGGTGGCGCTGAGTTTCGAACCGTTGCCGCGCGAGTTTTTCGCCGCCACCGCGCTGCCGCCGCGACCGTTACCGCCCCGTTTGCTGTCGCCGCGGGCCAAGGCCAAGGGGCTGTTCGGACTTGGCGTGGACCAGGTCGGCCTGCTGCGATTCGATGCCCGCCTCAGCGCGCTGAGCGCCGAGGATTTCGCGCGCACGGTGCTGTCGCAACGACTGTCGGCACGCAAAGTGTGGGTCGGGCCGGACTTCCGCTTCGGCAAGGGGCGCGGCGGCGATCTGGCGTTGTTGCAACGCATGGGTAAGGAACTCGGATTCGTCGCGGGCGAGATCGCGCCGGTGCTGCTCGACGGCGAGCGCGTGTCCAGCACCCGCATCCGCGCGGCGCTGCAGGCCGGTGAGTTTGTCGAGGCCGCGCATCTGCTCGGACGTCCCTATTCGATCGCTGGTCACGTGGTACGCGGTCGGCAACTCGGACGAACGCTCGGATTTCCCACCGCCAACCTGCGTTTCGCCGGCGACACCGTGCCGGCGCTGTCGGGCATCTACGCAAGCTGGGTGCACGGCGTCGGCGCCGGTCCGTGGGCGTCGGTGTCGAGCCTTGGCACGCGGCCGACGGTCGACGGCACGCGGCCGCTGCTCGAAGCCCACCTGTTCGATTTCGACGGTGACCTCTACGGGCGCCGGATCGAGATCGAATTCGTCACCAAGCTGCGCGATGAAGTGAAGTTCCCCGACCTGCCGGCACTGACCGCGCAGATGCACCGCGACGCCGAGCAGGCGCGCGCCCACCTTTCGCATCACCAACGACGAGCTTACGCGTGACCTCAGACACCCCCGGCAACCCGTATAAATCCACTCTGCACTTGCCCGCGACGGACTTCCCGATGCGCGGCGACCTGCCCAGGCGCGAGCCGGAGATCCTCGCGCGTTGGGAAAGCGAGGGTCTGTACGCACGCATCCGCGAGCAGGTCAGCAGCCGCGAGCGCAGCTTCGTGCTGCACGATGGCCCGCCGTACGCCAATGGCCCGATCCACATCGGCCACGCGGTCAACAAGGTGCTCAAGGACATCGTGGTGAAGTCGAAACTGCTGTCGGGTTTCGATGCGCCCTACGTGCCGGGCTGGGATTGCCACGGCCTGCCGATCGAACTCGCGGTCGAGAAGAAATACGGCAAGGTCGGCGACAGGATCGACGCGGCGACCTTCCGAGCGAAGTGCCGCGAATACGCCGCCGAGCAGATCGACCTGCAGCGTCGCGAGTTCAAGCGCCTGGGCGTGCTCGGCGATTGGGAAAACCCCTACCGCACGATGGATTTCCGTTACGAGGCCGATATGCTGCGGTCGCTGGCGAAGATCGTCGAGCGCGGCCATCTGCTGCGCGGCGCCAAGCCGGTGCACTGGTGCTTCGATTGCGCCTCGGCGCTGGCCGAAGCGGAGATCGAATACGCCGACAAGGTATCGCCGGCGGTCG
>JALZKJ010000064.1 GCA_030859305.1 Pseudomonadota bacterium | reverse complement strand
CAGGCCGAACGCGAACAGCAGCGACTGCACCGACTCGGCCAGTTCCTCGCCCTGCCCGCCGATGTGCATGCGCACGTCGGTGAGGGGATTGTCGGCCACCATCTGCTCGACCTCGGCCACCGCGGTGCCCAGGTCGATGTCGCGCAGGTTGGCCGAGACGATCGCGACGCGGGTCTGGTCTGCGCGGTGGATCTCGCTGGGGCCGGTGGTGGCGATCACCTCGGCCACCGATGCCAGACGCACCGCGCGACTGCTGCCCGGATTGATGATCAACTGACGGATGTCTTCGACCGAAGCACGATCGGACTCCTGCGCGCGTACCCGCACGTCGATCTTGCGGTCGCGGAAGCTGTAGCGGGTGGCGACTTCGCCGCGCACCTTGGCGACCACCGCATCGGCGATCTGGCGCGTGGTCAGGCCGAGCGCGGCGGCACGGTCCTGGTCGAAGCGGATCTGGATTTCCGGGAACCCCTGCTCCACCGTAGAGCTGACATCGGCGTAATGCGGGTTGTCGCGCAGCATCGCGGCCATCTGCTGGCCGGCGCGTTCGATGGTGGCCAGGTCGTCACCCTGCAACTCGATTTCCAGCGGGGTGGAAAAACTGAAGAGTTGCGGACGGCTGAAGTCGACCTGCGCGCCCGCCTGCGCCGCCATGGTTTCGCGCAGGCGCTCGGTGGTGGCCGCCTCGACCTTCTCGCTGCCGCCATCGCTCATCACCACGGTCAGCTTGCCGATGTTCTCGCCGCTTTCGGTCGGGTTGGCGTCCAGCCGCGTGCCGCTGCCGCTGACGCCGTACAGCGCGTCCACACCGGGTTCGTCGGCGTGTTTGCGCTGGATCTCGCGCACCAGCGCGTCGGTGTCGCGCAGCGGCGTGCCGGGCGGCAACTTCACCGTCATCTCGAATCGGTCCTGCGCCAGTTGCGGGATCAGGTCCGCGCCCAGCATCGGCACCAGCATCAGGGTCAGCACGAACGCGGTCGTCGCCGAGCCGAGCACCAGCCATGGCCGGCCGATCGCCGCCGGCAGCAACTTCATGTAGCTGCGCTCGGCGCGGCCGTAGGGCGCCATCGCGATGTCGCTGGCCTTGCGCATGACCGGCCCTACCACCGCCGACAACCCACGCCCGGCCCGCACGAACACCCACGCGATGCCGAAGAACGCGCCGCGGGAACCGGCGCTGACACCGCGCTCGGCCATCGCGAAGGGCTTCTGCAATTTCGAGGTCGGCTCCCAATGCGGATGCGGCGGCTCTTCCGGGAACGCCATCGGCGGCCGGCCCTTGAGCGCGCTCAGCATCGGGATCAAGGTCATCGACACCACCAGCGAGATCGCGATCGCGATCGCCACGGTCAACGCCTGGTCGCGGAACAACTGACCGGCGATGCCCTCGACGAATACCAGCGGCAGGAACACCGCGATCGTGGTCATCGTCGATGCCACCACCGCCATGCTGACCTCGCGCGTGCCAACGATCGCCGCTTCCAGAATGCCGAGCCCGCGCTCGCGCGCCTTGGCGATCGATTCCAGCACAACGATCGAGTCGTCGACCACCAGGCCGGTCGCCAATGCCAGGCCGCCCAGCGACATCACGTTGAGGCTGAGTCCCAGCTGGCCCATGAAGAAGAACGTGGTGATGATCGAAACCGGCAACGACAGGCCGATCACGAACGTGCTCCAGCCATCGCGCAGGAACAGGAAGATGATCAGGATCGCCAGCAAGCCGCCGATCACCGCATCTTTTTTCACGTCGCTGATCGCGTGGCGGATGAACTGCGACTGGTCGTCGAGCGTGGTCAGCTCGAAGTCGGGCGGGATCTGCGCCTTGATCTCCTCCAGCCGCGCCTGCACCGCGTCGGCGGTGGCGACGGTATTGGCGTCGCCTTCCTTGTAGATCGCCAACTCGACCGCTTCCCTTCCGCCGAGGCGGATGATCGCCTCGCGCTCCTTGTAACCCTGGCGCACGTCGGCGATGTCCTTGAGCCGAACCGACATGCCGCCGGCGACCGCGCCGGACGTCGAGGAGGCGCTCTGCACCGACGCCGCCGCAGCCATCGAATCGGCCGCGCCGCCGCCCGCGCCTTGGGTGGTGACCAGCATCTCGCGGATCTCGTCGACGCTGGCGAACTGGTTGACCGTGCGCACCAGATACCGCTGCGAGCCTTCCTGCAGGCGTCCGCCGGAGACGTTGACGTTCTCCTGCTGCAGGCGCTGGATCACGGTGTCGATCGGCAGGTTCAGCTGCGCCAGTCGCTGCTGGTCGATGTCGACCTGGACCTCGTCCTCCAGACCGCCGCCGACCTTGACCGCGGCGACGCCTTCGACCGGTTCGAGCTTCTTCTTGAGGTCATCGTCGGCATAGCGACGCAGCAGCGTGAGCTGGCGGATCGCTTCGCTGTCGTCGACTTGCCCGTTGTTGCCGGCTGCACTGCCCTTGGCCGACAACGCGATGCGCAGGACGGGTTCCGTCGACGGGTTGAAGCGCAGCAGCACCGGCGCCTTGGCCTGCAGCGGCAACTGCAGGATCTCCATCTTGTCGCGCACCTCCAGGCTGGCCTGGTCCATATCGGTGCCCCAGGCGAACTCGAGGACCACGTCGCTCTGGCCGGTGCGCGAGACCGACTTCAGCTTGCGCAAGCCCTTGACCACGCCGACGGCCTCCTCGACCGGCTCGGTGATCAGGGTCTCGATTTCCGACGGCGCCGCGCCGGTGTACTCGGTGCGCACGGTCAGTGTCGGGTAGCTCAGGTCCGGCAGCAGGTTGACCTTGAGGCTGCCGAGCGCGAGCAGGCCGAACAGCAGGAACGAGATCGTCACCATCGCCACCGTCACGCGGCGGCGGGTGGAGAACTCGACCAGGTTGAACGGGCGGCTCGGCTCGTGCAGCGCCGGGTCGAACTCGTCCGGCCCGGAGGACGGGTGCCTTGGGGAATCGCTCACTGGGCGGCCTCGCGCTTATTGCGTGCTGGTATCGGTGTCGGCCTGCCTGGCCGCCACCGGGGCTTTCTTGTCAGGCTGGCCGATCACCTGCACGGTGCTGCCGTCGCGCAAGGCGGTTTTGCCGGCCACCACCACCTGGTCGCCGACCTTGAGGCCATCGCGCACCTCGATCCACGGGCCATCGGCGTAGCCGAGCTTGACCGCAACCCGCGCGACCTTGCCATCGCGCGCCACGAACACCGCCGGATCACCCTCGCCTTCGAGCAGCGCCAGACGCGGCACCACCAAGGCATTGGCTCGCTGGTCGTAGGCGATGCTGATGCGGCCGAACATGCCGGGTTGGAGCAACCCGCCGTTGTCGAACGCGGCGATCACCCGGAACGTGCCGCTGCCGGCGTCGACCACCGGCGCAACCCGGTCGATGGTGCCGGTGAATACCTGGCCCGGCAGCGCATCGACCGCCAACTCGACCGGTAGACCGGCCCGCAGCGTGGCCAATTCGCGCTCGGGCACGTTGAGCACGGCCTCCAGGCGCGAGATGTCGACGATGCGGAAGATCGGTGTGTTGATCTGCACGAAGTTGCCGGTCTTGATCGACCGCGAGGCGATCACCCCGGAGATCGGCGCCTGCACGTTGGCGTACGACAGTTCGAGATTGGCCAGGCGATTGGAGGCACGCGCGTTCTCGAGGTCGTACTTGATCTGTTCGTTGTCGGACGCGCTGAGCAGCTGCTGTTCGGCGAGCAGGCGCGAGCGCGCGTACTGGCTCTGCAACTTGGCCATTTGCGTAGCGGTCTGCGCGGCCTGCAACTGCGCGCGTGCCGAGTCCAGGCGCACCAGGGTCTGGCCGGCACGCACGATCTGGCCTTCCTCGGCCAGCACGCTCAGCGCCACCCCCGAGGTCTTGGCGATCACCTGGGATTCGGCGCGTGCTTCCAGCGGCGCGGTGCCGGTGTAGCTGGCCGCGATCGCGCGCAGGGAGGCGTGGGCGACCTCCACCGGCACGGCTTCATTGGCCTTGAGTTCGTTCTCCCTGGCCTGCGCTTCCCCGCCTTCCCCGTCCTTGCAGCCCGCCATTGCGAGGGTGCATGCCAATGCAACCGCGGCGGCGCCCAGGTACCCGCGTCGGCGGGAATGTGTGTGATGACGCATATCGGACCCCGGAAGCTGGTGGAACCGGCACGTATACCGGTGTTGTATCAAGGTATATCACCCGCCTGTTGATCTGCATCAGCCGAAGGTCATGGTGACTGGCGTCATGTTCGGGGTCACGAGTCGCGGTGATGGAGCGGACCGCTTCACGATCCATTAGCGCGCTTGCAGTTGGTACACCTGTCCACCAACTAAGACAAACCGCATCCGAGCGTCATTGCTGAAGTCGAAACGGCTGGCTTCGTTGCATCGTTGTCGCAAGCTATACTTTGCGGATTGCGCGCAGCCCCGGTGTTGACGAGCTCGCGCCTCCAGCTTTTCACCTTTCGCCAGCCATTTGAGATTGCGGACTACGACATGATGCGACCGCTCACGATCGCCGCCTGCCTCGCCCTGGGCATCACCGCCTTCGCGGCGACCGCCCAGGACGCCACCCAGGCCTCGGCCCCCGCGGCTACCGCCGCAACTGCGGCGGCCGTAACGCCGACCATCAGCGGCGACGCCGAACAAGGCCGCATGCTGACCTACACCTGCCAGGGCTGCCACGGCATTCCCGGCTACAAGAACGCCTACCCGAATTTCCATGTGCCGAAGATTGGCGGCCAGTCGGCGGTGTACCTGGCCAACGCCCTCACCGAATACAAGAAGGGCGCCCGCAACCACCCCACGATGCAAGCCCAGGCGCAGAGCTTTTCCGAGCAGGACATCGCCGATATCGCCGCCTTCCTGTCGAACCTGAAGTGAGTGAGCCGACGTCCATGACGACACCCTGCTTGAAAACTCCCGCAAGGGGCCGGTTCGCCCTCGCTCCTGCCTTGGCGGTGATCGTTGCCCTGTTCGGCACTGCGGGCTGCACGCAGTCCAGCGATGCCCCGAGTGATGCCGCCGCGGCTTCTGCAGCCAATACCCGCTCTTCCTCGGCCGGCCTGCCCAGCGGCAATCGCGCCGCCGGCGAGCTGCTCGCCAACACCAAGGGCGCCGCCACCGGCCAGTCCTGCATCGACTGCCACGGCGTGGACGGCAATGCCCCGATCGATCCCTCATACCCGAAACTCGGCGGCCAGTATCACGACTACCTGGGGCACTCCCTGCAGGCCTATCGTGACGGCAACCGCGAGCACGTGTTGATGTCGAACCAGGCCGCAAACCTGACTGATCAGCAGATCGCCGACCTGGCGGTGTATTTCGGTTCGCGCGAAAGCCAATTGCGGGATCTGCACGGCGTACACTGAACCAGCACGCGTACCCGATGAAAAAGGCCTGCGATTGCGGCCGTTTCGGCGGGGCTTTTTGTCTGTACTCGATGTAGAAGGGGCTTCAGCCCCTACTGCCGGCACATCGGGGTTGAAGCCCCTCCCACAGGGGTGCCGAGGCGATCATCCGCCCTGCCTCAGGCTGCCGTTGTCTTCCTGCAGATGCGGCTTGAACGGGATGTCGGGTGGCGGTCGTGCTGTCGCGGGTCGTTCGTTGAGATTCGGGTCGGTGATGCCGCAACCGCCACCGACCAGCAACAACACGGTCTGGCAGACGACGTGCTTGTTGGTGCCGGGAATCGGAATGCGCACGGTGGTGATGCTCCTGCGCACCCACTCTTCCAGCAAGGTCTCGCTCGGACGCCAAAACTGGTCCAAGGCAGTCGGCTCGTAATCGGTCGGTTTGCGCTTGAGCCAGGTGCCGGACCGGTCGAGGTTGGTGATCTCGTCGGTGATCGTCCCCGGGGGTTGCCCCGGCGATGCCGAACCGGGGGTTTCGGCCAGACGCACGCTGCCGTCGCTGTTGCGGATGCCGGGTTGCTGCCCGCGCTGGGCGCCGGGCTGGTTGCGGGCGGCATCGCCCCAATCGTCCGCGCGCGTCGGCGTTGCCCAACTGCCGGGTGCGGGCGTGGGTCGCGGGCCGCTGCCGGGAGCGCTGGATGACCGTGGTG
>JALZKJ010000058.1 GCA_030859305.1 Pseudomonadota bacterium | reverse complement strand
TTTGATCACGGATGGCTGATCGTTTTTTCATCTTCGATTTTCAAGTTCGGGAAGCGCGCGCGTGATTGAAATGCTGATGGATCCGGACGTCTGGATCACCCTGGTCACCTTGAGCGCGATCGAGATCGTGCTCGGTATCGACAACCTGGTGTTCATCTCGATCGCGGTGAGCAAATTGCCGCCGCACCAGCGTGAGGTCGCGCGCAAGTTCGGCATCGCGGTGGCGTGCATCACCCGCATTCTGCTGCTGTTGACGCTGGCGTGGCTGGCGGGCCTGACCGACGACCTGTTCCGGGTGTTCGGCATGGGCATCTCGGTGCGCGACCTGGTGCTGGTCGTCGGCGGCGGGTTCCTGGTGGTGAAGGGCGTGATGGAGATCCGTGACGCGATCGGCGGCCAGCACGAGTCCGAGGACATCCACACCAAGCCACTGGCATCGTTCTGGATGGTGATCGCACAGATCGCGGTCATCGACATCGTGTTTTCGCTTGACTCGGTGATCGCCGCGGTCGGCCTGGCCAACCAGACCTGGATCATGGTCACCGCGATCCTGCTGGCGGTGGCGGTGATGTTGCTGGCGGCCAAGCCGTTGGGCCAGTTCATCGACCGCAACCCGACCATCAAGATGCTGGCGCTGGCCTTCATCGTGCTGATCGGCGTGTACCTGGTTGCCGACGGCCTTGAGACGCATATCCCGCGCGGCTATATCTATGGCGCGATGGGTTTCTCGGCATTGGTCGAGGTGTTGAACCTGTGGGCCAAGCGCAACGCGCAGCGTCGGGTGTTGCCGGTCTAGGAATGCCGGCCATCGCCACGGCAGGGTATCGCCCATGAACAACAACGCCATGCGTATCCAGACTGTCGGCGATTTGCTGCGAGCGCCACGTCCGGACTGACAGCGCCCCCGGTCGCGACTTGCATCGCTCCTGCAAACGAAAGACATCCCGTCCAGGGAGCTCACCGATCGCCGGGGTCGGGCACAATACCGGCACCGCCCGCTGCCGACATCGCCTTCACGCATGACCATCCTGCATCAGATCGATCCGATCGCACTCGACCTCGGCCCGCTGCAGGTGCACTGGTACGGGATCATGTACCTGCTCGCGTTCGCGCTGGCATGGTGGCTTGGCAGGCGCCGCGTGCGTGGCGGACGCCTGCCGGGCGTCGACGAGCAGGCATACGGCGACCTGCTGTTCTACGGGATGTTTGGCGTGGTGCTGGGCGGGCGTATCGGCTACGTGTTTTTCTATTCGTTCGACCAGTTGCTGGCCGATCCTGTGATGCTGCTGCGGATCTGGGAAGGCGGCATGAGCTTCCACGGCGGCCTGCTCGGGGTGATGGCGGCGGCGTGGTGGTGGGCGCGCAAGCACGCACTGCACTTTTTCGACGTGATGGATTTCGTCGCGCCGCTGGTGCCGCCGGGGCTTGGTTTCGGCCGGCTGGGCAACTACATCGGCGGTGAGTTGTGGGGCAAGTTCACCGGCGCCAACTGGGGCGTGGTGTTTCCCAACAGCGACCTGGGCGCCTATACCGGCGCGCCGATCGAGCGCCTGCGCCAGCTGCATGCCTCGGGCGCGCTGGACCCGTTCGCGCGCCATCCCTCACAGCTCTACCAGGCCGCACTGGAAGGTCTGGTCATGTTCTGCGTGCTGTGGTGGTACTCGCGCAAGCCGCGGCCGCGATATGCGGTGGGCGGGTTGTTCGCGCTGTTGTACGGCAGCTTCCGGTTCCTGGTCGAATTTGTCCGCATGCCGGACCCGCAGCTCGGCTATCTGGCATTCGGCTGGCTGACCATGGGCCAACTGTTGAGCTTGCCGCTGATCGCGCTGGGCCTGTTCCTGCTGTGGCTGTCGCGGAGTTCGCCGACCCTGCAACCGCTGGTCGTGTCTGCGACGCCCGCGGCAAGCAAGGCCGCTCCCGACAAGCCCGCTTCAAACAAACGCGGAGCCTGATTCATGCGTCAGTATCTCGACCTGCTGCGCCACGTGCTCGAACACGGCAGCGAGAAGGCCGACCGCACCGGCACCGGTACGCGCAGCGTGTTCGGCTGGCAGATGCGATTCGACCTCAGCCGGGGCTTCCCGCTGGTCACCACCAAGAAACTGCACCTGCGCTCGATCGTGCACGAGCTGCTGTGGTTCCTGCAGGGTGAAACCCACATCGGTTATCTCAAGGAGCACAAGATTGGCATCTGGGACGAGTGGGCCGACGAGCACGGCGACCTCGGCCCGGTCTATGGCAAGCAGTGGCGACGCTGGGCAGGTGCCGACGGCATTGAAATCGACCAGATCCGCTGGGTGATCGACGAGATCCGGCGCAATCCGGATTCGCGGCGCCTGATCGTCAGCGCCTGGAATGTCGCCGACCTGCCGCAGATGGCGCTGATGCCCTGCCACACACTGTTCCAGTTCTACGTCGCCGACGGCAAGTTGAGTTGCCAGCTGTACCAGCGCAGCGGCGACATCTTCCTCGGCGTGCCGTTCAACATCGCCAGCTACGCGTTGCTGACCCACCTGGTGGCGCAGGTATGCGGGCTGGGCGTGGGCGACTTCGTGCACACGCTGGGCGATGCGCACCTTTATTCGAACCACTTCGAGCAGGCGCGCGAGCAACTGTCGCGCGAGCCGCAGGCATTGCCGACGCTCAAGCTCAATCCCGGGGTGACCGATATCTTCGGCTTCAACTTCGATGACATCGCGATCGAGGGTTATGCGCCGCTGCCGGCGATCAAGGCGCCGGTCGCGGTCTGAGGCGTGGAGTCGTTCCAGTGGAATTGAGTTTGATCGCAGCGTTCGACCGCCACCGTGCCATCGGCCGCGGCAATGAACTGCCGTGGCGATTGCCCGACGACCTCAAGCGCTTCAAGGCGCTGACGCTCGGCAAGCCGGTGTTGATGGGGCGCAAGACCGCGCAGTCACTGGGACGTGCGTTGCCTGGTCGGCTCAACTTGGTGCTGACCCGTTCGGGCAGCATGCCGTTCGAAGGCATGCTGTTCGAAGGCATGCGGGCGCTGGCTTCGGTCGAGGCGGCGATGCAGGTGGCGCGCGATCATGGCGCCGACGAACTGTGCGTGATCGGCGGCGGCGAGATCTATGCGCTGTGCCTGCCGTTGGCGACGCGTTTGCATCTGACCCACGTCGATACCCGGGTCGACGCCGCCGATGCGTTTTTTCCGGCGTTCGATTCTTCATCGTGGCGGGTAGAGACACGCGAAGCGCATCCGGCGGATGCACGGCATGCGCACGCATTCGAGTTCGTGGATTACGTGCGCTTTTGAGCGCCGTGGCCTTGTTGGCCTTGTTGCCCACGCGCACCCTGCGTGCGGTGATGCGATGGCCGCGGCAGCGGGGGGTGCGCCGGCACGTCGCGGCCGGCCACCTGCACCACGCGCAGGTCTTCGCAATCCAGCTGCAAGGCGGTGAGCTTGCCGCCCCAGACCGCTCCGGTATCGATCGCATGCACGCCGTGGCCGATGAACAGCCCCAGCGTAGACCAGTGGCCACAGACGATCTTCAGGTCCCGCTCGACGCGCCCGGGCACTTCGTACCACGGATACAGGCCGGCCGGCTGGGTGCCGGGACTGCCCTTGTCGTCGAACGAGATGCGCCCTCGGGGTGAGCAATAACGCAGCCGCGTCATCAGGTTGATGATCGCGCGGTCGCGGTCGATGCCAGCCAGTCGCGGATGCCAGGTCGGCCCGTCACCGTACATGTTCTTGAGCAGGCGACGGTACTGGTCGCCCTGCAGTTTTTCCTCGATCTCGCGGCCGTGGCGTTCGGCCAGTTGCGTGGTCCACGACGGCGCCAGCCCGGCATGCACCATCATCCAGCCGAGCTCGCGGTCGACGTGCACCAGTTCCTGCATGCGCAGCCAGCCCAGCAGGGTGTCGCGATCCTCGGCCAGCACCACGCGTTGCAGGTCCGGGTTGACCTTGCGCTGCTCTTCCTCGCGCCGCTCGCCGATCGCCAGCAGCGACAGGTCGTGGTTGCCCAGCACCACGTGGCTGTTGGCGCGCAACGAGTGCACCAGGCGCATGGTTTCCAGCGATTGCCCGCCGCGATTGACCAGGTCGCCGCAGAACCACAGGCGGTCGCGCGCGGGATCGAAGCGGATCTTCTCCAGCAACCGCTGAGTCGCGTCGTAGCAGCCCTGCAGGTCGCCTATGGCCCACGTGCTCATGCCCAGGTCGCCATCAGTGCAGCGTGCGCGGCACGGTCAGGGTGAACGCCGGGATCGGGGCGTCGAAGCGGGTGCCGTCGTCGGCGAGCATCACGTAGCTGCCCTGCATCGTGCCCAGGGCGGTCTCGAGCACGGCGCCGGAGGTGTACTTGAAATCCTCGCCCGGACGCAGCCACGGTTGTTCGCCAACCACGCCTTCGCCCTCGACTTCCTGCACCTTGCCGTTGGCGTCGGTGATCAGCCAGCGACGCGCGAGCAGACGCGCCGGCACGCGGCCGCAGTTGCGGATGCGGATGGTGTAGGCGAAGACGTAGCGGCCCTGATCGGGTTCGGACTGCTCGTCCAGGTAGCGGGTCGCGACATTGATATCGAACGCGTAGTCGGTGCGGGGTTCCATACCGACAGTGTAAGTGGTGGGTACGTGAAGCGGGGATGGTGATCTGACGCGCCGAGGGTTCGACCGCCGTCATGGGGAGCTGTTTTTTTGCCGCGAATCAAAGTGGATGAAAATGGGTGCGGACAATTGTGTTGACTCGGAAGGACCAGGGCTGGCATGGCCTCGCGGCATGCACGCTGACAAGCAAACCATGCGGACTTCTGCGACTTGTCTGCGTCGATCTGCTTTGATCCGTGGCCAGGCACTTGTGGACAAGCCACCGCGGCAGAGCGCCACAGCCTGCGTTTTCAGCTTGCCGTAAGCGAGTTCGCCAGCCGCACGAAATCGGCGACGGGCAGTTGTTCCGCGCGTGCATCGGGGCGTATTCCAACGGCTTCCATTGCGGCGTTGTCGCAGAGTTTCGACAGGGCATTGCGCAGGGTCTTGCGGCGCTGGCCGAACGCATCGCGCACGACGTGGGCGAAGCACGCCGGGTCATCGATGCCGATGCTCGATGCCGGTCGCGGCACCATCCGCACCACTGCGGATTCGACTTTGGGCGGCGGCCGGAACGCTTCCGGTGGCACGGTGAACAACGGGATGATGTCGCAATAGGCCTGCAGCATCACGCTGAGCCGGCCGTAGACCTTGCTGCCGGGGCCGGACGCCATGCGATCGACCACTTCCTTCTGCAGCATGAACACCATGTCGGTAATCACCGCTGCGTGTTCGAGCGCATGGAACAGGATCGGCGAGGAAAGGTTGTAGGGCAGGTTGCCGACCAGCCGGATCGGGCCTTCGTCGCCGGCCAGTACGGTGAAATCGACGTTCAACACGTCGCGGTGGATGACCCGCAGAGTGCCGTGGCCGTGCGCGGCTTCGGTCAGCGGGAAGATCAGGTCGCGGTCGAACTCGATCACGGTCAAGGCCCCGTGGCGGTCGAGCAGCGGGAACGTGATGGCGCCTTGGCCAGGGCCGATCTCGACCAGTCGATCGCCGGGTTTCGGATTCACCGCCTGCACGATCTTGTCGATGATCCCGCGCTCGTGCAGGAAGTGCTGGCCGAGGTGTTTCTTGGGCGGCTCGCTGAAGCGGCTGGTACGGGTCATGGTTGCATTATGGGGGAATGAGAAAAGCGGATTGGCAGCAGATCGAAATGGCTGAATGTTGGTAGCGCATCGTTGGTGAGGCCACCCTATGTAGAGCGGAGCTCGCTCCGCTGCAAGGCTTCCACGTCGAATGCGCAGCCGAGCAAGCTCGGCTCTACGGCCATCTCTTCGGTACATGCATCTGCACGCTGTGGATGCTTTATCCGCGTCTATCTGCTTTGATCGGTGGCGACAGATGCTTTTGCCCGTGCTCGCGCCATACGCGCGCAGGTATCGGCGGCGGCGAAAAGGCTGGACGGATCCGCGCGGCCAGTGCCGGCCAGATCCAGCGCGGTACCGTGATCGACCGCGACCCTTGGGTAGGGCAGGCCGAGGGTCAGATTGACCGCCTGCTCGAAGCCGCTGAACTTCAGCACCGGCAGGCCCTGGTCGTGGTACATCGCCAGCACGGCGTCGAAGCCGCGCAGCTTCGCGGGCAGGAACGCGGTGTCGGCCGGCAACGGCCCGACCAGATGCAGGCCTTCGCCGCTCAATCGCCGGATCACTGGTTCGATGATGTCGATTTCCTCGTGTCCCAGATGCCCGGCTTCGCCGGCGTGCGGATTCAGGCCGAGCACCGCGATCACCGGTCGGGCGATGCCGAAGTCGCGCTGCATGGCGTCATGCAGGATGCGCAGCGTACGTGCCAGCCCCTCGGCGTTGATCGCATCGGCCACCTCGCGCAGCGGCAGGTGGGTGGTGGCCAGGGCGACGCGCATGGTGTCGTTGGCGAGCATCATCACCACCTCGCAGCCGGCGTGCCGGGCCAGCAGTTCGGTGGTACCGGTGTAGGCGATGCCGCCCTGGTTGATAGTCGCCTTGTGCACCGGGCCGGTCACCAGCCCGTCGAACTCGCCGCGCAGGCAGCCGTCGGCCGCCTGATGCAGCGCGGCGATCACGGCGCCGGCATTGTGTGGATCCGGTGTGCCGAAATCGGTCGGCGCGGGCTGGGGGATTTCGACCAGTGCCAACTCGCCTGGCGTGACGCCGGCCTGTTCGCCATCGACGAACTGCAGCGGCAGGCCGAGCGCGGCCGCGGCGGCGTGCAGCGCACGCGGATCGGCGAATACGGTCAGGCGGTATTCGCGCGGCTGCTGGGCCAGCCGCACGCAGAGCTCCGGGCCGACGCCGGCCGGCTCGCCCGGCACCAGCGCGAGCCGGGGAAGGGGCATTTCAGCCTGCGGGAGCTACGGGAGGCGTGGCTTCGGTTGCTTCGGTCGCGCCACCCATGCGGACGTCGACATACGCTTCGCCGCGAATCTCGCGCAGGTAACGGTTCCACTCGTCCTCGAGCTTGCGCCGGCCGATGGTTTCGCTGACCTGGGCGCGGCGGTTCTGGTCAGTGACGTCCGCCTGGCGCGCGCCAAGTCGCTCGATGATGTGCCAGCCGGCCGGGGTACGCACCGGCGCGGATACCTGGCCGTCCTGCAGCGCGGTGAGCTGACTGCTGAACTCGGGACCGTAAGCATCGGCGGTGAACCAGCCCAGGTCACCGCCCCGCGCTTGCGAGCTCAGGTCCTGTGAACTTTTGCTGGCGATCTCGGCGAAGTCCGCGCCGCCTGCGATACGGGCCCGGAGGGTGTCGGCCACGGCCTTGGCTTGTGCGTCGGCGGTGTTCTCGTCCACGCGGATCAGGATATGACGCGCCTGGTACTGCGTCACCAGTCCCGCGCCTTGCGTGGAGGCATCGCGGGTTTCGACCATCTGCAGCAACTGGAAACCGCTGGGTCCGCGCAGCGGCGCACTGATCTGGCCCGGCGCCATGTCGGCGACCAGCGCGGCGAACACCGCGGGAATCTCGTTGAGGCTGCGCCAGCCCAGTTCGCCGCCTTCCAGGGCATTCGGGCTGTCGGAATAACGCACCGCCGCGGCCGCGAAATCGATGTCACCGCGCGTGAGCAGGCCCTGGATGCCTTCGATCTTCTTCTGGGCGATCTCCAACTGCTCCGGGGTGGCGCCTTCGGGCACTGCGACCAGGATGTGGGCCAGACGGTACTGCGTGCCCGTGCCTTGCTGTGCCGCCATCGCCGCATCGATTTCTGCATCACTGACCGAAACGCGTGTCTGCGCGAAGCGCTGACGCATGCGCTGGATGGCCAGTTCATCGCGGATCGAGGCGCGGAAATCGTTGTAGCCTATGCCGTCGTTTGCCAGCTGCTGGGTCAGCTGCTGGACGCTGACCTGATTCTGCGTGGCGATGTCGCCAATCGCCTGGTCGACTTCCTGGTCGACGACCCGAACGCCGGTGGATTCGGCGCGGGCGACCTGCAACCGGATCAGGACCAGACGCTCAAGCACCTGACGCTCGAGCACGCTGCGAGGCGGCAGTTGTTCACTGCGGCCGGCATACTGGGCGAGGATATTGGCCAGCGCGCGATCAAGCTCGCTGCGCAGCACCACGTCCTCGTCGACGACGGCGACAATGCTGTCGATCGGCTGGGGTTGCTGGGCTTGGGCTTGTTGAGCCGACACCGTCAGCAATGCCGCGGCAAGGACGGACGCGAGTAGTTTCTTCATAGGATGGGATCGGGAGAGGGGTCGACTTTGCCGGGAACCGCGGGGGACGGCGGCACGAGATACAGATCGTCGCGATCGTAGCCGAGAATAGCACGTCGCAATAAACCCTCGGTTTTCTGCCCGGCCGAGCCCAGGCCCTTGAGCTCGATTTCCAGGCGCAGCGAATCGTCCAGTTCGCCGTCGCGATCCCTGATGAACCGCCGAGCGACCAGGCGCATGGCCAGGCAGCAACTTTCCCACTGCACGCCGGCGATCGATTCGAGCAGTTTCTTCTCCTGGATCGAATAGTAATAACGACCGACCACGCTCCAGTTGTTGTTGATCGGATACAGGAACGAGAAATCGGCCTGTTCGACCAGATTGCGGCGGTAGCGGTAGCCCAGGTTGACCACGCCGGCATTGCCGACCAGGTAACGTGCGCGGATGCTGGCGAGGTCTTCGCGACGGAACTTGGGGTCCCACTGGTAGCCGACATTGACGGTCCAGCGGTCGCTGGGCGACACGCCGACGTCGGCGACCCAGGAGGAATTGCCGCGTTCGACCGGGACTTCGTCGGGCACGGTGACGCGGCTGTCCTGGAAGTACTGGATCTGGCCTACGCTGGCTGACAAACGCTCGCGGCCATCGTCCTGGCTGATCAGGCGGGTGGTCAGCGCGGTGGTCAGCTGGTTGGCATCGATCTGGCGGTCCGGGCCGGTGTAGCGGTTGTCGCGGAACAGCTGCCCCCAGCTGAAGGTCAGCGGGTTGGTATCGAAGAGCGGCAGGCCGTCCTGCTCGCGGAAAGGCACGCGCAGGTAATAGATCCGCGGCTCCAGCGTCTGCAGGTACGATTTGCCGCGGATATCGGTCTGGCGATCGAAGAACACCCCGGCATCGAGCGATGCGATCGGCAGGCTGCGGCTGGGCGAATCCTCGCCGGCGACGGCGGCCAGGGTGTCGTCTAGCTGGTAGGCGGTGTATCGCCACGCCAGGGTCGGCTTTATGAACCAGCTGGCGCCTTCCAGCGGCATGCTGATGAAAGGCTTGATGTCGAGGCGGCTGCCCTCGTTGCGGACCGTGTGCTGGAAGCGCACCGCTTCGGCGTACACGCCAGCCTGGAACAAGCTGCCTAGCGGTTGTACCCAGTTCACGTAAGCGCGCGGCAGGCGATCGTAGAGCAGGCTGTTCTCGGACAGGGTGTAGTCGGCAAGCTGGCTGCGATCGGCCATCAGCCCGGCGTCCCAATACTGCCCGCGGCCATACACCCCCACATCGCTGCGGATCTGGTAGATCGAGACGCTGTAGAGGCTGTTGCTGAAGTCTTCAAGGTAATGGGTATCGCTGACCCAGCCCAGGTTCGCCCGCGCATACCACTGCGAATTGAGGTTGTGGAGTGCGTTCAAACGGAACTGCCCGCGATCCCTGGGCAGTCGTGCGCCGTCGATCAGGTTGCCCTCAGTGTCGCGCAGATAGCGGTCGGGCTGGTTCTGCGGCAGCTTGTCCGCGGGCAGAAAGTCGCCTGCGACGGTGCCGACACCTTCGGGATACAGCCAGCGGAACTCGCCGCCCAGCTGCAGCCCGCGCTTGGTCATCAGTCGCGGGGTGAGCGTGGCATCGTAATTGGGCGCCAGGTTGATGTAGATCGGCTGTTTGTAATCGAAGCCGTTGCGCCCGGAGAGTGCGACCGAGGGGTAGAGCAGGCCGGTACGGCGGCGGTCGTCGATTGGAAACATCAGCCATGGCACGTACAGCACCGGCACCCGGCCGATGCGCACGGTCGCGTTGCGCGCGATGCCCATGCCCTCGTCGGTGTTGATGTCGATGCGCTGCGCGCGCAATTGCCAGCCGCGCTGCGACGGGTCGCAAGTGGAGTAGGTCGAGCCGATCAACGACCCTTTGGGGCCTTCGAGCTCGATCCGTTCGGCGCCGCCGCTGCCGCGGCGATCCACCAGCTGGTATTCGATATCCTCGATGCGGTGGGTGTCTGCGTTCTGGTCGCCGGTGGCACGCTGGGCGACTATGCGCATGCCGCCGTCCTGGTAACGCACGTTGCCCTCGGCGGAGTAGCGGCCGGTTTCCTCGTTGTAGGTCAGCTTGTCGGTGCCGATGAACTGGTCGCCACGGCTGAGCCGAACGTTGTCCTGGACCACGATGTTCTCGTCGTCGCCGGCGCGCTCGATTGTGCCGCCCTCGATATCGGTCGGCCGCTCGCCGCGGGCCTCGGGCGTGCCGTTGGCGTTCGGGGCATCGCTGAAGGCCGGCACCGCGTCACCAATGGGACACAGGCCCCAGTTGTCGGAATCGTCCTGTGCGTGGGCTGGCAACGCCAGCGCGATGCACAAGGAGAGCGGAAGCAAACGAAGGGTTCTGCGCACGCGTCAGTCCGGTGGACGGGATGTCGGCTCAACATCGGGCCACTAGCTTGCCGTATCCCTCGCATGCGGGCAACGCGTACGCCATCTTCACGGCTTGGCCATTCATCCTGATCGCGGGCATCCCCGGAGAAACCGACATCCGCAGAGACACGGGCCAGCCCACCGTCGAGAAGTCCTGAACTGAATACTCGGTCTGCCGTTGTTCGCAGGCCGACGCGCGTTCACCGGCAGGTTCTGGGATCAGAAGGCGGCCGGCGCGTAGACCTGCGTCGCCTGCGGAACGGGGCTGTTTCGAGCCCGGACCGAGACCGCGAGCGGCGGTGACTGAACGCACGCACGGTGCATACCCCAGGCCAGCAACGGTGGTGGCATGGGCGATGCCGTGACTGGTTTCACTGCACCAAGAGCGCCCCCACATGCGCGATGCTGCACTCGCGCAGCGCCTGCAGGTCGTATCCGCCTTCCAGCATCGATACCACGCGGCCCTGTGCGTGCTGATCGGCGATCGCCAGCAACGCCTCGGTCAGCCACTGGTAGTCGTCGGCTTCCAGTTCCATTTGCGCGAGCGGGTCGAGGCGGTGGGCGTCGAACCCGGCCGATATCAGCAGCATCTGCGGGCGGAACGCTGCCAGCGCCGGCAGTAGCCGTTCGCGCCAGGCAGAGCGGAACGCCTCGCTGCCCGCGCCCGACGGCAGGGGTGCGTTGAGCACGTTGCCGATGCCGCATTCCTCGACATGCCCGGTGTCCGGATACAGCGGCATCTGGTGCGAACTCAGGTACATCACGCGCGGGTCGGTCTCGAAGATCGCCTGGGTACCGTTGCCGTGGTGGACGTCGAAATCGATCACCGCGACCCGGCTCAGGCCGTGTTGGTCGCAGGCATGTGCGGCCGCGACCGCGATGCTGTTGAACAGGCAGAATCCCATCGCCACCGACCCGGTCGCGTGGTGGCCGGGTGGGCGCACTGCGCAGAACACCCGCCGCTCGCCCTGCGACATCACTGCATCCACAGCGGCGACGCCCGCGCCAGCGGCGCGCAACGCGGCTTCGGCCGAACCGGGGCCGAGCATGGTGTCGGGGTCGAGCGCGATGCGCTCAGGCACCAGGGTGTCCAGCACCTGCGCCAGCAGGGCGTCGTCGTGCACGCGCAGCAGTTGCCCGCGGGTCGCGCGCGGCGCCTCGTGCCATTCCAGCGTGTCGAAGCTTTCGCGCAGTGCGTCGGTGACCGCGGACAGCCGCGCCGATCGTTCGGCGTGGCTCGGGCCGGGGTCGTGGATCAGGCACGCGGGATGGGTGTAGACGCGCATATGGTGTGGGTCAGCCTTTGCGGCGCTCGTGGTTCCACAGCACCTCGCCTTCGCCGCTGGCGCGGGCGAGCACGCGGGCCAGCACGAACAGCAGATCCGACAACCGGTTCAGATAACGCACCGCTTCGGGCCGCACGGTTTCCAGCCGTGACAGCGTCACCGTCTCGCGCTCGGCGCGACGCACGATGGTGCGTGCGAGATGGCAGCGCGCGGCGGCTTCGCCACCCCCTGGCAGGATGAAATCCTTGAGTGGCGGCAGCGGTTCGTTGAAGGCATCGAGGTGCTGTTCGAGGCGTTCGACATCGGCGTCGAAGATCGCCGCGTGGCCGGGGATGCACAACTCGCCGCCGAGGTCGAACAGCTGGTGCTGGATCGCGGTCAGCAGGTCATGGATGCGCTCATCGGGCAACGGGCTTGCCAGCACCAGGCCGATGCACGAATTGGCCTCGTCCACGGTGCCATAGGCGGCGACCCGCGCCGAGTCCTTGGCCACGCGGCTGCCGTCGCCCAGACCGGTGCTGCCGTCGTCGCCGGTCCTGGTGTAGATTTTGGAGAGACGGTTACCCATGGTCGCGGCGCCCGGACACGATCGAAAACCGGCCGATCAGACCGTCTGCGCGCGCAGCGCCGGCAGCCGGTGGCGCAGCAGCGCGAAGCCGCCGAACAGCACCGCCGAATAGAACAGCGTGCCGAGCACGGTCCACTGGAAGAACGGCACGCCAGCGGTGTATGCGGCGGCCAGGCCGGCGGGATTCTGTGGATACATCGGGTTGCCGAGCCAAGCGCCGAAATTGGTGACCAGGAAAAACAGCACCGAACCGGCCAGGGAATAGCCGAGCACGCGCGCGCCGCCGACCCTGCCGCGCAACCCCAGGCCCATCGCGGTGATCAGGGCGATGCAGCCGTAGACCAGCCAGATGCCGGTGCCGCCGAACCAGCTTGCGTACAACCCGCCGTGGGTCGCCGCCAGCGCCAGGTCGGAGACCACCAGCGCCGCCAGCGGCACGATGAACGCCCAGCGCCGTGACGCGAAGTAGGCGCCGGCGAACAACGCGATCGCGGCGACCGGGGAAAAATTCGGTGGGTGCGGCAACAGCCGCGACAGCGCGGCGGCGGCGATCAGGCCCGCGAGCAGCAGCGGGCCGGGGGACAACAGCGAGGAGGCGTTGCGATTCATCGGTATGCAGGGTGCGGGCGAACGGGAGCCGGTAGCATAGCGCAATGCCTGCCAGCGACCTGACCTCCGCAGCACCGCCCACCGTCGATGAAGACGCGGCGGTGCATGACGTGTTGATCGTCGGCGGTGGACTGGTCGGCGCCAGCCTGGCGATCGCGCTGGACCGGGTGGGTCTGGTGACGGGGCTGGTGGAAGCGACTCCGCCGGGGCATCCGGGGCCTCCGTCTTCGAGTGCTGCTCTGCCGGGTGCTGCTCTGCCGAATGTGTTCGACGAGCGCAACCTCAGCTTCGCCGAGGCCACCATCAACGCGCTGACCTCCTTGGGGGTGATGCAGAAACTACGCGCGCCGACCGGCCCGATCC
>JALZKJ010000052.1 GCA_030859305.1 Pseudomonadota bacterium | reverse complement strand
GGTCGCCGTTGTTTTATCGGGTTTTGTACCGGCCTCACAGCATGCGTCCGGTGTTGAGGGAATAGGCGATGGGAAGCGGCAACGTGGATATGGAGCAGCGGCTGGTCGAACTCGAAACCCGCCTTGCGTTCCAGGAGCACGCGCTGACCGAGCTCAGCGACGCACTGGCCGCCACGCGCGACGAAGAGGCCCGCAACACGCTGCGCCTGCACCGCGCGCTGGACGAGATCAGGCAATTGCGCACCTCGCTTTCCGCTGGACAGCACTCGGCTGATCCCGCCAGCGAACCACCCCCACCGCACTACTGATTCGATGCAATGACCCACAATCTTCGCGACCAGTTGCTGGGCCTCGGCTTCAAGCCGGCGCCCAAAGTCGAGCGCACACCTGAGCGCACACCCGAGCGCAAACCCGAGCATAAAACCGAACGCAATCCAGACCCGAACCGGGGCGGTCGACGCGACGGGACATCAGCCGATCACAGGCCCGACGCTCGAACCGCGCGCGCCGGAGACAAGCCGGGGCAGCGGACGCCATCGCCCAGGCCGGAGCCGTCCACGCCAGGGCAGGGCAGGCGACGACCGCCCGTCACCTCCATTCAGGGCAGGCCGCGTTCGCGCGAGGACATCGACCTCGCCAAGGCTTACGCGATCCGCGCGAAGCGCGAGAAGGACGAGCGCCTCAAGGCCGAACAGGCGAAGCAGGAAGAGGCACGCCTGCGTCGCGAAGCACGCGCCCGATTGGCCGAGCTGCTCAAGGACAAGACGCTCAATGCCGTCGATGCCGAGATCGCCCGGCACTTCCTGTATGGCGGCAAGATCAAGCGCATCCACGTGACCGCGCCGCAACTCAAGGCGCTCAACGCCGGCGAACTGGGTGTGCTGCAGATGGACGGGCGCTACGTGCTGGTGAGTGCCGAGGTGATGGTGCAGGCCGAGGCGATCTTCCCGCCCGCGGTCGCGCTCAAGGTCGACCCGGATGCACCGGCCGCGGACGATCCGTACGCCGATCCGCAATACCAGGTGCCCGACGACCTGGTCTGGTAAGCCGCGCCACAACGTAGTGCGGAGCTTGCTCCGCTGCAGTTTGTTCGTGCGTTTGGCGAAACAGCCGGGCAAGCTCGGCTCTACGGTCTGGTTATTCCGGGTCGTAATCCAGGTTCGAGGCCAGCCAGCGCTCGGCCTGCGCCTGGCTGACGCCTTTGCGCCGTGCGTAGTCCTGGGCTTGTTCCTTGGACACGCGGCCGACCACGAAATACTGGCTGCCGGGATGGCTGAAGTAGTAGCCCGACACGGCCGCGGTCGGGTACATCGCGTAGCTCTCGGTCAATTCGATGCCGGCGTTGTTGCCGGCATCGAGCATCCGGAACAGGGTCGCCTTCTCGCTGTGTTCGGGACAGGCCGGGTAGCCGGGCGCGGGACGGATGCCGCGGTACTGCTCGTCGATCAACGCGGTGTTGTCCAGCGTTTCATCGGCGGCGTACCCCCAGAACTCCTTGCGCACGCGCTGGTGCAACCGCTCTGCGAGCGCTTCGGCCAGACGGTCGGCCAGCGCCTTGAGCATGATCGCGTTGTAGTCGTCGTGATCGGCTTCGAAACGCGCGACATGCGCCTCGATGCCGATGCCGGCGGTGACCGCGAATGCGCCGATCCAGTCCTGCCTGCCGGAGTCCTTTGGTGCGATGAAGTCGGCGAGGCAGAAGTCCGGGCGTTCGACCGGTTTGTCGACCTGCTGGCGAAGGAAGTGGAGCAGGAGCCGGGACTCGACTGGAACAGTGGGAGCATGGGTTGCTGCCGACAATACGAGCCGGGGCAATGGGGATGACTGAGCTGCCGCATCGGTTCTCCCCGAGTCCCGAGTCCCGAGTCCCGAGTTCCGTGAAACATCGCCCTCGACGACATCCACCTCGACATCATCGCCCACGCTGTTTGCCGGCCAGAGGCCGAACACCGCCTTCGCGGTCAGCCACTTCTCCGAGACGATCTTGTCCAGCATCGCCCGCGCATCGCGATAGACCTCGGTGGCCTGCGCGCCGACGACATCGTCGGTGAGAATCGCCGGAAACCGCCCCGCCAGTTCCCAAGCATTGAAGAATGGCGTCCAGTCGATCCCATCGACCAGCTCGGCCAGCGGGTAATCGTCGAAGACATGCAGGCCTGGCTGTTTCGGCGTTGGCGGCGTGTAGTTGGCCCAGTCGCCCTCGAACCGTTGCGCGCGTGCCTTGACCAGCGGCACCAGGCGCTTGCCGTCGCCACGGTTGCGATGGCGCTCACGGATCTCGGCGTAATCGGACGCGTTGGCGGCAATGAACGGCTCGCGCAACTCGATGCTGATCAGCGTCTGCACCACGCCTACCGCGCGCGAGGCATCTTTCACCCACACCGTCGGCGACTTGTAGTGCGGGTCGATCTTGAGCGCCGTGTGCGCTCGCGAGGTCGTCGCGCCACCGATCAGCAACGGCATGTCCAAACCCTGGCGCTGCATCTCTCGCGCGACGTGGCTCATCTCCTCCAGCGACGGCGTGATCAACCCGGACAAACCAATCATGTCCGCGTTCTCGGCGCGGGCGCGGTCGAGGATCACCTGCGCCGGCACCATCACACCCAGGTCGATCACCTCGAAGTTGTTGCACGCCAGCACCACGCCGACGATGTTCTTGCCGATGTCGTGCACATCGCCCTTGACGGTTGCCATCACGATCCGCGCCTTGGGCTTGCCGGTATCACCGGTGCGCAGTTTTTCCGCTTCGATGTACGGCAGCAGGTGCGCGACCGCCTTCTTCATCACCCGTGCCGACTTGACCACCTGCGGCAGGAACATCTTGCCGGCGCCGAATAGGTCGCCGACCACGTTCATGCCGTCCATCAATGGGCCTTCGATCACGTCGAGTGGGCGTGTGGACTGCGCTCGCGCTTCCTCGGTGTCCTCGACGATCCACTGGTCGATGCCGTGCACCAGCGAATGGCTCAAGCGATCGCGCACCGGCTTGTCGCGCCAGGCCAGGTCCTCGACGCGTTTCTCGCCTTTTTTGCCGCGGTAGCGCTCGGCCAACGTCAGCAGACGTTCGGTGCCGTCGTCGCGGCGATTGAGCACCACGTCCTCGACCGCCTCGCGCAGTTCGCTGTCGAGATCGTCGTACAGCGGCAACGCGCCAGCGTTGACGATGCCCATGTCCATGCCCGCCTTGATGGCGTGATAGAGGAACACCACATGGATCGCCTGGCGTACCAACTCGTTGCCGCGGAACGAGAAGCTGACGTTCGACACGCCGCCGGAGATATGGCTGTGCGGGAAACGCCGCTTGAGCTCGCGCGTGGCCTCGATGAAGGCGACCGCGTAGTCGTTGTGTTCGTCGATGCCGGTGGCGATCGCGAACACGTTGGGGTCGAAGATGATGTCCTCGGGCGGAAAGCCGATCTGTTCGGTCAACAGCTTGTAGGCGCGCGAACTGATCTCGACCTTGCGCTGCGCCGTGTCGGCCTGGCCCTGTTCATCGAACGCCATCACCACCACCGCCGCGCCGTAACGCCGCACCAGCCGCGCCTGGCGCAGGAACTCGTCCTCGCCTTCCTTCATCGAGATCGAATTGACGATGCCCTTGCCCTGCAGGCACTTCAGTCCGGCTTCGATCACGCTCCACTTCGAGCTGTCGACCATCACCGGGATGCGCGCGATGTCCGGCTCGGCGGCAATGAGGTTGAGGTAGGTGACCATCGCCTCCTCGGAGTCGAGCAGGCCCTCGTCCATGTTGACGTCGAGCACCTGCGCGCCGCTCTCGACCTGCTGGCGCGCGACCACCACGGCCTCATCGAAACGGTTGTCCTTGATCAACTTGCGGAACTGCGCGCTGCCGGTGACGTTGGTGCGCTCGCCGACGTTGATGAAGTTGCTTTCGGGGGTGATCTGCAGCGGCTCCAGGCCGCTGAGGCGGGTCTGGCGGAGGAGGGTGGTCATGCTGCTGCATCCGCCAAGGCCGGCAACACGCGCGGCGCAATCCCGCGCACCGCTTCGGCGATCGCGGCGATGTGCGCCGGCGTGGTACCGCAACAACCGCCCACCAGGTTCAGCAGGCCGGCTTCGGCGAACTCGCGCAATACGGTGGCCATGTCTTCCGGGGTCTCGTCGTAACCGCCGAAAGCGTTCGGCAAGCCGGCGTTGGGATGGGTGCTGATGTAGGCGTCGGCAATCTGTGCCAGCACGTCGACATGCGGTCTCAGGTCGTTGGCGCCAAGCGCGCAGTTGAGGCCCACCGCCAGCGGTTGCGAGTGCCGCAACGAATACCAGAAAGCTTCGGCGGTCTGCCCCGACAGCGTGCGGCCGGAGGCATCGGTGATCGTGCCCGAGATCATCACCGGCAAGCGCGCGCCACGCGCATCGAAAGCCTCCTCGATCGCGAACAGCGCGGCCTTGGCATTGAGGGTGTCGAACACGGTCTCGACCATCAGCACATCGGCGCCGCCATCGATCAGGCCGTCGGTGGCCTCGCGGTAGGCGACGCGCAGATCGTCGAAACTGGTGGCGCGAAAGCCGGGGCGATTCACATCGGGGCTCAGTGAAGCCGTGCGGTTGGTCGGGCCGAGCACGCCAATCACGAAGCGTGGCTGATCCGGCGTCGCAGCTTCGGCGGCATCGCAGGCATCGCGCGCGATGCGGGCACCGGTTTCGTTGAATTCGCGTGCCAGGTGCTGCAGTCCGTAGTCGGCCAGCGAAATCGTGGTCGAGTTGAAGGTGTTGGTCTCGATCAGGTCGGCGCCGGCGGCGAGGTACTCCGCATGGATGTCGCCGATGATCTGCGGCTGGGTGAGGCTCAACAGGTCGTTGTTGCCGCGCTGGTCGTGCGCGCAGCCGCAAGCGTCGCCATGCGCGTGCTCGGCGACGACATAGGCCAGGTCGTAACCCTCGGCGAAACGCTGGCCGCGGTAACCGGCTTCGTCGAGTTCATGCTGCTGGATCATCGTGCCCATCGCGCCGTCGATCACCAGGATGCGCTCGCGCAATGCCTGCTGCAGCGCTTCGGCGCGGGCGGGGTTGAGCCAAGGGTAAGATTTCATCAGTGTTCCCGGTTGTTTTTTGCCACGGATAGAAGCCGATAAGCGCAGATAAAGCCTTGTGTTTCCAAATACATTTCGATCGGCGTTCATCCGCTTTTATCCGCGGCTGAAGCAGCCTTTCAAGTTGGCCGTTTGCGAGCGGACCTGCGGCCGATCATGGCGATCACCGCAAAATGCGGCGGGCGGCGTTCACGGGTCACGGTTTCGCAGCTGACGATCTCGAAACCGGCTCGGGTGGCGAACTTCTGCAGGTCCTTTTCGCTGAAGCCGAGATTGACGTGGCCGAACGCCTGCACCGCGCTTTGGTGTTCGTGCCGGGCCAGGCTGGTCAGCAGCAGCCGGCCGCCGGGGCGCAGCACCCGCGCCGCTTCGGCCACGGCCTGCGCCGGCTGGCTGGCGTAGGTGAGCGCGTGCATCAGCACCACCAGATCGAATGTGGACGCCTCGAACGGCAACGCATGCATGTCGCCGGCTTGCACTTCGACATTCTTCAGTCGGCGCAGGCGTTCGGACGCGGCGGCCACCACCTTGCTGCTGGCGTCGAGGCACACGTAACGGTGCGAATGCGGCGCAAGCAGCTCCGCCAGCACGCCGTCGCCGGAGGCGATGTCGAGCACGTCGCCCGGCTCCAGCAATGGCAGCGCCGAGCGCGCCATTGCTTCCCAGGTGCGGCCGGGGGAATAGTGGCGTTCCATGTCGCCGGCCACCGAATCGGCCCAGTTCTGGTCGGCCGCGCGCATCGCCAGCACGCCGGGGACGCGCTCGCCGTCCTGGCGCAGCAGGGGGTCGTCGCTGCCTTCGCGCAGGGTTTTCCACAATGCGCGTTGCGCGGCGTCGAGCGCGGCATCGTCGAAGCGGTAGTACGCCGACACGCCGGAGCGGCGGTCGCGCACCAGCCCGGCTTCCTTGAGTTTGGACAGATGGGTGGACACGCGCGGCTGGGCCAGCCGGGTGATGGACGACAACTCGGCGACGGTGAGTTCCTCGTTTTCGAGCAGTGCCAGCAGCCGGACGCGCGTCGCGTCGGCGAACACCTTCAGCCGCGATGACCAGCCTTCCAGATCCATGCCTGTCTCCCGGTGTTTATTCACCTATCGCGATATAGCGATAAGTGTGGTGGCCGGGCTGGCAATGGTCAAGCGGGCGCAGCCGGCGCGCTCGCGATCAACGTTCATGTACGAGCGGCTTCCACCGCGATCGAAAGACCGAGTCACGTCATCTGCAAGATCGCGGCGGAAGCCGCTCATGCGGTAGCGGTGGCAGGCATCCCTCCCATATGGGGTTATCAGTCCGGCACGGCTACAATTCGCCTTCACAAACAGCCGATCGAGGGTGCCGACGTGGATTTTCGCTTCACCGAAGAGCAGTTGATGATCCAGGACGTGGCGCGGCGCATCGCGCAGGAAAAGATCGCCCCCAGCGCCGAGCACCACGACGCGACCGGCGAATTCCCGCTGGAGAACATCCGCACCCTCGGTGAAAACGGCCTGATGGGCATCGAGGTGCCGGAGGAGTACGGCGGCGCCGGCATGGACCCGATTTCGTATGTGCTGGCGATGATCGAGATCGCCGCCGCGGATGCTGCGCATTCCACCATCGTGTCGGTCAACAACTCGCTGTTCTGCAATGGCATCCTCAAGTTCGGCACCGAGGCACAGAAGCAGCTGTACGTGCGCGCGATTGCGGAAGGCAGGGAAATCGGCGCTTTCGCGCTGACCGAGCCGCAGTCCGGCTCCGACGCCACCGCGATGCGCTGCAAGGCGACCCGACAAGCCGATGGCACGTTCGTGATCAACGGCAAGAAGAGCTGGATCACTTCCGGGCCGGTGGCGAAATATGTCGTGTTGTTCGCGATGACCGACCCCGACAAGGGCGCGCGCGGGATCACTGCGTTCATGATCGACGCCGACCGGCCCGGCTATCACCGTGGAAAGACCGAACCCAAGCTGGGCATCCGCGCCTCGGCGACCTGCGAGATCGAGTTCAACGATTACGTCGCCCAGCCCGATGAAGTGCTCGGTGAGGAAGGTCATGGCTTCAAGATCGCGATGGCCGTGCTCGACGCCGGCCGTATCGGCATCGCATCGCAGGCGATCGGCCTGTCGCGTGCGGCCTACGAAGCAACCCTGGAATACGTCAGGGAACGCAAGGCGTTCGGCCAGCCGATCGGCGCGTTCCAGATGACCCAGGCCAAGATCGCCGACATGAAGTGCAAGCTTGATGCCTCGCTGCTGCTGACCTTGCGCGCCGCCTGGCAGAAAGGCGAAAGCGAGAAGAACGGCGGCCGTTTCAGCAATGAGGCCGCGATCGCCAAGCTCACGGCGTCCGAAGCGGCGATGTGGATCACCCATCAGGCGGTGCAGATCCACGGCGGCATGGGTTACTCCAAGGAAATGCCGCTGGAGCGTTATTTCCGCGACGCCAAGATCACCGAGATCTACGAGGGCACCAGCGAGATCCAGCGCCTGGTGATCGCCCGCAACGAGACCGGCCTGCGCTGATCATGGCCGCTGTCGTCGGCAGCGCGGAAGTGGAGCCCAGCGCCTTCGATGGCATGCGCTGCCGCGATCGCCGCGACGCCCTGATCGTTGCACACACGCAAGTCGTTCCGGAATCGGAAACACTGTCCGTCGCGCATGAATCCTTCTGCCTGCGCTGAACTCCTCATCCCCGGCCCGCACGAAAACGCGGGCCTCATTGCATCGGACCTCACGATCCATGAGCACTGCACGCAACACCACCGCCAAGACCAGGTCCACCACCGCTGCCGCCAGTTCCGTGCAACCGAAATCGCGCATGGCCGTCACCAGGGGTGCCGCGAAGAAGAACGGCCACTCGGTGGTGGCCCTCGACCCGATCATCGCTGCGATGCGCAAGCGCCTGCCGAAGGCGCGTCACGCCGAGGCCGAGGCTTTCGCCAAGGCGTTCTACCTGCGCATGGGCGATGACGAGTTGCCGCAGCACAGCGCCGATGGCTGGGCCGCGCTGGCCAGCGATTTCCTCGACTTCGCGCGCGCGCGCAAGCCGGGCTCCGCGCTAGTGCGGTTGTTCACGCCTACCTTGAAGACCCACGGCTGGGAGTCGCCGCACACGGTGCTGCAGATCGCCAATGACGACATGCCGTTCCTGGTCGATTCGGTGACGATGGCGCTGGCCGAACAGGGCATCGGCGTGCACGTGCTCGGTCATCCGGTGGTGACCTTCAGGCGCGACAAGGCCGGCAGACTGGTCGGTGTCGGCGAGGGCACCGCCGAATCCCTGATGCATCTGGAAATCGACCGGCAGGCGCCGGAAGCGATGCCGAAGATCCGGCAAGCCGTGCAGGCGGTGCTCGCCGACGTGCGCGCGATGGTACGCGACTGGTCGCAGATGCGCGGCCGGATGCTGGAAGTCGCCGAGGACCTGGGCACGCGCAAGCTGCCGGTCAGCGATGCCGGCCGCGAGGAGGCGCAGGCGTTCCTGCGCTGGGCGGCGGACGATCATTTCACCTTGCTCGGTTATCGCGAGTACAAGGTGGTCAAGCAGGACGGCGAAGCTGTTTTGTGCGCGGTTGAAGGCAGCGGACTGGGCCTGCTGCGCGGACAGGACACCCACAAGCCGCGCCCGCTGACCTCGCTGGCGGCGCATTACATGCCGCAGTCAGGCTCGGTCGATGCGTTGATCCTGACCAAGACCAATGCGCGCGCGACGGTGCATCGCCCGGGTTACATGGATTACATCGGCGTGCTGAGCTTCGATGCAAAGGGCAGCCCGGTGCGCGAGGAACGCTTCCTGGGCCTTTACACCTCCAGCGCCTACAACCGCCGGCCGTGGGACATCCCGATCGTGCGCGAGCGCTACGAATTCGTGATGAAGGAGTCCGGGCTGCCGGCCAACAGCCACAGCGGCAAGGCGCTGCGACACATCCTCGAGAGCCTGCCGCGCGACGAGCTGTTCCAGTCCACCGGCGATGAGCTGTTGCGCACCACTGCGGGAATCCTCGGCCTGCAGGAGCGCGTCCGCAGCAAGCTGTTCCTGCGCCGCGACCGCTACGGCCGGTTCTTCTCGGGCCTGGTCTATATCCCGCGCGACCGCTTCAACACCGATGTTCGCCTGCGCATCGAGGCGATGCTCAAGCGCGTGCTGCACGGCGAGCACATCGACACCACGGTGGTGCTGGGCGAGTCGCCGTTGGCGCAGTTGCACATGATCGTGCGCCCGAAACCCGGCAGTGAGGCCATCCAGGTCGACAATGCCGCGATTGAGGCCGAGCTGGCCGAGATCGTGCGCAACTGGCAGGACGACCTGCGTGAGCAGCTGGTCGCCCTTCATGGCGAGGAGCGCGGATTGGCGCTGGCCAGCCGCTACGGCCGCGCGTTGCCGGCGGGTTACATCGAAAACGTGTCGGCCAAGGTCGCCGCTTTCGATGTCGGCCATCTAGCCGCGCTGAGCGGCCCGGACGACCTGGGCCTGAGCTTGTTCCGGGCGCATCAGGGCACGGGCGGGTTGCGCTTCAAGTTCTATCGACAGCAGGACGACATCCCGTTGTCGGACGCGCTGCCGATGATGGAGAACATGGGCCTGCGGGTGATCACCGAGCATCCTTACCGCCTGTACGCCGATGGCATGCTGCTGTACATCCAGGATTTCGAGGTCGAGACCAAGGCCGATTTCGATGTCGATGCCCTTGACGAGAATTTCGAGCAGGCGTTCGCGCAGATCTGGCGCGGCAATGCCGAGAACGACGGCTTCAATCGCCTGATCATTTCCGCCGGCCTGTCGTGGCGTCAGGTCGCGATGCTGCGCGCCTACAGCAAATATCTGCAGCAGGTCGGCGTACCGTTTTCTCAGGCGTATGTCGAAGAGACCATGGCCCGCTACCCGCTGCTGGCCCGGCTGCTGGTGGAGTTGTTCGAAGCCCGTTTCGACCCGCGTACGGGCAGCGAAAGCAAGGCCGAAATCAAGGCCGGCATGGACCAGTTTCGCCAGCAACTGCGTGCGTTGAGCAGTGGCGACGAGGAACTGCATGCGGCCCTGGAACCCGTGCTGGCCGCGCGCAGCGGCAAACGCGAGCAGCAGGTCGAATTCACCCGCATGGCGTTGCTGGCGCTGCTCGATCGAGTCTCCGGCCTGGACGAAGACCGCATCCTGCGCAGCTATATCGGCGTGATCGAAGCGACGTTGCGTACCAGCTATTTCCAGTCCGGTGCCGGCGGCGAGCACAAGGGCTACGTCAGCTACAAGTTCGATTCGCGCGAGGTGCCCGACCTGCCCAAACCGCGCCCGTATCGCGAGATCTTCGTCTACGGTCCGCGTGTCGAAGGCGTCCACCTGCGTTTCGGGCCGGTTGCGCGCGGGGGCCTGCGCTGGTCGGATCGCCGCGAGGATTTCCGCACCGAGGTGCTGGGCCTGGTCAAGGCGCAGATGGTCAAGAACACCGTGATCGTGCCAGTCGGCTCCAAGGGGGGGTTCATCTGCAAGAAGCTACCAGTGGGTGGCGATCGCGACGCGGTCTGGGCCGAGGGGATCGCCTGCTACAAGATGTTCATCAACGGTCTTCTCGACATCACCGACAACCTGGTGGACGGCAAGGTCGTGCATCCGCGCAACGTGGTCCGCCATGACCAGGACGATCCGTACCTGGTGGTCGCCGCCGACAAGGGCACCGCGACGTTCTCCGACATCGCCAATGGGATCGCCCGCGAGCACAAGTATTGGCTCGACGATGCGTTCGCCTCCGGCGGTTCGGTCGGGTACGACCACAAGGGCATGGGCATCACCGCCAAGGGCGCGTGGGAGTCGGTCAAGCGCCACTTCCGCGCGATGGGCCGCGACAGCCAGAAGCAGGACTTCACCACGGTCGGCATCGGCGACATGTCTGGCGACGTGTTCGGCAACGGCATGTTGTTGAGCAGGCATATCCGCCTGCTTGCGGCTTTCGATCACCGCCACATTTTCCTCGACCCGAATCCGGATGCCGCGGCCACGTTCAAGGAACGCCAGCGCATGTTCAAGCTTCCGCGCTCGAGCTGGGAGGAATACGACAAGTCCCTCATCAGCAAGGGCGGCGGGGTATTCCCGCGTTCGGCCAAGTCCATCCCGCTGACGCCGGAAGTCAGGGCGGCGCTCGGTATCGAGGAAACCATCACCGCGATGAGCCCGAACCAGCTCATGAGCGCGATCCTCAAGGCGCCGGTCGACCTGCTGTGGAACGGCGGCATCGGCACCTATGTCAAGGCCAGCAGCGAGACCCACGAGGACGTCGGCGATCGCGGCAACAACGCGTTGCGCGTCGACGGGCGCGAGCTGCGCTGCAAGGTGGTGGGCGAGGGCGGCAACCTCGGCTTGACCCAGCTCGGCCGCATCGAGGCCGGCCTGCACGGGGTGCTGCTCAACACCGACTTCATCGACAACTCCGCCGGCGTGGACACCTCCGACCACGAGGTCAACATCAAGATCCTGCTCAACGGCGAGGTGCAAAGAAAAAAACTTACCCTGCCGGCGCGCAACAAACTGCTGGTCGAGATGACCGACGAGGTCGCCGCGCTGGTGCTGACCGACAACTACCGCCAGAACCAGGCGATCAGCCTGATGGAGCGCATGAGTACGACGCGCCTGGGCTCCAAGCAGCACTTCATACGCACGCTGGAATCGCAGGGCCTGCTCGATCGCCAGATCGAATTCCTGCCCAGCGATGCCGAAATCGCCGAACGCAAGGCGCGCGGGCAAGGCCTGACCCGGCCGGAGCTGTCGGTGATGCTGTCGTACGCCAAGCTGGTGCTGTTCCAGCAACTGGTCGACTCCGACGTGCCGGAAGACCCGTACCTCTCGAAGGAACTGGTGCGTTATTTCCCGCAACCGCTGCAGGCCAGGTACGCCAGGTCGATGGAGCACCACCGGCTGAAGCGCGAGATCATCGCCACCGCCGTGACCAACTCGATGGTCAACCGCATGGGCGCGACCTTCACCCTGCGCATGACCGAGGACACCGGCCGCAATCCCGCCGAGGTCGCCGAGGCCTACACCATCGCGCGCGAAGCACTGGATGCACGCGGACTGTGGGCGCAGATCGATGCGCTCGACGGCAAGGTGTCGGAATCGGCGCAGATCGACGCGCTGCAGGTCATCTGGCACCTGATGCGCAGCATGTCGCGCTGGCTGTTGTCGCGCCCGGGCAAGATGCCCGAGATCACCGTCGCGATGGCGCGTTTCGGCGACGGCCTCAAGGTCGTGCGCGAGGCGTTGCCGGTGGCGATGTCGGACATCCGCCGTGAAGCCTATGACAGCCGGGTTGCCGACTGGAACGCCAAGGGGTTTCCGGACTCGCTGGTCATCCAGTTGGCTGCATTGCCACTGCTGGAGTTCGGTTGCGACATCGTCGAGATCGCCCACACCCGCAAGCTGCCACCAGTCGAGGTCGCCCGCGCCTACTTCGCGCTCGGTGCCGCTTTGCATCTGCCGTGGCTGTACGAGCAGATCGAGGCGCTGCAGGTCGACGGCCGCTGGCAGGCGCTGGCCCGCGGCGCGCTGCGCGATGAACTGGGCACCCAGCAGCGTGCGCTGGTCAACCAGATTCTCGCCGGCGGCGGCAAGAAGCCGGCCGAAGCCAAGGTCGAGGCCTGGTTGCAGCGCGACGATTCATCGCTGCGTTTCACCCAGACGATGCTCGCCGACCTGTTGAACCAGAAGACCCTCGACTACCCGACGCTCTCGGTCGCCGTGCGACGCCTGGCACAGGTCGCGGCAGCCGGGGAGTGATCCCCCGCACGGCGGTTGCAGAACCGCCGTGCGCCGTTGTCACACAGATCGTCCCAGAGCTGAGCAAGCTGCGTTATTCGTAGAGCGTAGCTTGCTCCGCTATTTGGTAGAGCGGAGCTTGCTCCGCTACGGGAAGTCCATGCAGCAAGCCTCAGCCGAGCAAGCTCGGCTCTATTTGACGCGCGTCGTACAAGCTCTCTGTGAATTCGGTACGAGGCGATCCAGCCCAGCCAGTCGGACAAACGCGCCCCCCGGGTTATCCTGCAGCCCATGACCCCGGAGCCGCCGATGACCGCGACGCCACGCATCGCCTTCCTCGCCAGTCCAGCCGAAGACGCGCAACGCGCGCTCGTCGACCTGGTCGCGCTGCACGGCGACCACGCCCCCGAGGATGCCGACGTACTGGTCGCGCTGGGTGGCGACGGTTTCATGCTGCAGACCCTGCATCGCCATGGCAACCTCGGCAAGCCGGTGTACGGGATGAAGCTCGGCACGGTCGGTTTCCTGATGAACCAGCAAAGCGGCGATGGCCTGATCGCGCGCCTGCACGCGGCCGAGCCGGCGGTGCTGCGTCCGCTGGAGATGGTTGCGCAGACCGAGTCGGGCGCCACCGTCGGATCGCGGGCCTACAACGAAGTTTCGTTGCTGCGACAAACCCGTCAGGCCGCGCATCTGGCGATCGACCTCAACGGCCAGACCCGGCTGGAGGAGCTGATCTGCGATGGCGTCATGGTGGCCACCGCGGCCGGCAGCACCGCCTACAACTTCTCCGCGCACGGGCCGATCCTGCCACTGGGCACCAATGTGGTGGCGTTGACGCCGATCGCCGCCTTCCGCCCGCGACGTTGGCGCGGCGCGGTACTGAAGGCCGACACCGAGGTGCGCTTCCGGGTGCTCGATCCGTACAAGCGCCCGGTCAGCGCCACCGCCGATTCGCATGAAGTGCGCGACGTGGTCGAGGTGATGATCCGTGAATCGCACGACCGCACGGTGACGTTGCTGTTCGATCCCGAGCACAACCTCGAAGAGCGCATGCTGGCAGAGCAGTTCACCAGCGGTTGAATGCTGCGGTGTGTCGATGCCAACACCGTGCATTCGTCGCAATCCCTGCGACTTCGGAAGCACACAATCCACACATGCCCGATGCCAATGCCGACCCGCTGATCGTCGCGATCTCCTCGCGCACCCTGTTCGACCTCGAGGACAGCCATACGCTGTTCGAAAGCGACGGCATCGATGCCTATGCCACGTTCCAGCGCAACCACGAGGACGATGTGCTCGCGCCGGGCATCGCATTCCCGCTGGTGCGCAAGCTGCTCGGCCTCAACGAGGGCGCACCGCCCGAAGCGCCGCGGGTCGAGGTGATCCTGATCTCGCGGAACTCGGCCGACTCCGGCCTGCGGATCTTCAATTCCATCGCACACCACGGGCTGGGGATCAAACGCGCGGCGTTCAGCAATGGCGCGCCGCCGTTTCCGTACATCCGCCCGTTCGGTGCCGACCTGTTCCTGTCGGCCAATGCCGAGGACGTCAGCGCGGCGCTTGCGGCCGGTGTCGCCGCGGCCACGTTGCTGCCGGCCAAGGCCGCGCTGCATCGCTACGACCAGCTGCGCATCGCGTTCGACGGCGACGCGGTGATCTTCGATGACGAAGGCGAGCGCGTGTCCCGGGAAGGAGGCCTGGCCGCGTTCGCCGAACACGAGCGCACGCGTGCTGGCGAGCCGTTGTCGGGCGGGCCGTTCCGCGGTTTCCTCGACGCCCTGCATCGCCTGCAGGCGGCCTTTCCGACCGGGGAGGCGTCGCCGATCCGCACCGCGCTGGTCACCGCGCGCTCTGTACCCGCGCACGAGCGGGTGATCCGCACCTTGCGCGAGTGGGGCATTCGCCTGGACGAGGCGCTGTTTCTCGGCGGGCGTGCGAAGGGTCCATTCCTGGAAGCGTTCGGCGCCGACATCTTCTTCGATGATTCCCAACACAACATCGAATCCGCACGCAGCGGCCTGGTGGCGGCCGGGCATGTGCCGCACGGCGTCGCCAACCGGCGCTGAGCCGCGCGGCGTCCTGGCAGGGGATCCGGCAGGAAATCCGGGCAGACACCCGGGCTTCGGTCAGCGCGCGATGGCGGTGTTGCCCAACGGCAAGCGGATGTCGGTGAGATTCCAGTCCAGCCCGGCGCGCGTCAGCACGAACACCACCGGTTCGCCATCGTCGTTGAGCACGGTGGCGGTGAAGCGTGAGGTCGACTCGAAACCGTACTCCGCGCTTTCGAGCGGATTGCGTGGCGGGGCGCTGGCGTAGGCATCGTCATCGCGGATGCCGCCGCCGGTGATCCGGTGCAGCAGGCCGCGGCCTTGCAGGATCGCGGCGATGCCGGCCGGGGTCGCCATCGCATCGACCGCGCCACCGGCGACTCCAGCAGCGATCCTGACCGCGATGGCGCCAAAAGGATTGGCCTGCATGTCGGCGCCGGCTTCGCGCACGATGTAGTCGTCGACCTGCGCTTTCAGGCTGCGGCGCACAGCGACGAAATCGACGTGTCGGGACAATGCGGCGGTGTTGTTGCTCTGGACCGCGTTGCGGATCGCATTGACGGTCAGGAACGGGCCGGCGGCGACGTAGCCGATCATCAATATGACGGCGAGCACGAGCAGGGCGATCCATTTTTTCATGCGCAAAGACTTCGGGCGAGGGAAGCGCCGAGCTTACGCCAAGGCGGTGGGTCGAGACCCACCCTGAAAGCGGAATTCGCTGCGTGGGGCTTATCCGGTGTGGCAACTCTGGCTGCCGGGTCACCCGTGCAGCGGTTCGGCAATTGACACAACGTTGGGGCGATGTCGCCGCAGTACGGTTTTTTTTTCAGACACTCGGCTTTTCGCCGATGAAGCTGCCGGATGCCGCCCGGTAGAGCGGAGCTTGCTCCGCTGCATCCCGCGGGACTAGATGTTTGCGGAACAAGCCCGGCACAATAAAGGCTTGGAAAATTCATCACCCCAGCGAATGCTGGGGTCAATTTTTATTTTGATACAGCAACTGTTACGTCAAAATGGGTTCCAGCTTTCGCTGGAATGGCGAGCGAAGCATTGCTCAGACCTTGCCTAGTGGCGGCGAGCGCGCTCCCGCGAATGCTTGGCTAAAACTCCAGGTCCAGCCCCGCGCACAGGTAGTCGACGAACGGGGCGAGCCCGCCGAGGTCGGTTTCCAGCGTCTTCAGCAGCCGTGGCCCGGTCATCACCGCATCCTCGATCGGACGCAGCGCGACGAGATTCTTGCGCTTGAGATCGTCGGCAAACTCGAAGTCGTCGGGGAACCCGCGCGGCATCCGGATCAGCGTTTCGCTGTCGTCCAGATCGAAGCGCTTGCGGAACCTGCTGTCGTGCGCGGTGGCTTTCCAGCTGCCCGGGTTGTCTAGGATGAAATGCCGCATCCGGCGCAAGGTGGCCGAATCCGGATGCCAGAGACCGGCGCCGATGAAACAGTGACCCGATTGCAGATGCAGATAGAACGACGGCGCCTCGATCTGGCGCCCGCGCTCGTGGAACAGCCGCGCGCCCTGCCAGGATTTGTACGGCGTCTTGTCATTGGCGAAACGGGTATCGCGCTGGATGCGGAACAACGATCCGCCAACCGTCTTGGGTTCGGCGCGGTAATGCGCGCTGACTTCGGTGAGCACCGGCTGGAGGTCGGTCAACAGGCGCTGGAACGGTTCGCGAACATCCGCCTCATAGTCGGCCTTGTGCGCGTGGAACCACTCGCGGTGGTTGTTGCGCGCAAGGCGGTGCAGGAACTTGAAGCTGGCGTCGGTAAAGTAGGTGGCCATGCGGGCGGTCGAGTTGGCGGTGATCGCGATTGAAACAGGTCCGATGTTGCAAGGATGTGCCGAAGCCGAAACGAACTACCCCTTTGGAAAAGAGGGAAACTGACAGTTACCGAAGGCTGCGTTCGACTTCCTGTCGCCACATCTGCAACTGATCCAGCAACGCCAAGGCGGAACCGTCACCGATCTGTTGGACACGCAGCGCAGACAGCTCGGCATCAAAGGTCTCGAAAGTGTGTTCGGACAACCCATGGTCATCCTGCAACCGGCTCCGACGGTAATCGTCCCAACGTGATTGCTCGTCGGCCGACAAGGTGTCCGGCCAGTTGCGTGCGCGGTAGCGGAACAGCAATTCCGGCATGCGTGGGTCGCGGAAGTCGAAGTGACGTTCGCCCAGAGCCTGCGGCGGCGTAGTGCGCACATCTCGGAACAATCGCTTGTCGCCGTCGCCGATGAAGCCGTCGTAAAGCGCGGCATCGACATCCGCCGGCGTACGGTCGCTTTCAACGGCAAACACGCGACGTACTTTTTCGACCAGTGCGGGGCCGGCGTCTCGGAGGCTGGCGGCGTGCTGTTCGATCACGACAGGGT
>JALZKJ010000034.1 GCA_030859305.1 Pseudomonadota bacterium | reverse complement strand
TGGCCGAGTTCCAATGCCGCGGAGAGGGCGCACGCGCGAGCCGGACCGAGGCCCGGCAGTTTCGCCAGTTCGGACGGGGTGCATTCCAGCAGCCGCCGCAGCGGCCCGTGCGCGTTCAGCAATTCGCGCGCGGTAGTGACCGCGTCGCGACCGCGCAGGCCGGAGCCGAGGAAGATCGCCAGCAGTTCGGCGTCCGACAAGGCGCCAGCGCCGCGGGCCAGCAGTTTTTCGCGGGGGCGTTCGGCGGCAGGCCAGTCGCGGATATGCATTTGAGGGACCGGGAAGCTGGAATGGGGAATGGGGAATGGGGAATGCGGGATCAGGGATCAGGGATCAGGGATCGGGAATCAGAACAAGGCCATCAGCGCTGTCATCCCGAACGCAGCGAGGGAGCTGCAATGGAGGCGTGGGGAAGGCGCCAGCAGATCGCGCGTTGCGCCGGGATGACAGGTTCAATTATCGATCCAAACAGGGGTCCGCCGATCGGCCGTCGCAGCGCCATCGGGTAAGCTAAACGCCGATTTCGCGGTAGGAATTTGCCTCGACCGATGGCCGACCAGAACGTCCCCAGCGCTTCCCCCCCCACTCCCGGACCGTCGCTGTCGAAACAGCGCGTGCTGTTGTGCGTCTGCGGCGGCATCGCGGCCTACAAGGCCGCCGAGCTGGTGCGCCGGCTGCGCGACGCGGGGGCCGAGGTGCGGGTGGCGATGACGGAGAACGCGCAGCATTTTGTCGGTGCCGCGACGTTCCAGGCATTGTCGGGGCAGCCGGTGCGCAGCTCGTTGTGGGATGCCGCCGCCGAGGCCGCGATGGGGCATATCGAACTGGCGCGCTGGCCCGACCGGATCCTGATCGCGCCAGCCACCGCCAACCTGATCGCCAAGCTCGCCCACGGGTTCGCCGATGACCTGGTCAGCACGCTGTGCCTGGCCACCGACGCGCCGATTGCGGTGGCCCCGGCGATGAACCGGTTGATGTGGGCGAACGCCGCCACCCAGGCCAACGTCGACACCCTGCGAGGACGCGGCGTGGTGATCCTCGGCCCGGACGCTGGCGAGCAGGCCTGCGGCGAGGTCGGCGAAGGTCGCCTGCTCGAACCCGATGCGATCGTCGACGCCTTGGCCGGGTTGGTGTTGGGGCGCCCGGCGTGAATGAAAACGCGGAGCATGCGTGGGCCGGTTGCCGGGTCGTGGTCAGCGCCGGGCCAACGTTCGAGGACATCGACCCGGTGCGGTTCATCGGCAACCGCAGCAGCGGCAAGATGGGCTTCGCGATCGCCGAAGCCGCCGCCCGGCGCGGTGCCGAGGTGCGACTGGTGGCCGGGCCGGTGGCCTTGCCCACGCCAGGCGGGGTGCATCGCACCGACGTGCGTTCGGCCGCGCAGATGCACTCCGAGGTGATGGCGGCGCTGCCGGCGGAGGTTTACATCGGCGCCGCCGCAGTGGCCGATTACACCCCGCGACAGGTCGCGCCGGGCAAGATCAAGAAGCAGGCCGGACAGACCACGCTGACCCTGGAACTGGTGCGCACTACCGACATCCTCGCCGAGGTCGCGCGACACCCGCAGCGGCCGCGGGTGGTGGTCGGCTTCGCCGCCGAGACCGACAAAGTCGAGGGCCATGCACGCGGCAAGCTGGTCGCCAAGCAGCTGGATCTGATCGCCGCCAACCGCGTCGGCGTCGCCGGCAGCGGTTTCGAGAGCGACGACAACGCGCTGACCGTGTACTGGGCCGACGGCGAACGCGCGCTCGGTCCGGCGCCGAAGACCGAGCTGGCCGAACGATTGCTCGATCTGATCGTCCAACGCCTCGCCTGTCCGGGAAGCCAAAGCCCAGCCACAGATGACGCGGATGGGCGCTGATCAGGATCAAGGCGAAGAAGCATCGAGTGGCGTGGCGGCGGCACTACGCTGCAGCGACCCGCAATGGCTTCTGTATCCGTGCTTATCTGCGTCATCTGTGGCAAAACCGCTTTCTGAAGGCAGCCGATGCACCACACCCTCGAACTGAAGATCCTCGACCCGCGCTTCGGCGCCGAATGGCCCCTGCCGGCCTATGCGACCCAGGCCAGCGCCGGGCTCGACCTGCGCGCCGCGCTCGACGCCGAGCTGACCCTGCAGCCGGGGGATACCGCGCTGGTGCCGTCAGGGCTGGCGATCCATGTCGGTGACCCGGGTTTGTGCGCGGTGATCCTGCCGCGCTCCGGGCTGGGCCATAAACATGGCATCGTGCTCGGCAACGGCACCGGCCTGATCGACGCCGATTACCAGGGTCCCTTGATGATCAGTGTATGGAATCGCGGCCGCGAGGCTTTTACGATGCAGCCTGGGGATCGCATCGCGCAGCTGGTGGTGTTGCCGATCGTGCGGGCGATATTGCAGGTCGTCGATGAATTCGCAACCAGTGCACGCGGGGCCGGTGGCTTCGGTCATACCGGCGTGCGCTGACAGGGGACAGGAACATGGATCTGAAACTCGAACGGCCACAGTTGTCGGTGGCGCACTTCAAGCCGCTGCAGCCGCTGGTGATCGTGGTCGGCGTGCTGCTGGCGCTGTGGTTCGCCTGGAGCGGCTGGCAGCAGTACCGCGACGGTGCGCGTCGTGACGATGTCCAGCAGGCACGCGACGACGTGGTGCAATCGGTGCAGTCGGGACTGGCGGCGGATCAGAAACGCCTGCTGCAGCAGCTCGATAATCCGGGCTTCAAGGCCGCGGTCGCGACCGGCGACCTGGCCAACGCGGGTCGTCTGCTGACCGAGGGCTGGCCGGGCGCAAGCGCCGGCGCGGTCTTGTCGCCTGATCTGCGCGGCGCCTACGAGGCGTTGGCCGACCCCGCCAATCCTGGTGGTTACGGCCGTCTGGCCTTGATGGAATCGGCCCTGAGCCGCGATACCGTCGTTGCCTGGGTGGTCCTGGGCGGCAGCGGCAAGCAACTTGCTCTGGCCGCGCCGGTGCGCACCGGCAGCGCGCTGTCGGGAATCGCCATCGTGGAGGTGCCGTTGCAGCGGATCAGCGAAGGCGTCGAGCGCGCCGACATCGCCGACGACACCTACCTCGCGTTGCGCCAGGGCAGTAACAGCGTTATCGAGCGCGGCGACACCAGCCTGTCCGGCGGCGCCGAGGCGCTGGCGGCCAAGGTGCCCGGCAGCGACCTGCGCGTCGCCGCGGCCGTGCCCGATGTGGCCGGCGGTCCGTTCGGGCTGGGCGCCCTGGGCTGCTTCATTGTCGCCGGCCTTTCGTTGCTGCTGGCGTTGCTGGCCTGGCGCGCGCCAAGCCTGTACAAGGCGCGCAGCGGAGCTATCGTCGACGATCCCGACGCACCATCCGAGCAGACCCTGGCCGAATCGGTCCAGCAATTCCCCCCGCAACCGCAGAAGGTACCCGCCATCGACACTGGAGCCCCGAAGACCCCCATTCCCGTCGCGATCGACCGCGGCATCTTCCGCGCCTACGACATCCGCGGCATCGTCGGCGAAAGCATCGACGTCGGCGTGGCCGAGCTGATCGGCCATTCGGTCGGCTCGCTGATGCACGAAAAGGGCCTGTCCGACATCGTGGTCGGCCGCGACGGCCGGCTGTCCGGCCCGAGCCTGATCGACGGGCTGATCACCGGGCTGCGCAAGGCTGGTCGCAACGTGATCGACATCGGCCTGGCGCCGACGCCGCTGGTGTACTTCGGCGCCTACCAGTTGCGCGCGGGCTCCTGCGTCTCGGTCACCGGCAGCCACAACCCGCCGGACTACAACGGTTTCAAGGTCGTGGTCGGCGGTGAAACCCTGTCCGGCGACGCCATCACCGACCTGTATGCGCGCATCGCCGAGGACCGCCTGCACACCGCCGACACCCCGGGCGGTTTGGAGTCGCGCGACATCAACGACGACTACGTGCAGCGCGTCGCCTCCGACGTGCAGATCGACCGCCCGCTCAAGATCGTGGTGGACGCCGGCAACGGCGTCACCGGCGAACTCGGCCCGCGCGTGCTGGAGGCGATCGGCGCCGAGGTCACGCCGCTGTACTGCGAGATCGACGGCACCTTCCCCAACCACCACCCCGACCCGAGCGATGCGGCCAACCTGGCTGATCTGATCAAGATGGTCGCTCGCCTGGATGCCGACCTCGGCATCGCGTTCGACGGCGATGGCGATCGTTTGGGCGTGGTCACCCGCGACGGCCAGAACATCTTCCCGGACCGGTTGCTGATGCTGTTCGCGGCCGACGTGCTGGAGCGCAACCCGGGCGCGATGATCATCTACGACGTCAAGTGCACCGGCCGCCTGCCAGGGCACATCCTGCGCCACGGCGGCAGCCCGTTGATGTGGAAGACCGGGCATTCACTGATCAAGGCCAAGATGCGCGAGACCGACGCCGAGCTGGCCGGCGAGATGAGCGGCCACTTCTTCTTCAAGGAGCGCTGGTACGGCTTCGACGACGGCATCTACGCCGCCGCGCGGCTGCTGGAAATCCTCGCTGCGCGGCCGCAGAGCGCGACCGAGCAGCTCAATGCCTTGCCCGATGGCGTGGCCACGGCCGAGATCAAGGTCGAAGCGCCCGACGGCAACCCGCACGCCTTCGTCGAGCGGTTCGTGAGCGCGGCGAAGTTCGAGGGCGCACGTCTGTCGACCATCGACGGCCTGCGCGTGGACTGGCCCGACGGCTGGGGCCTGGTGCGCGCTTCCAACACCACCCCGGTGCTGGTGATGCGCTTCGATGCCGACAACAACGAGGCGATGGCGCGGATCAAGGACGACTTCCGCACCCAGCTGCTGGCGGTCAAGCCGGATATGAAACTGCCGTTCTGAGGACGGCGCTTACAACCAGGATCTTGCAGGCAATGTCCCCGCAAGGGACGGCGCCTCACCCTTCGCGGTTATCGCCCTTCATCTCGCGATAGCGCTGCAGCGCGGCGGCCAGGTCGCCTTCGATCTCGCTGCGGTCGCGGCGTTGGTCGGCCAGCATGCCTTGCTGGCGCAGCAGCGCCTGGTGCTGGGTCTGGATCGAGGCGGCCAGCGCCTCGTTGACCGGCTTGCCGGTCAGTTCGATTTCGCTGGCGCGTTGCAGCAGGTTGAGCAGGCTGCGGCGCTGGCCTTCGATCCCCAGTTGCGAGGCCTTGACGATTTCGTCGATCAGGGTGATCCGGAGCTGGAATGCGCGGCGCAACTGCTCCTCGCTGTCGTAGGACTCGGCCATCGCCAGGTCCCGGCGGGCCTGGGCGGAGACGGTCGCGGCCGCTTCGGCATCGATCCTGGCCTGCACGGCGGCCGCCGCGCGCTCATCGGCGGTCGGCGCGCTACCGAGTTCGCGGGTGGTCAGGCCACTGGCGCTGATCTCGCGGCGCGCGCTGTCGACCGCGGTGGCCGGCAATGCATCGCCGCAGACCTTGCGGCCCCCCTCGTTCCAGCAGTAGACCTTCTTTCCAGCCCCCGCTGCTGGTTTCTGGGCGAACGCCTGCGACGCCAATGCCAGCAACATGGCGGCGACCAGCAGTGCGCGGTGGGTTGTCATGCAACTCCTCGCTCGTCGATAGAGACATTCATCTGAAACAGATAAAGCAAAAGTCGGGCCAGCGCAGACGCCAGCGGCGCTCAGGTTGACCGGACAGTGCAATCTGCGGGCTCAGCACGCCGTGATGCTGCCGTAGGCATCGCGATACGCGAGGAGTTTTTCGCGATGGCAGGCATATTCGCGGTTGTCGCCGGTGAACGCGAGCAGGTCGGACAGGCTGGCGACAGCCATCACGGGCAATCCGTGTTCCTGCGCGACAGTTTCTGCCGCCGAGCGTCGTGGTGTGGCCGGGTCCGGCTCGGCGCCTCCCGCCACTTCCTGCCGATCCAATGCGATCACGATGCCGGCCGGCGTGCCCCCAGCCGCGCCGATGATCGCCAGCGACTCGCGGATCGCGGTACCGGCGGTGATCACGTCATCGACGATCAACACCCGCCGCCCGGCCAACGGCGCGCCGATCAGGCTGCCGCCCTCGCCGTGGGTCTTGGCTTCCTTGCGGTTGAACGCCAGCGGCAGGTCGCGGCCGCGGCGGGCGAACTCGCAGGCCAGCGCGGTCGCCAGCGGAATGCCCTTGTAGGCCGGGCCGAACAAGAGATCGAAGGCGACGCCGTCGGCCTCGATCGCATCGGCATAGCAGCCGGCCAGTTCGGCCAATGCGGCGCCGGAGTCGAAGCGGCCGGCATTGAAGAAATACGGGCTGCTGCGGCCGGACTTGAGGCTGAATTCACCGAAGCACAGTGCCTCCGCGCGCAGTGCGAGCTGCAGGAAACGGGTGCGGTGGTCGGTCATGGCGACGGAACTCCGGGGTTGTCTGGATGCAGGCGGAACAGCATCAGGGTTTGCGGGCCGGCCTGCCCGCCGAACAGGTGGTCGCCAGTGTCGACGAAGCCGGCCTGGCGATAGCAGGCCAGCCCGGCGCGATTGCAGCCATGCACCGCCAGCACCAGCAGCGCACGGCCCGGATGGCGTTCACGCGCGTCTTCGATGCAGGCGCGCACCGCGCTGACGCCATGGCCTCGACCTTGCACGCTGCGATCCAGCATCATCGCGCGCAGGCCGATCGCGGGTTCGCCGTGCATGCCAGTTCCAAGCCCGCGCCCGGCCACCGCATTGGGGGCGAAATCCAGCCGGTAGAAACCGATCACGGCGTCATCGAGCAGTACCACCATCGCCTCGCTGAGCGGATCGCGCTCGGCGTCGATCAGGTTGAAGCCGACATCGCCGACAAAGGCGTATTGCTCCGGGGTCACCCGCAACCCTCGCACGCCATCGGCGAGGGCATCGGTGACCGGCGCGACGTGGACGCGGCGCGGCGAAGCGGGTGGGGACATCGGTGCGCTGGGCATGGAGTGAATGATAGGGCCACCCGGCCCGGTGCACCGGGCTTTGAGGCGTTGCTATGATCGCGACAACCCAGCCGCGGAACCCGCATGCGCATCATCAGCTTCAACGCCAACGGTCTACGCTCCGCGACAAAAAAAGGCTTCTTCGACTGGTTCCGCCAACAGGACGCCGACGTGCTGTGCGTGCAGGAAACCAAGGCGCAGGAGCACCAGCTCGCCGGCGCAGCGGGCTTGCACGAGGATTTCCTGCCCGAAGGCTACCGCGCGTTCTTCCGCGATGCGTCCACCAGAAAAGGCTACAGCGGCGTCGCCATCTACAGCCGGCGCGAACCGGACGAGGTGCGCACCGCGCTGGGCTGGGCGCCGTTCGATGAGGAGGGCCGCTACATCGAGGCGCGTTTCGGCAACCTCAGCGTGGTGTCGTTCTATATCCCGTCGGGTTCGTCGGGCGAGTTGCGCCAGGGCTTCAAGTTCGAAGTCATGGACTGGCTCAAGCCCATCCTCGACCAGTGGCTGGCCAGCGGCCGCGACTACGTGCTGTGCGGCGACTGGAACATCGTCCGCAGCCGGCTCGACATCCGCAACTGGACGAGCAACCAGAAGAACTCCGGTTGCCTGCCGCCCGAGCGCGACTGGCTCAACGGCCTGTGTGGCGGTGAGCACGATGGCAAACCGGATGCCGAACCCGGCAACGATGACGCGATCATCAGCAGCGGCTGGGTCGACGCCTACCGCGCGCTGCACGCCGAGGGCCAGGACTACACCTGGTGGAGCAACCGCGGCGCCGCGCGCGCCAACAACGTCGGGTGGCGCATCGACTACCAGTTAGTGACCCCCGGCCTGCGCGAACGACTGCGCGCGTGCGCGATCCACCCGCAGCCGCTTTTCTCCGACCACGCCCCGTTCACCGTCGACTACGCGCCGGAGCCGGGCCGATGAGCACGCAGCCGGTTTCCTACAAGGGCTGGCGAGGCATCAGGCGCGCCTTCGGCACGCCGTCGGCGATGACGATGCTCATGCTCGGCTTCGGCTCCGGCCTCCCGTTTTTACTAATCGCCTCGATGACATTGTCCACGCGCCTGCGCGATGTCGGGCTGGATCTGGGCAGCATCGGCCTGATCAGCCTGGCGAGTTTTTTCTACCTGCTGAAGTTCCTGTGGGCGCCGCTGATCGACCGCTATGCCTTCCCGTTGACCGCGTTCCTCGGCCGCCGCCGTTCGTGGCTATTGGTATCACAGGTCGGCGTCGGCATCGGGCTGGCGGCTTTGGCGTTGACGCGCCCGGAACTCGACGTGACCGCGCTGGTGCTGTGGGTGCTGTTCGCCTCGTTTGCCGGCGCGACGCAGGACTCGGCGGTAGATGCCTACCGCATCGAGATCGCGCCGCTCAGCGCGCAGGCCGCGCTCGCCGCGACCTACACCCTGGGCTACCGCTTCGGCCTGATCCTGGCTGGTGCCGGCGCGTTGTACCTGGCCGAATTCCGCGGCTGGCAGACCGCATATCTCGCGATGGCTTCGCTGATGCTGCTGCCGATCGCGACCACGCTGCTGTGCCGCGAGCCGGTCGCGCCGGAGTCCACGGTGATCCGCCGGATCGACTTCATGGGCGCGTTCTGGCAGCCATTCGCGAGCTTTTTCTCGACCAACGGCCTGCTGCTCGGGCTCGCACTGCTGCTGTTCGTCGGCCTGTTCAAGTTCCCCGATCAGGTGATTGGAGTGATGGCCGGGCCGTTCTACCTCGACTCGGGCTACAGCAAGTCCGACATCGCCACCGTGTCGAAACTCTACGGGGTGTGGATGGGCATCGCCGGCGCCTTCCTCGGCGGCGTGTCGGTGGCGGCGTTCGGCTTTCGCAGGATGCTGTTTGTAGCCGCGATCGGCGTGGCGCTGTCCAACCTGGCGTTCGTGCTGATGGCGCAGTATCCGGGGCAGATCTGGGCGTTCTACGCCGCCATCAGCGCCGACAACCTGTTCCAGGGGTTTGCCGGGGTGGTGCTGATCGCGTTCATGTCATCGCTGACCGACCGCAATTTCACCGCCACCCAGTACGCGCTGCTGGTGTCGCTGGCCAACCTGCCGGGCAAGTTCGTCGGCGGCGTCTCGGGCTACATCGTCGAGGCCACCTCGTACGTGACCTTTTTCGTGCTCAGCGCGCTGACCGTGATCCCGACCCTGCTGATCCTGTGGTGGCTGTGGCGGCGGATCCGCGAGCCGGACGCGGGGGCTGTTTCCGGCTACAGCACCGACGCCGAGCGTGCCAGGGTGACCTGATGGGCGATACGCTGCGCCATCGATGGTTGCATCATGGCAGCCTCAATCATGCGAGCCTCAATCATGCGAGCCTCAATCGTGCGGATCTTAAACATGCGAGTCTCAAGGCGCCTCAGTCGCACGTGAGCAGGAGGCAGCGATGACCGACATTGTGTTGCGCAACATCGATGCCGTGCTGGCCGACCGCATCCGCCGGGTCGCCGAGGCCAATGGCTGGGCCTCGCAGGACGCGTTGATGCACCTGCTCGAACACGGACTGTTTGCGTGCGAGGGCGAACTGGCCGGCAAGCTCAACGATTCCGACGCGATGGCGCTGCAGGCGGCGATCGCCGCGCTCGAACAGGTGCCAAGCGATCCCGGCTTCGCGCTGATCGGCCGCGCGCCAGCGGCGCCGTCGCGGTCGTCAGGCCCGGACCAGAGCATTGCCGCGGAGTTGTTTGTGACTCCTTTGCCGGGTGATCGTTTGCCTGTCGATCCGGTGCGCCGGCGATTCGGAAACGACCTCGGCAAGGATCCCGCTCAGGGCGCCGGATAGACCGCGCCGAGTACGCGCGGCCCGCGTGCGCCGGTGACGCTGGCAACATTGCCGGGCAGGCCAGCCAGAGTCTGTCGCGCCAGCCAGGCGAAGGCCATGGCTTCTACGAAATCCGGATCCATGCCGTGCGCAGCGGTCGACTCGAGACGCATCCCGGGCAGGTGTAAAGCCAGCCGGTCGAGCAAGCGCGGATTGCGCACCCCGCCGCCACACACCAGCACGTTGCGGGTTTGCGGCTGCTGCGCGTGCAACGCATCGGCGATGGTGATCGCGCTGAGTTCGAGCAGGGTCGCCTGCACGTCCTCGTCGCGCTCGTCGCCGTGCAGGCGCGCCTGCAACCAATCGAGGTTGAAGTGTTCGCGACCGGTGCTCTTTGGCGGCGGCAGCGAGAACCAGGGCTCTTCGAGCAGGCGCGCGAGAAGCTCGGGATCGACTCGCCCCTGCGCGGCAAAGGCACCGTCGGCATCGAAAGGCTGGCCGCGGTGACGCTCGCACCAGGCATCCAGCAAGGCGTTGGCCGGACCGGTATCGAAACCGCGCACCGCAGCCGGATTCGAGTCGGCGTCGCGTGGCAGCAGGGTGAAGTTGGCGATCCCGCCCAGGTTCAACACCGCGCGATGCTCGTCAGCGTCATGCAGCATCGCCGCATGGAACGCCGGCACCAGCGGCGCGCCATGACCGCCGGCGGCGACGTCGCGGCGGCGGAAATCGGCGACCGTGACCATGCCGCTGCGTTCGGCGATGACATTGCCGTCGCCGAGTTGCCAGGTGAACGGATGCCGGCCATCGAAGCGTGCGCCATCGGGGCGGTGGCGCACGGTCTGGCCGTGCGAGCCGAGGGCATGGATCTGTGCGGGGGCGACGTCGGCCTCGTCGATCAGACGCATCGCCGCGTCGGCGAACGCCTCGGCGATCTGCACATCGAGGGTGCCGAGTTCGTCGAGCGAATTGGCCGCGCCGCCCTGACCCAGCGCCACCAGCCGCGTCCGCAGTTCAGCCGCCCATGGATAGGTGCGCCCGAGCACGAGCTCGCAATGTCTGTCGCCCGCCGGGTCCATGTCGGCAGCGGAAAAACGCACCAGCGCGGCGTCGATGCCATCGGCGCTGGTGCCGGAGATCAGGCCGACGAACAGCCCGGCGACCGGATCGGCCATGTCAGGCCTTCGGCTTGCCGGCTTTGTTTTTCTTGACCGGGTCAGCCGATGCGGTGGCGTCGGCATAGATAAGGTTCTCGACCTGCTGGATGCGCGCCAACGCCGGCGCGGTCTGCGCGCGGAAGGCCACCAGCTCCGCACCCTGGAGCGGTTCCGGCGGCGGCATCGTCACCGAGAGCGGATTGCGGTGAACGCCGTTCACGCGGAATTCGTAATGCAGGTGCGGCCCGGTCGACATGCCCGAGCTGCCGACATAACCGATCACCGTGCCCTGCGGCACGCGCTGACCGGCCTTGTACTTGCCGAAACGCGACATGTGCGCGTACAGCGTGGTGTGGCCGCGGCCGTGGTCGAGGACCACCGTGCGTCCATAGCCGCCCTGCCAGCCGGCGAACTGCATCCGCGCGTCGCCCGCGGCCATGATCGGCGTGCCGGTGGCCGCGCCGTAGTCGACGCCCTTGTGCATGCGCATCTGCCCCAGCACCGGATGCCGGCGGCTGCCGAACTTCGAGGTCAGCCGCGCATACGGGATCGGCATGCGGATGAAGCTCTTCTTCAACGGGCGGCCTTCGGCGGTGAAGTACTCGGCCTTGCCGTTGCGCTCGAAGCGGAACCCGGAATAGGTCTTGCCGTTGCTGGTGAACGTCGCGGCGAGGATATCGCCGCCGCCGATGCGCTCGCCCTCGCGCCAGACCTCGTCGACGACCACGCTGAAGCGGTCGCCCTTCTGGGTGTCCTTGAAGTCGATGTCGTATTGGAAGATCTGGTCGGTCATCGTCGCGATCGCCGCCGCTGACAGCCCGGCCTTGCGTGCGGCCGCGTACAGGGAGCTGTTGATCTCGCCGCTGGCGACGTTGGTGCGGGTCTCGGTCGGCCGTTCGATCACCTTTTCAGTGATCGTGTCGCCGCGCAGGCTGAGTTCGACCCGATGCATGTCGTCGCGGTCGTAACGGAGCGCACGCAGGGTGCCCGCCCGTCCAAGGGCGTTGACCGGTAGATCGAAGGCGAGCTCGGTGCCCGGACGCAAGCGCGTCAGTGCCTCCTTGGTGCCCGGATGCTCGAGCAGGCGATGCATCGTCGACGTGGGAATGCCGAGTTGATCGAACAGCTCGCCGAGGGTCTGCCCGGCTTCGACCCGCAGTACGTGCCAGCTGTCGACGGGCTGAGCCCTGGCGCGACTGATCGGCAGCGGCGGCAAGGCCAGCGCCATCGACTGCCGTGGCATGTGCGAGGGCGTGGTCGACGTATTGAAACCCGGCACGATCGCCGCGACCAGCATGCCGATCGTCGCGAACAGGCTGGCGTGCGCCCACTGCCGTCGCGACCAGCGGCCATTGAAACCATCGGAGAGGTGAGTGGCCAGCACCGGACGGTGCAGCGCGGCTTCGCGCAGGACTTCGAGGCGTTCGCGTCTCGCAGGAGCGGACTGTTCCGGGCCAGGTGCTGACATCGATGGTTCCCCCCCACGCGCAAATTATGTGAAGACTGCGTAGCGGCGTTACCATAGACACGCGAGCAACGTGCGTCAAACCCTTGACCTCATAGGGTTTTTGATCACAGGTGGATTTAACTGGTTGTTAACTTCATTCACGATCGTCGTCGCACAAATCGCGTCGCGACGTTCACCGAGAGCCCTGACTTGTCCGTCCAAGACTCCCTAGACCTGATCGGCCGCGGCGCCGACGAAATCCTCAAGCGCGACGAGTTGCAGGCCCGGCTCGCGCTCGGTCGGCCACTGCGGATCAAGGCCGGCTTCGACCCCACCGCGCCCGACCTGCACATCGGCCACACCGTGCTGCTCAACAAGATGCGCCAGTTCCAGGACCTCGGCCACCAGGTGATCTTCCTGATCGGCGATTTCACTGGAATGATCGGCGACCCGAGCGGCAAGAACATCACCCGCAAGCCGCTGACCCGCGAGGACGTGCTGGCCAACGCGCAGACCTATGCCGACCAGGTGTTCAAGGTGCTCGATCGCGAACGCACCGAGGTGCGGTTCAACTCGGAATGGTTCGGCCGGATGTCGGCCGCCGACATGATCAGGCTGGCGGCGCAGCACACTGTCGCGCGGATGCTCGAGCGCGACGACTTCGCCAAGCGCCACAAGGCGCAGCAGCCAATCGCCATCCACGAGTTCCTGTATCCGCTGGTGCAGGGCTATGACTCGGTGGCGCTCAAGGCCGATGTCGAGCTGGGCGGCACCGACCAGAAGTTCAACCTGCTGATGGGCCGCGGACTGCAGGAAAGCCACGGCCAGCCGCCGCAGATCGTGCTGACGATGCCGCTGCTGGAAGGCCTGGACGGCGTCAACAAGATGTCCAAGACGCTGGGAAATTACATCGGCATCAACGAGCCGGCCATCGACATCGTCACCAAGATCATGAAGGTCGACGACGCGCTGATGTGGCGCTGGATCGAGCTGTTGAGCTTCGCTATTTCGATGGGCGAGGCCGCAAGCCTCAAGCGCGATATCGAAGTCGGCGCGCTCAACCCGCGCGACTTGAAGCTGCGTTTCGCGCGTGAACTGGCGGCGCGTTTCCATGGCGACACTGCTGCGGAAATCGCCTTAGCGGGCTGGAATGCGGCGGTACGCGGGCAGGGCGACACCGCCTCGCTGCCATTGAATAAAATCGCGATTCCCGCTGAAGGCCTCCTCATCGCCGCGTTGCTGACCGCGGCCGGTCTGACACCGAGCAATTCCGAAGCCAACCGCAAGCTCAAGGAGCGCGCGGTGCGCATCGACGGCGAGGTCGTCGAGGACGCGCAAAGACGGCTGTTGCCGGGCTTCGAAGGGGTGCTCGCGGTCGGCAAGCGCACGTTTGCGCGGGTGTACCTTGTCACTGCCTGAACAGGCGGCGGGTTCCACACGAATTTGTGGGATTTCTGCTTCCCATTTGCCGTGGTGATGTGCACAATGCGCGGCCCCGCGGCCTGGGTGAAGGTTGGTGGTGAACGGGCGGTGGATGGCAGCAGAAATCGGGTGAACAAGGTGTTGACGTTCGTCGAATCGGCTGTATGATGTGCGGCTCACTC
>JALZKJ010000030.1 GCA_030859305.1 Pseudomonadota bacterium | reverse complement strand
CCGAACAGGTCGATGCTGGCGTTGATGAAACCGTCGGTGCCGCGCAGGCGCACCAGTTCGATCTGGCGGTCCAGCTCGCGCTGTTTTTCCGACAGCAGCCCCTGCAGCACCGGCGATTCGATCTCCTCCATCGGCAGGTCGAGCAGGGTTTCGCGGGTCGCGTGCAGGTCGATGTCGAGGTCGTTGTACTCCAGCGGCGGCACGTGGGTGCGACGGCTGTCCTGGAAACTTTTCCACAACGCGTCGTTATGGATCGGCGACAACGCGTTCAGCCAGTCGCCCTTCTCGTCGAGGTCGGCCAACGCCGCATCGATGCGCGCGGCCACGGGTGGCAGCTTGCGTGGAGAAGTCAGGCGAGCTGCGGTCAAACTGGCCGCGGTCATGGCAGGAAATCCGCGCGCACGGCATCCACCGCATTGCGCAGGCCGGCGCGGAAATCCTCGACCACGGCGATGTCGGCCTGTGCGGTCCACTCGTCCATGTAGATCTTCTTGTATTCCAGCGAAATCGCGCAGACCTGTTCGCCATAGGTGGCATACAGCCACTCGGGAAAATGCCCGCCGCCTTCGTAACGCACGTTCGCGCGCACGTCCGGGGCGCGACCGGCGACCGGCGAGTCGCGCAGCGCGCGGGTGAAACGCGCGACCACGTCGCCGTAACGGTCCGGGTCGAGCGTGGTGATACCCAGGTCTATCTCGGGGTTTTCGACCGGATGCGCAGGGGCGGCCTCGGGTCCGTCGCGTCGGTGGTTGTAACTGTGGACGTCGAGCACCAGCACGCGGCCGTAACGCTCGATGGTCGCGTCCATCAATGTGCGGATGGTGGCGTAGAAGCGGTCATGGTCGGCCAGCGAACGTTCCAGTTCGACTGTCGACGGCTCGCTGTGCCAGACCTGCAACCCCCAGGTGTCGGCCGGATCGGCGGAGATCGCCTTGTCGCGCGGTCGGTTGAGGTCGACCTGGAACCGCGAGGCGCGTACCCGCACCTGGGTGTCGCCGACCGTGGTCAGCACACCAGTCAACGGGTCTTCCTCGCGGCGGCGCTGCTCCTCGTCGATCGCCAGCCACGGCTGCAGCGAGTCGCGCATGTAATGACCGTCGTGGATCGCGGTGGCGATCACCGGACCATCGCCGAGGGTGATCTCCCACTCGTCACAGCGATCGTTCAACAGGGCGGTGCGCGGGAGACCGGTGTCGTGCGGGACGGTCGATCCGGTGGGGTTGCCGGGGCTTGTGTCGCCTCGTTTGCTCGTCTGCGCCATCTCTTGTTCGGCCCGTTGCACGAGGCCTTGATTTGAAGGTGGCTGCATCCTCACATCGGCGGCATGAGCCGGTCGTGAGCGCTTCAACGTCGGGTTCAGCCATGCAGCGTTCGCAACCCGCGACCATGCCCACGCAATCATGCCGTCGACTGCAAGCCTTGTCGGCATGCAACTACGTCGTCGTTCACGCCGCAACCCTTTGTCGGCTGATAGCGTGGCGCCAACGTTCCCACATTGGATGAATGCGTCATGTGGCACCTGCACCTACGCCCTCGTCTTGCCCTGAACTGCCTGTTCGCACTACTGGCCTTCGCACTGCTGGCCGGCTGCGCCACCGCCCCACGCGTCAGCACCGATTTCGATCCGGAAGCCGACTTTTCGCGCTACCGCAGCTACGCCTTCTACCAGCCGCTGGCGATGGAGGACTCGGGCTACTCCACGTATCTAACCGACACCATCAAGAACAGCATCCGCCGCGAGATGAATGCGCGCGGTTACGTTTTCAACGACAGCGATCCCGACCTGCGGGTGAATTTCCAGGGAATCATCCAGGAGAAGACCGACGTCTACTCGATACCACGCAGCGACATACAGTACTTCTACAGCTACCGTGCGCGGCGCTACGTCGGCGTGCCGATCTGGTACGACGAAACCCAGGTGCGCCGGTACACCCAGGGCACGCTGAGTGTCGATCTGGTCGATGCCGACCGCAATCGGCTGGTGTGGACCGGCGCAGCGATGGGGCGGGTGGTGCAACGCACCCCGCAGGAACGCGCCGCCGAAGTCGACCAGTCGATCGCCGCGATTTTCCTGCGCTATCCCTACGCCGCCGGTTCGATGGCGCCGCGCCCGTAGGAGCAGCCAAACAAGCCCGGCTCTACGCTTTGCGGCTTGCCGCGAGGTGGTTTATACGAGCCCGGGCGGATGTTTCTGGCCTACGTTGCAGCTCAGGTACTGCGACGAATGCAGCATAAACACCGTCACCGCACTTCCATGCCACGCCCCTCGCAACACACATCCCGGAGAGGATCCATGCGCATCAAATTACTTGCACTCATTTTGCTGGCACTGCCATTGCTGGCGGCTGCCCCTGCGGCGTTGGCACAGAACACGCCGCTCGGCTCGTGGACGACAGTCGATGACAAGACCGGAAAGCCCAAGTCGGTGGTGGAAATCTACGAGGCACGCGATGGCAGCCTGGCCGGCCGCGTCAGCGAGATCCTGCAGTCCGATCACGGCCCGAATCCGGTCTGCGCCCCGTGTTCTGGCAACAACAAGGACAAGCCGGTCAATGGCATGGTGATCCTGTGGGGCATCAGGCAGAAGGACGGGGCCTGGGAGGGTGGAAAGATCCTCGACCCGTCCAACGGCAAGATCTACTCGGTCAGGGTGACCCCGATCGACGGCGGCAACAAGCTGGAAGTCCGCGGTTTCATGGGGTTCTCATTGCTCGGCCGCACCCAGACCTGGGTTCGCCAATGACGGTTTGAATACCGCGACAGGCTTCAAGCGTAATGGCCCGCACTGCGGGCCATTACGCAGTTGGTGGTGCCAACGGCGGCCTGGACAAAGGCAGGCGCATGCGATAATCGCCGGCCATTCACCGTGGCCCCGCCCATGCCCCGCGAGTTCGTCGTCACCTGCGCCCTGCCCTACGCCAACGGGCCGCTGCACCTCGGCCATCTGGTCGGTTACGTGCAGGGCGACATCTTCGTGCGTGCGCAGCGGATGGCCGGGCACACCGCGCATTTCGTCTGCGCCGACGACACCCACGGCACGCCGATCATGCTCGCGGCGGAAAAGGCCGGCACGACCCCGGAGGTCTTCATCGCCGGCATCCAGGCCGGCCACGAAAACGACTTCGCCGACTTCGGGGTCGCGTTCGACCACTACGATTCGACCCATTCGCCGCGCAACCGCGCGTTGACCGAGGCGATCTACGCCAAGCTCGACAACAACGGCCACATCAAGCGGCGCTCGGTCGCGCAGTTGTTCGATCCGGTCAAGGGCATGTTCCTGCCCGATCGCTACGTCAAGGGCATCTGTCCAAATTGCGGCACGCCCGACCAGTACGGCGACAACTGCGAACACTGCGGCGCGACCTACTCACCGACCGAACTCAAGGAGCCGCGGTCGGTGCTCAGCGGCGCGGCGCCGGAGCTGCGCGAGTCGGAGCATTTCTTTTTCGAGGTCGGCGGGTTCGAGGCGTTCCTGCGCGACTGGCTGGCCGGTGACGTGGCCGCGCCTGGCGTCAAGGCCAAACTCATGGAATGGCTGGATGCCGAAGGGGGTTTGCGCGCCTGGGACATCTCGCGCGATGCGCCTTATTTCGGTTTCGAGATTCCCGGCCATCCAGGCAAGTACCTGTACGTCTGGATCGACGCGCCGATCGGTTATCTCAGCAGTTTCCAGGCCCTGTGCGAGCGCGAAGGGCTGGACTTCTTCTCGTACCTGACGCGCGACAGCCAGGCTGAACTGCACCACTTCATCGGCAAGGACATCGTCAATTTCCACGGCCTGTTCTGGCCGGCGGTGCTGCATGGCGCAGGCTTCCGCGCGCCGACCCGGCTGCACGTCAACGGTTACCTGACCGTCGACGGCGCCAAGATGTCCAAGTCGCGCGGCACGTTCGTGATGGCGCGCAGTTATCTGGACACCGGGCTCGATCCGGAGGCGCTGCGTTACTACTTCGCGACCAAGACCTCGGGTGGCGTCGACGACCTCGACCTGAATCTCACCGACTTCATTGCGCGGGTGAACTCGGACCTGGTCGGCAAGTTCGTCAACCTCGCCAGCCGTTGCGCGGGCTTCATCGAAAAACGCTTCGGCGGTGAACTGGCGGCGGCGCTGCCAGACCACGCGATGTACGCGCGCTTCGTCGCCCAGCTGGCGCCGATCGCCGAGGCTTACACGCGCAATGAGGCCGCGGTCGCCTTGCGCCTGACCATGGCGCTGAGCGATGAGGCCAACCGCTACATCGACGAACACAAGCCCTGGGTGCTGGCCAGGCAGGACAGCGCCGACGCGGCATTGCACGGCGTGTGCACGCAGGGATTGAACCTGTTCCGCGTATTGGCCGCTGCGCTGAAGCCGGTATTGCCGCGGGTGTCGGCGCAGGCCGAGGCATTTCTCACCGCGCCTGTCACTCGCTGGAGCGATCTGGAGGCCCCGCTGTTGTCGCACCGGATCGCCGCCTACACCCCGCTGTTCACCCGAATCGACCCAAAGCAGATCGATGCCATGACCGAAGCCAGCAAGGAATCCATGAAACCCGAAGAAGCCGCCCCCGTAGGAGCGCCCCATGGGCGCGAGCTCCTGGCGGTGACGGAGGCAGAAGCATCGCGGCTAGCGGCCGCTCCTACGAACGTACAAAACCCCGCAACAGCAGGCGCCGAAACCATCGGCATCGACGACTTCGCGCGGCTCGACCTGCGCGTCGGCACGGTACTGGCCTGCGAATTAGTCGCAGGCTCCGACAAGCTGCTGCGTTTTGAGCTCGATGCCGGCGAACTCGGCACCCGGCAGATCTTCTCCGGCATCCGCGCCTCCTACGGCGAGCCGGAAAAGCTGATCGGGCGCAGCGTGGTGTTCATCGCCAACCTGGCGCCGCGCAAGATGCGTTTCGGCTTGAGCGAGGGCATGATCCTGTCGGCCGGGTTCGACGGTGGCGGGCTGTTCCTGCTGGACGTGCATGAGGGCGCGCAGCCCGGCATGCCGGTGCGCTGAGCATCCTTCTCGTCATTTCCGCGTAAACGGGAATGACAAGCAGGAAAGCACCGTTTCCCTGTCGCCCGCCATGCCTGATCTCGTCGAACGCCTCGATCGCCTGCTGCCGCAGACCCAATGCGGGCAATGCGGCTATGCCGGATGCCGGCCCTACGCCGAAGCCATGGCCAACGGCGAAGCCGATGTCGACCGCTGTCCGCCCGGTGGCGACGCAGGCGCGAATGCACTGGCGCATGTGCTCGGCATAGCCGGAAAACCTTTCGACCGCCGCCGCGGCGAACACAAACCAGCACAGGTCGCGCTGGTGATCGAAGCCGATTGCATCGGCTGCACCAAATGCATCCAGGCCTGCCCGGTCGACGCGATCATCGGCGGCAGCAAGCACATGCACGTGGTGATCGAGCCGCTGTGCACGGGCTGCGAGTTGTGCATACCGGCCTGCCCGGTGGATTGCATCGTGCTGGTGTCGCCGTCACCTGCCACGACCGCGATCTGACGATGAGCTGTAGTCACCGGGCGGATGCTTATTCGCCGACCGCCACTTCGCCGGCTTCGGCTTCGACCTGACACGCCGAGCAGATCCGCACGACCGCGTAGCCCTTGGCACGCAGCTGTTCGACCAGTCCATCCTCGCCGAGCAGGTGCAGGGCGCCGACCACGACCAGGGTATTCCCGTCGCCTGCATCCTCGAGCATCGACTGGATCTGCGGCACCCAGGCGTCGTTGCGGGCAACGTTGATCAACCGGTAGGTTTCCGGGGTCTTCTGCCGCATCTCGCGCACCGCCAGGCGATCAAGTTGGTCGAGGTCGGCGCTACGCCAGGCCCCGTGCAGTCCGGTCAGCATGCCCGGCATCGCTTCGGGGCTGTCGATGAATTCGGCCAGCGCCATGACCTGTTCGTGCATCGGCGTGCTGTCGAGCGCGTTCAACTGGTCGTCGATGCTTTCCAGGCCGCCGGTGGGCTTGCCGGCCTTGCCTGCTTCGCGGATCAGGTGCTGGTCGAGGCCGTTCTCGCCGCTGAAACCCATCGACTGCGAAACCCCCAGCATCAGTGACAGGTTGACGAACCAAGGTTCGAAGCCATCGAACTGGGCGATGGAACTGCCGCTGCGCGCCAGGATGTGGTTGAACTTCTCGCGCATCGCCGCCGGCAGCACCTCGCTCAGGCTGCCACCATCGGCATAACCGGCCGCGACCATGAATTTCTGCGCGGTCGCCGGATCGAACAACTGATCCGGCGGCACCTCGAACACGACCTTGTCCGCCGCCGCGAACGCGTTGTCGACATCGACCGAAAGCGGATAGTCGTCGGCCTTGAGCAGGTGGAACGAACCCAGCAGGTAGACCGTGTTGTCGGCGTTCGACAGCTTCCACAACAACGGCGTGGGCGCCGTATGCACGGACTCGGTGACGATCGCGATCGGAGACACCGGCGCCGCGGCAGTAGTGCCATCGCCGGCGCTGGCCGTGGAAGGGGTCGCCGACAGGTTGGGCGAGAACAGGTTGATCGACAACAGACCCGCCACGATGACAGCGGACAAGGCGAAGCTTTTCAGGTGACGCATGGGTATCCTTTTCATGGTGTGCTGGTTCATGACGTGCTCGTTCATGGCGTGTTGATGCAGAGCGTGCGGTTGCTGCAGGCCTTTTCGCCCGCGGTGATCGCCAGGTCGAGGCGGCTTTCCGGCAACTGTCGAGGCATCTAACGTCCTCGCAGGAACCAGCGATCGATTTCGGCCAGGCTGAACCGTGCCCAGGTCGGACGGCCATGATTGCACTGACCGGAGCGCTCGGTGACTTCCATTTCGCGCAGCAGCGCGTTCATCTCCGGCAGCGTGAGGCGGCGATGGGCCCGCACCGCACCGTGGCAGGCCATCGTCGACAACAGTTCGTCGCGCGCGGCAGCGACGCGATGGCCGCCCAGGGGAGAGGCGCCACCGTGTTCGCGCAGGTCCGCGAGCACATCGCGCAGCAGCGCTTCGACATCGCCGTGCGCCAGCAGCGCCGGCACGCTGCGCAACATCAGCGACTGCGGCCCGCTGCGGGTGATCTCGAAGCCGAGCCGCGACAGGGTATCGGCCTCGCGCTCGGCGACTTCGGCCTCGCGCTCGGACACCGCCAGCGTGGACGGCACCAGCAGGGGCTGGCTGCGCAGGCCTTCGCCATCGTGCGCGCGCTTGAGTTTCTCGTAGCCGATGCGCTCGTGCGCGGCGTGCATGTCGACCACGATCAGGCCTTCGACGCTTTCCGCGAGGATGTAGATGCCGTGCAACTGGGCGATCGCGTAGCCCAGCGGCGGCAGGCTGGGGTCGTCGCTGGCCGGCAGCGACTGCGGCTGCGTCGGCCACGTGCCCGGCCCGCTCGCGCCGTACAACGCCGCGTAACCGGCACGGGTTTCCTCGACTCCGGCGCCACTGTTCAGACCCAGCGGCGCCTGGGGCTTCGCCCAGCCACTGCCGTTGAATGGACCGCCATGCGACGGCGAGGTGGACGCCGGCCCGTGTGTGTCCGGGCCGGTGTTTGGCAGATCCGAAGGCAGGCTGTTGGAAGGCATGCTGCCGGCGCGGGTGTCCGCCAATGCGGTTTGCAGGGTGCGATACACGAAATCGTGGATCAGCCGCGAATCGCGGAACCGCACTTCGTGCTTGGCCGGATGCACGTTGACGTCGACCCGGCGCGGGTCGAGTTCCAGGAACAGCACGTACGCCGGTTGCCGGCCATGGAACAGCACGTCCGCATACGCCTGCTTGACCGCATGGGCGATGCTGCGATCGCGCACGCCGCGCCCGTTGACGTACAGGTATTGCTGGTCGGCGCTGGCGCGTGAGTACGTGGGCTGCGCGATCCAGCCGTGCAGGCGCAACCCGGCGCCGCTGTGATCGACCCGCAGCGCGTGGCGGGCGAATTCCTCGCCGAGGGTCTCGTGCAGGCGCGTGTCCGAGAGCAGGTCGCTGTCGCCCTTCCAGCGTCGTGACGGCTTGCCGTTGTGCGAGACGCGCAGCTCGATATCCGGCCGCGCGAGCGCCAGTTGCCGCAGCCATTCCTCGATGTGGCCCAGCTCGGTGCGTTCGGCGCGCAGGAATTTTCGCCGCGCCGGCACGTTGAAGAACAGGTCGCGCACCTCGACCGTGGTGCCTTGCGGATGCGATTTCGGCGTCGGCTGGCCGACCCGGCCGCCCTCGACTTCCAGCGCACTGCCGTGGTCGTCGTCGGCGCGGCGCGAGATCAGCGCAAACCGGCTGACCGAGGCGATCGAAGGCAATGCCTCGCCGCGAAACCCCAAGGTCGCCACCGCTTCAAGGTCATCGAGCGAGGCGATCTTGCTGGTGGCATGGCGCGAAATCGCCAGCGCGAGTTGGTCGGCGGCGATGCCGGCACCGTCGTCGCGGATGCGGATCAGCCGCACGCCACCTTCTTCCAGGTCGATGTCGATGCGCAGGGCGCCGGCATCGAGCGCGTTTTCGACCAGTTCCTTGACCACCGATGCCGGCCGCTCTACGACCTCGCCGGCGGCGATCTGGTTGATCAGGATGTCGGGCAGTTGGCGGATCGTCACGGCGAGGGCGGCATCGCGAAGACGCCGTCGAATAAGTCAGCCGTGATGATAGCGGAGCGCGCAGGGCGGCCGACGCCCACCTTACGGAATGCCGCCGCCGGCTACAGCAAAGACGCGATGCGGGCCGACGCCCAGCCTACGGACTGCCGCCGGCCGCGCCTTCATCGACGCCAGCGGCGTACTGCGCCTGCGCGCGGGCGGCGTACATCGTGCCCGGCGGCGGTTGCTGGATGAAATAGGTGTTGACCCCGTCGAGCACCGCGCGCGCGATGGTGCGCTGGAACGCCGGATCCATCAGGCGCAATTCTTCCTCGGGATTGGACAGGAAGGCGGTTTCAACCAGCATCGACGGCATGTCGGACGTGCGCAGCACCGCGAAATTGGCGCGCTCGACATGCGGCTTGTGGTTGTTGCCGACCCGCTTGAGGCCGGACAGCACGTGCGAAGCGGCATCCTCGGAGGCTTTCATGTGGCCGCTCTGGGTCAGGTCGAGCAGCACCGAGGCCAGGGTGTTGTTCGCCTGCGCCTGGGCTCCGCCTCCGATCAGGTCGGCGGCGTTTTCCTTGTCGGCCAGCCAGCGCGCGCGTTGCGAGGAAGCGCCCTTGAGCGACAGCACGTACACCGACGACCCCTTCGCGTTGCGGTTCTCGGCGGCGTCGGCATGGATCGACACGAACATGTCGGCCCTGGCCTTGCGGGCCAGCTTCGCGCGCTGGCTCAACGGGATGAACACGTCGTTATCGCGGGTGAGATAGGCCTGCAGGCCGGGAGTGGCGTTGATCTGGCGGGCCAGTTCGCGGGCGATCGACAAGGTGATGTCCTTCTCGCGCTTGCCGCCCTGGCCGATCGCGCCCGGATCCTGGCCGCCGTGGCCCGCATCGATCGCAATGATCAAGGGCCGCATGCCGACTCCACCCATGACCGGTTGCAGGCTCTTGCCCGAGGCGGTGCTGGCGGCGGGTTGCGCTGGCGCGACTGGCACACCGGCCGGCACACCGGTGGCGATGCGGGTGGGAACGCCGGTGGCCACCGTGGTCGGAACCCCGTAGTCGGGGGTGACGCTGGGCAGCGCGGTATTCGTCGGCAAGTTCGTCGGCACGTTCGTCGGCGCTGCGGACGCGGCCACCGTGGCGCCTGGTTGCGCGGTGCCAGCGGACACTCGCGCGGCGATCTCGGTGATCAGGCGGCTGGTCGCCGCAGCCGAAGCTGCGGCCTGGTCGATGCCGCCGGTTTCGGACTGATGCGGGCCGGAAGCCGCGACTGCAGGGGCCGTGGTGCCAGCTGCGGTCGAAACCGATGCGGGAGACGCCGCGACGGCAGTGGTCGCTGCCACACCATCGCCGGGCCATTCAAGCACCAGGCGCGGGCCCGATGCGCCGTGTTCGATATGCGGCTTGAGTACGGCGATGGGCTGGGCGAGATCGAACACGATGCGCGCCGTACCCGGCGTCGGCTGACCGGTACGGATGGCCTTGACGATGCCGCTGGCCGCCGGCATGCGCAGGCCGCTTGCCAGCGTGGCGGCCGGCAGGTCGACGACCAGGCGATCGGGACCACTGAGGCGGATGATCTTGAATTCGGCCTCGCGGTCGAGGGCAATCTCGGCGCGGGTGCCGGTGGCCCCGCTGCTGAGTTGCAAGCCCTTGATTTCGCTGGCGTATGCCAGGTTCCAGGCCAGCGCCGCAAGCAGCGCAAGCCCGAGCAGGTACCTCTGGACGGTGGAACCATTAACTCGCATGGGCGCAGTCAAGCACCGCTTTGCAGGTTTTGCAAGCACTATTTCCCTTTGGAATCCGGCACCTGCCTGAACTTCCTGCGCAATCATTCAGGAATGACCTGCAAACGACCCGTTGACTCCAAGCGCCGCGGTCCAAGTCGCTCCGATCGGTGAAACCGGCCGCAGATTCACCAGGCGACCATGCTCTTCCACCTCCAGCTCGATCACCAGGTCCGGCGCAGGCAGGCCATGCCCTCCCCGTTCGGGCCACTCGACCAGCCACAACACGGCTTCATCGCCATCCAGGCCGAGAAACTCGAGTTCGCCGGCATCGACGATGCGATAGAGATCCAGATGCCAGGCCTCACCGCCGGCCGACAGTGCGTACCGCTCCACCAGGGTGTAAGTCGGGCTGCGGATGGCGCCGGTGACCCCGAGTCCGCGCAACAACGCGCGGGCCAGGGTCGATTTGCCGGCGCCGAGTTCGCCGCGCAGGTGCACGATCGCGCGTGGCGGGCAGGTCAGTGCGAGTTGCCGACCGAGGCGATCGGTGGCCTCCGCGTCGGACAGCCGGATCGACATCGTACTGGGCGAAGTCGCTCCAACCGAAGTCGTGCCACTTGAGCTCATGACGATGCTCCCGGATTGCCGCAACGGCGCAGCCAGCGCATCAGGTCGCCCGGCAGCAGACCGCGTTCACCGCCATCGGCAGCCGCGTGATCGCCGGCGACCGCATGCAGCAATGAGCCGTGGCTGGCGGCATCGAACGCGTCCAGCCCCTGCCCGCGCAGTGCCGCGATGACGCCGCTGAGCACATCGCCCATGCCGCCGACCGCCATGCCGGGATTGCCTGCGGCGATCAGCCGCGGCACCCGGCCGGGCGCGGCAACCAGCGTGCCTGCACCCTTCAGCACGATCACGCAACCGAGGCGTTCGCACAGGTTTCGTGCCGCTGCGAACCGGTCCGCCTGCACCTCGGCCGTCGTCGCATCGAGCAGCCGCGCGGCTTCGCCGGGATGCGGTGTCAGTACGCTGTCAGGCGCGAGCTTGCGCGGCGTTGTCGCCAGCAGGTTGAGCGCATCCGCATCGAGCAGCAGGGGTTTTCCGCAGGCCAGCGCGGCGGCAAGCAATGCCTGCGCCCACCGCCCCTGGCCGAGACCCGGACCGATCGCGATCACGTCGATGCGGGCAAGCAACGCAGCGAGATGATCATTCGCCTCGTCGAACCCATGCACCATCAGTTCCGGCCGACGCGCCAGTAATGGCGCGACATGCGCCGCCCGCGTCACCACATCGACCAGCCCCGCGCCGCTGCGCAACGCGGCTTCGGCGGCGAGCATGATCGCGCCGCCATGGCCGTGGTCGCCGCCGATGCACAGTACGCGGCCGTGGGTTCCCTTGTGGCTGTCGCGCCTGCGTCGTTGCAGCCCGCGCGCGAGGTCGGATTCGCCCCATCGTTCGGCACGCACAACGGCATCGGCGAAGTCGGCCGCGGACAGCGCCAGCGGCGACACCGCCACTGTGCCGGTGCAATCCGACGCCGCGCCGGTGCGCAGGCCCGCCTTGGCGGCAATGAACTCCAGCGTGTGATCGGCGACGATCGCGGCACCCGGTATCGCGCCCGATTGCGCATCGACACCGCTGGGCACGTCGAGCGCGAACACCGGCGCCGGTTGTTTGTTGATCGCCTCGATCAAACGGGTGGTTTCGTCGTCCGGCGCGCGCGACAAACCAATCCCGAACAAGGCATCGACGACGAGTTCAACAGCGGGAAATTCACCGCCGCAGTCCGTGCATCGCCCGCCCGCCGCCTCGTAATCGACGCAGGCACGCGCGGCCAGCGCGCTGCGCGGCGCATGTCCAGGCAAGCGCAGCACGGTGACCTGGCGTCCGGATTGCTGCGCATGACGCGCCAGCACGTAGCCATCGCCGCCGTTGTTGCCCGGCCCGCAGACCACCACGATGCGCTGCGCCGACGGCCACAGCCGCAAGGCTTCCCGCCACGCGGCCTGGCCGGCGCGGCGCATCAATTCACCCTCATCGCCCAGACGCCGCGCCGCGCGCGCCTCGATCGCACGCAGGGCTGGAACATCGTAGAGGGCGGCATCGTCGGGCATCGCCCGATTCTATACTTGCGTCATCGTGAGCCAGCCTTCTTCAAATCCGACCTCGATCAAGTCGATCCCCATCCAGCAGGTGCCGGCTGCGACGGAGGCGGTTGACTACGCGTTGCTTGCACAACGCATCCGCGCGCTGGCGCACGACGCGGGCTTCCAGCACTGCGGCATCACCGGCATCGAACTCGGCGACGACGAAGCCCACCTGCGCGACTGGCTCGCGCAGGGCCTGTACGGCTCGATGGACTGGATGGCGCGCCACGGCAACCTGCGCGCGCGGCCGGACGCGTTGATCCCGGGCACGCTGCGGGTGATCTCGGTCGGCCTCGACTACGGCCGCGATGATGATGACGAGGCCTGGCAAACGCTGGCCGACGGCGAACGCGCCTACGTCGCCCGTTACGCGCTCGGCCGCGATTACCACAAGCTCATGCGGCAACGCCTGCAGCGCCTGTCCGAACGCATCGCCGAGCAGGTCGGCCCGTTCGGCCACCGCGTGTTCGTCGATTCCGCGCCCGTGCTGGAACGCGCGCTGGCACGCAA
>JALZKJ010000127.1 GCA_030859305.1 Pseudomonadota bacterium | reverse complement strand
GAAGCTGCGTTGGCGCGACTGGGTGTCGACAGCGCCGCCCTGCGTGGCGACAGCGCCGGCAAGCGCGCGCTGTGGCCGCGCCTGCGTGCGTTGCCTCGCGGCAATAAACGCCAATGAGCGCGCTGGCTGTCGATGCGGCCAGCCGCCCGGCACCGACGCTGCGGCCGATGCGCGAGGCCGACATCGACGGCGTGCACGCGATCGAGAGCCGCGCCTACCCGTTCCCCTGGACGCCCGGCATCTTCCGCGACTGCCTGCGCGCCGATTACCCGTCCTGGGTGCTGCACGAGGACGGCCACATCGTCGGCTACTTTCTGCTCAGCCTCGCGGCAGGCGAGGCGCACGTGCTCAACGTCTGCATCGTGCCCGAACGGCAAGGCTGCGGTTTAGGTCGCAAGCTGGTGCGCGCGATCCTGCACATTGCCCGCGGCCGCGGCGCGCAACGGGTCTTCCTGGAAGTACGGCCGTCGAATGCGGCGGCGATCGCCCTGTATTTCGACGAGGGCTTCAACGAGATCGGCCGCCGTCCGCGCTATTACCCGGCCAGGGACGGGCGCGAGGATGCGTTGGTGATGGCGATCGAACTGTTGTTGCCGGCGGAATAGGCCGAAGCCGCCCCGAGGACGGGTTCTGTTCCGCTCGTCTCGTAGAGCCGAGCTTGCTCGGCTGATTTGGCATGATCGGCCCGGATACCGGCACGCGACCCGCCCACCCTCACAACAGCTTCGTGCGTTGCGCGGCCAGCGCGTCGCGCTGCTGGCTCCACTCAAGCAGACGCTTGCGCTCCTGTTCGACCACCGCGGCCGGCGCGTTCTGCACGAAGGTCTCGCTGGCGAGCTTGTTGCCGCACTTGGCGATTTCGCCCTCGACGCGCTTGAGCTCCTTGTCCAGCCGCACGCGTTCTGCGCCGAGGTCGACCAAGCCTTCCAGCGGCACCAGCAGTCTGAGTTCGCCGACCACCGCGGTCGCGGAAGCCGGCGCGGTATCCGCATCGTGGATGGACTCGATGCGCTCGAGCTTGTTGAGGAAACGCAGCGACGGCGCGAAACGCCCGGCACGTTCGCGATCCGCCTCGACGCCGCCGGCCAGCAGCAGGGTCACGGTTTTCGATGGCGGCACGTTGAGCTCGCTGCGGACCCGGCGCAACGACGACACCATCGACTTGAGCCACTCGATATCGGCTTCGGCGCTCGCGTAACCGGCGGTGTCGACGTCCGCGGCCTGCGGGTACGGCCGCAGCATGATGGTCGCCACGTCGGTGATGCCGAGTTTCGGCGCAACCGCTTGCCACAGTTCCTCGGTGACGAACGGGATCAGCGGGTGCAGCAGGCACAACAGGCGTTCGAGCACGTACAGCAGGGTGTGGCGGGTGCTGTCGGCGGCTGCGGCGTCTTCGCCGTTGAGCGCGGGTTTGGCCAGTTCGACGAACCAGTCGCAGAAGTCGTTCCAGGCGAACTCGTACAACGATTGCGCGAGCAGGTCGAAGCGGTAGCTGGCGAAGTGGGTGTGCGCTTCGGCGGTGGTTTTCGCCAGCTGGGCGAGGATCCAGCGCTCGGCCTCCGTCGTCGGCGCAGGAGCGCCGGATGGGCGCGACGCTTCAGCCGATTGCGAATCTCGCCCATGGGGCGCTCCTGCGGAGAAGGATTCGGTGTTCATCAACACGAACCGCGTCGCGTTCCACAGCTTGTTGCAGAAATTCTTGTAGCCCTCGGCGCGGCCCATGTCGAAGCGGATGTCGCGGCCGTGGGTGGCCAGCGCGGCGATGGTGAAGCGCAGCGCGTCGGCACCGAACGCCGGGATGCCCTCGGGGAATTCGCGGCGGGTGGCCTTGGCGATCTTCTCGGCCATCTTCGGCTGCATCAAGCCAGCGGTGCGTTTTTCCAGCAGCGCATCCAGGGTGATGCCGTCGATCAGGTCCAGCGGGTCGAGGATGTTGCCCTTCGACTTGGACATCTTCTGACCGTCCTTGTCGCGCACCAGGCCGGTGATGTAGACGTCCTTGAACGGCACCTGGCCGGTGAAGTGGTCGGTCAGCATGATCATGCGCGCGACCCAGAAGAAGATGATGTCGAAGCCGGTCACCAACACCGACGACGGCACGAACCTGTGGTAGCCGCGCTGCGTCATCAGCGCCTCATTGGGCCAGCCCATCGTGCTGAACGGCCACAGCCCCGAGGAGAACCATGTTTCCAGCACGTCGTTGTCCTGACGCAACGAAACATCGGCACCGAGTTCGTAGCGCGTACGCACTTCGGCTTCGTCGAGTCCGACGTATATCTTGCCGGCATCGTCGTACCACGCCGGGATGCGATGCCCCCACCAGAGCTGGCGGCTGATGCACCAGTCCTGGATGTTCTCCATCCAGTGACGGTAGGTATTGATCCAGTTGGCGGGGACGAACTTGATGTCGCCCTGTTTTCCATCGGTGCCCGCGACCAACGCCATGCCACGCTGGGCGAAGCCGTCCATCTTCACGAACCACTGATCGGTCAGGTACGGCTCGATCACCTGTCCGCTGCGGTCGCCGCGCGGCACCTGCAATTTGTGCGGTTTGGTTTCGACCAGCAGACCGGCGTTTTCGAGGTCGGCGAGCACGCGCCTGCGCGCCTCGAAACGATCGAGGCCCCGATAGCTTTCCGGCACCTGATCATTGGTCGCCGCATCGGGCGTAAAGATGTTGATCAACGGCAGGCTGTGGCGCAGGCCGACCTGGTAGTCATTGAAGTCGTGTGCCGGGGTGACCTTGACCACGCCCGTGCCGAACTCGCGGTCGACATAGTCGTCCGCGATCACCGGCATCAGCCGGCCGGTCAACGGCAGCGTCACCGTGCGGCCGATCAGGTGTGCATAACGCTCGTCTTCGGGATGCACCATCACCGCGGTGTCGCCGAGCATCGTCTCCGGGCGCGTGGTGGCGACCACCAGCGAACCGCTGCCGTCGCTCAATGGGTAGGAGATCGACCACAGGAAACCGTCCTCCTCCTCGCTGACGACTTCCAGGTCCGAGATCGCGGTCTTCAGCACCGGGTCCCAGTTGACCAGCCGTTGCCCGCGGTAGATCAGGCCCTGATCGAACAGCCGCACGAACGCCTCGCGCACCGCGTCGGCGGCTATCGGATCCATCGTGAACGTCGAGCGCGACCAGTCGCCGGAGGTGCCGAGCCGGCGCATCTGCCGTTCGATGGTGTCGCCGGAATGCTGCTTCCACTCCCAGACTTTTTCGATGAAACCATCGCGCCCGAGCGAGTCGCGGGACTCGCCCTTGCCTTCGGCCGCCAGGTTGCGCGCGACCACCATTTCGGTGGCGATGCCGGCGTGGTCGGTGCCCATCTGCCACAGGGTGTCGCGGCCGAGCATGCGGTGGTAGCGGATCAACGCGTCCTGCAGCGTGTGCTGGAAGGCGTGGCCCATGTGCAGGGTGCCGGTGACGTTCGGCGGCGGCAGCAGGATCGTGTAGGGCTCGCCCTCACCGCGCGGCTGGAACACGCCGCTGCTTTCCCATTGCCGGTACAGGCGGGCTTCGAACTGGGTGGGGTCGTAGCTGGGGGAGAGGGTGTCGGTCATGACGTTGGTTGTTGCCTTTGCTCGTCATTCCCGCGAAGGCGGGAATCCAGTGCCGTTGGTTGCGTCGCATCGTCATCGCGGCCGTACCGGATTCCACTGTTCGCACCACTGTGTGGTAACGCGGTCACGGCGGAGCGAAGTCGCTGGGTTTCCGCTTTCGAGGGAATGACGATCGGTGATTACATGTCGTACTTGTTCACGTCGAAGCCGCGCGCCCTGTACTGCTTCCAGCGTTCGCGCGAACCGGTGCGCGCGGCCTCGTCGGCCGGCACCACTTCCAGAACGCGCTCGAAACCGCCATCGACGGCGGCGTCGCGCAGGTTGATCACCAGCGGCCGCATCGGCGCTTCGGTGTCCGGCGCGACGATCAGCACCTCGGCTTCCTCTTCCTCGATATCGGCGCCGGCGATCTGGTGCGGGATGAACGCGTCCGGATCGAAGGACCACAGCAGGTCATCGAGTTGTTCGGCCTGCTCGGTGTCACGCGCCAGCACCAGGGTCGGCAACCCCTTGTCGTGCGCCTTGCGCGCGAGCTCGCACACCAGCAGCAGCGGCTCCTCCCGGAAGCGCGGCTTCTGGATCAGGTAGAAATCGGCCTGCGGCATCGATTCAAGCCGCGCGGTCGATCAGCCACTGGCTCAGCAACCCTACCGGTCGCCCGGTCGCCATGCCGCGCTTGCCTTCGTCGCTGGCCGAACCGGCGATGTCCAGGTGCGCCCAGCGCTGGCCTTCGGTGAAGCGCGACAGGAAACAGCCGGCGGTGATCGCGCCGGCCCAGCGGCCGCCGATGTTGTAGACGTCAGCGTAGGTCGAATCCAGCATAGGCTGGTACTCGTCCCACAGCGGCAGGCGCCAGGCGCGGTCGAAGACCGCTTCGCCGGCGACCAGCAACTCGTCGGCGAGGTCGTCGTGCTTGCTCATCAGGCCGCTGGCGTACTTGCCCAGCGCGACCACGCAGGCGCCGGTGAGGGTGGCGACATCGACCAGCGCGGCGGGTTCGTATTTCTGCGCGAACGTCAGCGCATCGCACAGGATCAGCCGGCCCTCGGCGTCGGTATTGCCGACTTCGATGGTTTTGCCGGACATGCTGGTGAGCACGTCGGACGGGCGGTAGGCATCGGCGTCGGGCATGTTCTCCACCGCCGGCACGATGACGACGAGATTGATCGGCAGCTGCATGCCGACCGCAGACACGAACGTGCCCATCACCGTGGCCGCGCCGCACATGTCGAACTTCATTTCCTCGATACCGCCCTGGGTCTTGAGGTTGAGGCCGCCGCTGTCGAAGGTGATGCCCTTGCCGACCAGCACGTAGGGCTTGGCGTCACCGCCGCCGTTGTATTTGAGCGCGATCAGCTTCGGCGCATTGGCCGAGCCGCGCGCGACCGCGAGCAGCGAGCCCATGCCGAGCTTCTCCATCGCGGCGACATCCAGCACTTCGCAGCTGGTGGTGTCAAAGCGGCCGGCGAATTCCTGCGCCTGTGAGGCGAGGTAAGCTGGATTGCAGATGTTCGGCGGCAGGTGGCCGAGCTCGCGCGCGAACTGCACGCCGGCGGCGATCGCCTGGCCCTGCGCGAGCGCGGTGCGACTGGCATCAAGTTCGGTGTCGCCGCTGATGCCCAGACGGCGCAGGCCGGCTTCGTCCTTCTTGGCCTTGTCGCTGAGCGTCGCGGTATAGCGGTAGCAGGCGTGGTCGGCGGCGATCACGGCCTGGCGGATCGCCCAGGCGCTGTCGCGGCCCGTCACCGGCACCTCGGCCAGGGTGAGCAGCGCGTGCGAAGCCGGACCGGACTTGAGTGCACGCGCTGCATCGCCGACGGCCTTGAGGTATTGCGGCACGCCGAACTTGCCCGGCTCGCCCAGGCCGACCACCAGCACCCGCGACGCGGTCACGCCGTCGAGGTCGTGCAGCAGCGTGGTCTTGCCGGTCTTGCCGTTGACGTCGCCGCGATCGAGCAGGGTCTTGATGCGGCCACCGCTGGCGGCGTCGAGTGCGGTCGCGGCCGGCGTGAGCGTGTTGTCGGCGAACGCACCGACGACGATGCAGTCGGCTTGCGCGGCGACAGGCGCGTCGTGGTTCAGGTCGAATTCGAGGGCCATGCAACAGGTTCCAATAGGGTGAAATGGTTTGGTACGGGCTGTTTCAGTACCACGACATGCGCAAGGGCATGCTTCCGTACTGGGTATTTCCGTACAGCGTCTCTGCATACAGAGTGTCTGCGTACACAGTGTCTGCGTAGAATCGGGCAGCTTCCGGGCCGCGAGGCCCACCGACCGCGCATTGCGCAGCCACCTCCCGTTGTCCAACGAACCCCCGAGTCTAAAGCAAGCCTGCCTGATGCCGAAGCTTGACCGTTACCTGCTGAGCGAATTCACACAGTCGACCTTCGCCACCCTGGTGGTGCTGCTGATCGTCTCTGTGGGTGGCGCCTTCACCGATGTGCTGGCCGATATCGCCCGCGGCCGCGTGCCGGCCGGAATGATGCTGTCGCAGCTGGGCCTGGTGCTGCTGCAATGGCTGCCGCTGATCCTGCCGCTGGCAATGATGCTGGGCATCATGCTGGCGATGGGCCGGCTGTACCGGGATTCGGAGATGCCGGTGATCGCCTCGATCGGCGTCGGGCCGCGGCGCCTGTTGAAGCCGGTGCTGATGCTGGTGCTGCCGGTGATGGTGGTGGTCGCGCTGTGCTCGCTGTGGCTGGGGCCGTGGGCGGAGCGGATGTCGCGGCAGATGGTCAACGAGGCCAATCGCAACCTGATCGTGGCGGGGCTGGAGCCAGGCACCTTCACCGAGATACCGGGCGGTGGGGGGGTGGTGTTCATCGGCAGCATGTCCAGCGACGGCAGCCGCTTCAGCCGCGTGTTCGTCTACCGGCAGGACGGTGACCGCCTCGACGTCACCACCTCCAACAACGGCGAACTGATCCTCGGCGAAGACGGCCAGCGCTACTTGGTGCTCAACGACGGGTTCGAAGTCGAGGGACCCATGGACGGCGGCCTCGACTACAAGCTGATGCGCTACGCCAGCAACGAAATATTGATGCCGGTGGGCGAGGGCAAGTTCGATCCGAACGACCCCGACGTGCTGCCGACGCCGGCCTTGTTCGGCGACGCCCGCCCGGCCGCCAATGCCCAGCTGCACTACCGGCTGGCGCCGCCGCTGCTGACACTGGCGTTCGCGCTGATGGCGATCCCGCTGGCCCGCAGCAGTCCGCGCCAGGCGCGTTATGGGCGCATGATGATGGGCTTTCTGACCTATCTGGTCGGCATGAACCTGATGCTGATGGGTCGGGGCTGGCTGGAAAGCGGCAAGCTCGACCCGGCGCTGGGGCTGTGGTGGCTGGTTCTGCCGCTGCTGGCGGGTGCGCTGGCGCTGTATTTCATGGACGGGCGGCTCGGCCGGGTCCGCAAGGTGCTGGCATGAGCGCGTTGCTTAAGCTCCACGACCGCTACGTCGGCCGGGTGGTGATCGGCTCGGTGCTGCTGACCTGGGCGGTGCTGTTGGGGCTGGACGTGATGCTGAGCCTGGTAGGGGAGTTCGGCCGGGTCGGCGAAGGCAGATACGGCATCATCGAAGCGCTGACCTACGTGGCCTACACGGTTCCGCGCCGCTCCTACACACTGTTTCCGACTGCCGCGGTGATCGGGTCGTTGATGGCGCTGGGCCAGCTCTCCGCCACGTCCGAGCTGACCGCGTTGCGGGCGATCGGCTTGTCGCGGCGCCGGCTGAGTCTCGCTGTCGCCGGCGCGCTGGCAGTGATCACCGCGCTGATGGTGGTCAATGGCGAGACGCTTGGGCCGTGGGGCCAGCGTCAGGCCGATGCGTTGAGGGCGTCGTCGCGTTCCAACGACATGATCGTGGCGCGCTATTCGGGCGTGTGGGCGCGCGAGGGCGACACCATCCTCAACGCCCAGGGCGGCGAGGAGCGCGACGATGGCCAGGACAGCTGGCTGGAGCTGCGCGACGTGCGCCTGTACGAGTTCGCCCGCGACGGCCGTCTGGAGTCGCTGGCGTTGGCGAAGGTCGCCGAACATCGTACCGGCGGCTGGTTGTTGCGCGATGTCACCCGCACCTACTTCGATCAGCGCTCGGTGACCCAGAGCCAGATCGCTGAAGAGCGCTGGGATTCGCAGCTCGATGCCACCGCCCTGAAGGCCGACATCGACCGGCCGCGTTATCTCACTGCCAGCGAACTGCGCAGCGCGGTGGCTTACCGGCAACGCAACGACCTTGATGCAAGCGAGTACCAGCAGCATTACTGGGGTCGCTGGTTCTACCCGCTCAATGTGCTGGCGCTGTGCCTGGCGGCGATCCCCTTCGCGTTCGGCACCTTGCGCAGCGGCGGCATGGGCAAGCGGCTGTTCGTGGGCATCGTGTTCGCGCTGGGGTTCTGGCTGCTGCAGTCGCAGTTCGTGCAGCTGGCGACCGTGTACAAATTCGATTTCAGGCTGGCGTACCTGTTGCCGACCTTGATCATGCTGGCGGTGTCGGCGGCTCTTTTCATGAAACGGTCGGGGTGATGGGACGCGGCTGATCGGCGCGGGTTTACTGTTTTCCCTCGCGACTCAGGTTCGTCATCCCAGCGAATGCCGGGATCCATCTTGATCCTGCAGTTGCAGTTGCAGTTGCAGTTGCAATTGCAATTGACCTTGACCTTTGCCCTTGATTTTGACCTGCGCCGCGCCGTAAAGCTCGCCGAGCACCGCAGCCCAAAGCGGCCGAAGAGGCCCACATGTTTGAGTGCGCGTAGCGCGCGAGTTTGTGGGCCGTGGTTCTTTGGGCGAGGAGCGCAGGGGACCGATGCGGCTTCATCGCATCGGCGAGCGTCCGGCGCGTGCGGTTTTGGTTACTTTTGCCAAGACAAAAGTAACTCGCTGAAGGCGAAAGTCTTTGATTTTCGCCTTTCTACCGTCTTCAGATGCTTGAAGGATTCAAGAGCCAACAACATGAGGCAAAGGCTCAGGAGCAGGATCAACAGCTTCCGCCTGAAGGCGGGTTACTTTTGTTACGGCAAAAGTAACCAAAACCAGTGCGCCGGACGCTCGCCGGGCGGTAAAGCCGCCCGGTCCCCTGCGCTCCTCGCCGGAAAGGGTACGGCCCACAACTCGCGCGCTTCGCGCACTCAGACACGTGGGCCTTTTCCCCCTTTCCGACTCCGGTGCTCGGCGAGCTTTACGGCGCGGGGCAAGTCAAGATCACCAGCAAAGGCAAAGGCAACGGCAACGGCAACGGCAACGGCAACGGCAACAGCGACGTTCTGTCGTTGGCCTAAGCCAAGGGACGTGCCTGGCCGACTAGATCGACAAATGCTCGATCGCCGCCACACTTCCGAGTCGATCGCTCAAGCGCTTCAACAATGCCAGCCGGTTGTTGCGTACGGCGAGGTCGTCGGCATTGACCATCACCGAATCGAAGAACGCATCCACCTGCGGCCGCAGCCGCGCCAGCCGGTCGAGCACCGCCACGTAGTCGCGGCTCGCGAGCAAGGGGTCGGTGTCGGCAATCGCCGCATCCACCGCGTCGGCGAGTTCACGTTCGGCCGCTTCGGTGAACAACGCCGCATCGATCGTGGTCGGCAGCTCGCCATCGACCTTGCGCAGGATGTTGCGGCTACGCTTGTTGGCCGCGGCCAGTGCAGCGGCCTCGGGCAGCTTCGTGAATTCGACGACGGCGTGGATACGAGAGTCGCAATCCCACAATGACCCGATCTGGCAAGTTAATTCGGCCACACCAATACTAGATGAATCGCGTAAAACCACCTCTTGCCCGCGATTGACTTTAGTTAACACGGAAGCGAAGACGCTATTCGTAACAGCTTGATCGTTGTAGTAAGCACGCATCCGTTCAACGACAAAAAAACAAATCAAACTCGATATCGTGGGGCGGCCACCGTCGTGTAGTGCGCGTTGCTTCCACCCTGACTCCATCGCTCTTTCGTATAGATCAACGTCGCAGCTACCCTCGATTAACGTCCTTGCTAGGCCAAGTCCCGTCCGCCGTAGGGCAAAAGGATCCTTATTACCTGTTGGCTTAAATCCCGCCTCGAAAAAGCCGGACAACGTGTCTAGCCGTTCGGCGATAGCGAGCACTTGGCCCATCCTGCTCGGCGCGATCGCGTCGCCGGAGAATCGCGGCATGTACGCCTCGTCGATCGCGTCTGCCACGGCGGTGCGTTCCTCGATCGACAGGTCCGACAGCGACTCGTCCTGCATTAAGTAATACCGTCCGGCGATGCCCTGCAATTCGGGAAACTCGCCGACCAGCCGCGACTGCAAATCCGCCTTCGACAGTTCCGCCGCGCGCCGTGCAAGCTGGGGATCTACGCCGACCTCAGTGGCGATGCTCTCGGCCAGTGCGGCCACGCGCGCGACCTTGTCGGCGACCGTACCCAGCCTCGCCTGATAGGTAACGGACTGCAGGCCGTCGTTCATCGACGCCAGACCCTGCTTCTTGTCTTCATCGAAGAAGAACTTCGCATCGGAGAAACGCGGGCGGATCACCCGCTCGTAGCCCTTGCTGACTTCGGCTTCTTCCTTGGATTCGATGTTGGCGATGCCGATGAAGCGCTCGCTGAGCTTGCCGTCGGCGTCGAGCACCGGGAAGAATTTCTGGTTGGTTTCCATCGTCGCGATCAGCGCTTCCTGCGGCACCGCGAGGAACTCGCGGTCGAAGCTGCAGACGATGGCTTTCGGCCACTCGGTCAGGCCGTTGACCTCTTCCAGAATACCGTCGTCGATGCGCGCCACGCCGCCTGAAGCCTTCGCGGCGGTTTCGACTTCGCTGACGATGCGCGCGCGGCGTTCGTCGGGATCGACCAGTACTTTCGCTGCACGCAGAGAATCGATGTAGTCGCCCGGCGTGCCGATACTCACCGACTTGTCGTGTATGAAGCGATGGCCACGGCTCATGCGGTCGCTGCGCACGCCCATCAGTTCGGTTTCGACGATGTCGCCGCCGTGCAGCAGGACCAGCCAGTGCACCGGCCGCGCGAACGCGTACTCGTGCGCGCCCCAGCGCATTGGCTTGGGGATCGGCATCGCGGCGAGCGCGTCGCGCACGATATCGGCGAGCAGGTCGCGGGTCTGCGCGCCGGGCTTGACCGCGCGATGCACGAAGCGCTCGCCCTTGGCGTCGCTGGTTTTGTCGAGCGCGCTCCAGTCGACGCCGGCCTTGGCGGCGAAGCCCTGCAGCGCGCGGGTCGGCTGGCCGTCGGCGTCGAGCGCGATGTTGAGGTAGGGGCCGAACACTTCGGAGCTCTGCTCGGGCTGTGCGGCAGCGACGCCCGGCAGCAGCACGGCGAGCCGGCGCGGCGAGTACAGCGGTCTGGCGTCGCCGCGTTCGAACGCGACGCCGCGGGCGATCAGGCCGGCGATCACGCCGTCGAAGAATGCCTGCGCGAGGCCGGGCAGCGCCTTGACCGGCAGCTCCTCGGTGCCCAGTTCGATCAGCAGGGGTTTCATGTCGGTCATTGCGTGGTGCCTTTGACTTTCTCTTCTCCCATGCCGTTGCAAGGCCGGGGAGAAGGTGCCCGAAGGGCGGATGAGGGTACGGCGGAGGGCGTTGTGGAGGCGAGGGACGCTGGTCGTCAGGTTCGGATACAGAGAGCTCGCCATGTGTCGCTTCGCCGAACCTTCAGCCCAGCCCTCTCCCGAAGGGAGAGGGGGCTGAAAGCATCACGCAGCTTGTGGTGGCTGTTTCAGCCCCGGAAACCCGAGCTTCTCACGCTGGGCGAAATACGCTTCGGCGACCCCTTGCGAAATCCTGCGAACGCGCAGGATGTAGCGCTGGCGTTCGGTCACCGAGATCGCGCGGCGCGCGTCGAGCATGTTGAAACTGTGCGACGCCTTGCACACCTGCTCGTAGGCCGGCAGCGGCAGGCCGAGTCCGGTGAGCTTCAGCGCCTCGGCCTCGCAGGCATCGAAACGATGAAACAGTTCGGCGACGTCGGCATGTTCGAAGTTGTACGCGCTCTGCTCGACCTCGTTCTGGTGGTAGACGTCGCGGTAGGTGACCGGCGTGGCGCGGCCGTGAGAATCAGTGGGGCCGTGCGTCCACACCAGGTCGAACACGTTGTCGACGTTCTGCAGGTACATGCACAGACGCTCCAGCCCGTAGGTGATTTCGCCGAGCACCGGCCTGCATTCCATCCCGCCGGCCTGCTGGAAGTAGGTGAACTGGGTCACTTCCATGCCGTTGAGCCAGACTTCCCAGCCCAGCCCCCAGGCGCCGAGCGTCGGCGATTCCCAGTTGTCCTCGACCAGCCGCAGGTCGTGCACCAGCGGGTCGACGCCGAGCGCTTTCAGCGAATCGAAATACAGCTCGACGATGTTGTCGGGCGACGGCTTCATAGCGACCTGATACTGGTAGTAGCGCTGCAGGCGATTCGGATTGTCGCCGTAGCGGCCATCGGTAGGACGCCGGCACGGCTGCACGTAGGCGGCGTTCCACGGCTCCGGGCCGAGCGCGCGCAGGAACGTGGCCGGGTGGAAGGTGCCGGCGCCGACTTCCAGGTCCAGCGGCTGGATCAGCACGCAGCCCTGCTCGGCCCAGAACGCATTGAGGCGCTGGATGAGTTGCTGGAATGTGATCGTGGTGGGCCGGGAAGCAGTCATGCCGAAAGGGCCGTGCACAAGGGCGCGCTAGTATAGCGAGCGCCTGTCCGCTGTCTTTTTCCACCCGGATGCCCCCACGCGGCGAAGTTCGATGCCGGAACCGCGCGCTTCCCATGCCCCGACCGTGGATGCCCCGACCCTGTCGCACGCCGCCTCGCGGCTGCCGCCGGGTCGCCTGTTGTTGCCGCGCCTGGCCGCTGTGCACGACCGCCGTCGAAAAGATCGCGGCGGGTTTGACTACGCGGGTATGACTACAATCGCCGAAGTCATTTCGGTATTGCCCCCACAAGAATGAGCGCTTCCTTCCTGATCCTCGAGACCGGCCAGCCGGTCGTGTCCATGCGCCGCCACCGCGGCTTCCCGCACTGGATCCGCGTCGCCGCGGGCCTGCACGCTGACGAGGCGGTGGTGGTGAATGTCGAAGCCGGCGAATCGCTGCCGTCGCGCGAAGGCTTTGCCGGCACGATAGTTACCGGCTCCGGGGCGATGGTCACCGACCGCGCCGACTGGAGCGAGGCCAGCGCCGCGTGGCTGCGCGACGCCGCCCACGCCGGCATGCCGGTGTTCGGTATCTGCTACGGCCACCAGCTGCTCGCGCACGCGCTCGGCGGCACGGTCGGCGACCACCCGGACGGCCGCGAGATGGGCACGGTCGACATCGACCTGTATCCGGCGGCCGCAGACGATGCTCTGTTCGGCCCGCTGCCCGACCCGTTCGCGGCGCACGCCACCCACCTGCAGACGGTGCTGCGCCTGCCCGAGGGCGCCACCGTGCTGGCCAAATCCGTGCACGATGCCTGCCAGGCGTTTCGCTGGGGCCAGAACGCCTGGGGCGTGCAGTTCCATCCCGAATTCAGTTCCACCCACATGCGCGGTTACGTGCAGGCGCGCCACGTCGCGCTGCAGCGCGAAGGCCGCTGCCCGAAGACGATCGCCAGCCAGGTGCGCGCCACACCGCAGGCGCGACGGGTGCTGCAGCGTTTCGTGCACCATGCACGCGGCCTGGCGCGCTCGTGAGCGGGTCGACGGTGCACGCCGGTGTTCGGTACCAGCCACTTTTATTGGGGAATTAGACGATGACGCAGATTCACAAGGTGCCGTTCAACGCCGGCGCGGAATGGTTGCTCGGCGGTTTCGCGATGCTGCGCAAGGCACCAATGGCCCTCGGACTGCTCGGGCTGATCTGGGGCGGCCTGTCGGCGCTGGCGACGCTGAGCGGGCAGATCTGGCTGAGCTTCGTGATCGCGCTGCTGGGGCCGATCCTGTTCGGCGGCATGATCTATGCCGCGCGCGAGGTCGACCAGGGCCGCAGCGCTTTGCCGATCCACCTGTTGCAAGGGCCGCGCGACGGCAAGCTGCCGCGCCTGCTGGCGATGCTGTTGCCGCAGATCGCCGCGCTTGTGGTGCTGGCGATATTGCTGATCGCGATGTTCGGCGGCGAGCAGCTGCAGCAGATGGCGCAGGTGCTGCAGCAGTTGCAGACCAATCCCGACCCGCAGCTGGCCGGCTCCCTGCCGACCGGGCGCATGCTCGGCTGGCTGCTGTTGGCGATCGTGGTCGGCGTGGCCGCCGGCTTTTTCACCTTCATCGCGATCCCGGACGTGATGTTCAGCGACCGTGGCGCGTTCAGTGCGATGGCGATGAGCTTTCGCGCCTGCCTGCACAACCTGCCTGCGGTGATCCTGATGATCGTGCTGATCTTCGTCGCGGTGTTCGCGATCAGCATCGCGGTGCAGATCGTGGTGCTGCTGCTGGCGTGGGCGATCGGCCAGTCTATGGCGATCTTCATCGGCCAGCTGCTGACGATGGCGGTGCTGATGCCGGTGATGGCCGGCACGATCTATTTCGCCTGGCGGCAGATGCTCGGCGCGGTGCCGGTCGCGGTGCCGGTGGCGAGCGATGCCGGTGGTTTCGAGGCCTGACGGCTGGCGTAGTGCCGAGCTTGCCCGGCAGCCCTTTCCCGCGAATCCAATGGCCTTGAGTAGTGCCGAGCTTGCTCGTCAGCCCCTTGCTCGGCAGCCTCTTTCCCGCGAAACCAAAGGTCGCCGGGCAAGCCCGCCGCTACGACGTCGCGTTCGCCTTCGGCGCCAGCCAGCTCGCCGCTAGGATGCCGATTTCGTACAGCAACGCCATCGGTATCGCCAGCATCAGCTGCGAGATCACGTCGGGCGGGGTGATGATCGCGGCGATCACGAACACTCCGACGATCGCGTAACCGCGCGATTCGCGCAGCTGCTGCGGCGTCACCCAGCCCAGCAGCGACAGGATCACCAGCGCCACCGGCAGCTCGAAGCTGATCCCGAACGCGAGGAAGATCACCAGCACGAAATCCAGGTAGGCGTTGATGTCGGTCATCATCGACACGCCTTCCGGGGTGATGCCGGTCAGGAAGCCGAACACGGTCGGCAGCACCAGGTAGAACGCAAACGCGCAGCCGCCGTAGAACAGCGCGACCGACGTGGCCAGCAGCGGCAGCGCCAAGCGTTTCTCGCGCTGGTACAGTCCGGGCGCGACGAACGCCCAAGCCTGGTACAACAGCACGGCACGGTGATCATGAAGGCGGCGAAGAACGCCAGCTTGAGCGGGGCGAAGAACGGCGAGGCGACCTCGACCGCGATCAACTGCGCGCCGGCCGGCAGTTTCGCCAGCAGCGGCCTGGCCAGCCACGCGTACAGGTCGTTGGCAAACGGCAGCAGGCCGATGAATACCAGCAACAGCGCGCCAACGCCGCGCAGCAATCGCGCGCGCAGTTCGATCAGGTGGTCGAGCATGCGCGGCTCGGCGTCGGCATCGCCGGCGGCCTGATCGGGGTGCTCAGCGTCGCGGTTCATGGTCTTCGCGGTCGGGATTTCCAGGCGCGACGCTTTGCTCGTTTGAGCGATCGGTCGGCGCCAGACGATCCGGATCGGCAGGCGCAGGATCGATGGGCCGCATCACATCGAACTCGCGCCGCATCGAATCGCCGCCTTGCCTCAGTTCCTCGCGCGCCTGGCGCAACTCGTCCCGGGCACGGCGCATGCCGCGCTTGAGGTCTTCGTCGGCCAGCTCGTTCTCGAGTTCGGACTTGACCGAGTACCACTGCGCGCGCGCGCGGCGCACCCACAGGCCGGTGAAGCGCGCGGCCTTGGGCAGGCGCTCGGGGCCGAGCACCACCAGGGCCACGAGCGCGATCAGGAACAGTTCTGAAAAGCCGAGGTCGAACATGATCAGCGCAGGCGCAATACCGCCGCGCTCAATGGCGCGACGGGCGGCTCACTCGCGATCGCCGGGGGTAATCGTCGGCTTGCGCGGCGGCAGGTCGTCGGTGCGGTCAGGTTGCGCGCCGGCATCGTTCGACGGCGGCCGCACTTCACTGCCGCGCGAATCGTCAGACAGCCGCACATCCGGCTTGTCCTCGTCCTTGACGCCCTTCTTGAAGCCCTTGATGGCTTCGCCGAGGTCCTGGCCGACGTTCTTCAGGCGCTTGGTGCCGAACACCAGCACCACCACCACCAGCACGATCAACCAGTGCCAAATACTAAAACCGCCCATGGGAATGCCTGTCGCGAGTGGGTGCTCAGGATACCGCAGCGGCGCCGGGATGGCTGTTGTGGTGCCGAGGTCCAAAGCACCCCTCCCCAGGCCATCCGGCCCGCAGGCATGGCCTGCGGTAGTTCGCCAGATCGCAAACCAATGGCTTGCAAACGGCCTTCCTCACCCCCTTCGCTGCACGAAAGGGGCGGAGCACTGCCCGGCCGGGCACGGATCAGCCCGTCAAGGCGTCGGCGGCAGCGGCTCGACCTGGGTCGGGCTGTCCACGGTCTCGAACGGCTGCGGCTGCGGCATCGTCGGCGTCATGGCTTGGGCATCGACGCGGCCGCGCGCCTGCACACCCGCTCGGCGATCAGTGCCGCGGGTGTAGCGCGCTGACGCGGTGGCCTCCTCCAGCTGGTCGCGGAAATTGACCACCGCGACCGACGGCGACTTCGCGGCTCGCCCTTCGAAGATCATCCGCGGCGTGGTGCCGGCGCCGTAGGCCGCCTGGTTGGCCCGGTCGTCGATGCTCAGTACCGCGCCGTCGAGGGCGACGCCGGCGAACAGCCCGCGCGCGCGCGACCATGACCAGATCTCCGCCTTCAGCTGGCCGTCGGTGGCGGCCGCGGCGCTGCGCCCGACCGGGCCGGCGGCGATGCTGGCGTCGGCGCCCAGGGTGATCTTGCCGTTGACGATCGAGTCCAGCCCGCGCTGGCCGGTGAACACCAGCACGATGTCGGACGACTGCACGCCGGCCTGGAAACCGATGCTGCCGCCGGTCAACCGGACGAACGCCGGGTTCGACCAGGTGCCGTCGGGATTCTTCACCGACACCAGGCCGTGGCCGCGGCGGCCGCCGAGCACCAGGCCGATCTTCAGGGTGTCGGGGATCACGACGATCCCGCGCGCCTCGTCAAGCATCTTGTCGGGGATCGCCGATTCGGGAATGTTCTGGATGTCGGTCAGCACCCGCAGCGCGTTCTGCGCGCGCGCATCTTCGGTGGGGCCGGCGATCGCGGTGGTCGCGAACCCGAGGGAAAGCAGCAGTGACAGCAGCAGGGTGGCGCGGCGCGGGGTGCGTGACATGGCGGACTCCGTTGAAGTGGACACGGGTGAAGTGGGCACGGGGCGGCGAGCAGATGAAGACAAGCCGGCGTGCAGGGCGACGCCTCAGGCTAGTGACGTGGCAATGAATCGGTGCGGAACCGGGGCACGCCGTGTTGCGACGTTGCGCATCCGTCGACGGCCCGAAGCCCGGCATCGCGGCAACTGGCATCCTATGCCGATGACGCCGACCGCCCAAGCTCTCGATTCATCCGCCGGCACTGGCGATACCGCGGTGGTGCTGGTCAACCTCGGTACCCCCGATGCACCGACCGCGCGGGCGGTGCGGCGTTTCCTTGCCGAGTTCCTGCACGACTATCGTGTAGTCGATCTGAGCCGCTGGCTGTGGTGCCCGCTGCTGCATTTCGTGATCCTGCCGCTCCGCTCGCCCAAAGTCGCGAAGAAATACGCCAGCGTGTGGCTGGCGGACGCCGATGGCAGCAGCGGCTCGCCGCTGGCGGTGTACACCCGGCGACTGGCTGCGGCGGTGCAGCGCGAGTTGCCGGGTGTGCGCGTGGTGGAGGCGATGCGCTACGGCCAGCCGGCGCTGGGCAAGGTGCTGCGGGCGCTGCGCCGCGAAGGCGTAACCCGGGTGATGGCGCTGCCGCTGTACCCGCAGTATTCGACCTCGACCACGGCGTCGGTCGCCGACGTGCTGGATCCGTTCGACGGGTTGCAGACGCGCATGCTCGACGACTACCACCTCGATGCGGGCTGGATTGCCGCGGTCGCCGACTCGATCCGCGCACATTGCGCCAACCACGGCGTCGGCGAGCACCTGCTGTTCTCGTTCCACGGCTTGCCGCAGCGCTTCGTCGACAACGGCGATCCGTATGCCCGCCAGTGCGAAGCGAGTGCACGTGCGATCGCGCAGGTGCTGGGATTGGCTGATGACGCCTGGACACTCAGTTACCAGTCGCGCTTCGGCCGCGAAAAATGGCTGGAACCGGCGACCACCACCACCCTGGATACATTGGCCACACGCGGCGTGCTCGCCGTCGACGTGGTCGCGCCGGGTTTCGCGGTCGATTGCCTGGAGACACTGGAGGAAGTCGCGATGATGCTGGCCGAAAAGTTCGCCGAACGGGGCGGGCAATTGCGTTACATCGCCTGCCTCAACGACAGCCCCGCGCATGCACGGGTGCTGGCGACGATCGCGACGCGTGAATTGGGTGCATGGCGCTGATGCCGACACGCGACTTCCATGCGTGAATTCGTGGTCGACACGGCTTTCGGCCGCATCAGCGGGCTGCGCCGCGACGTGACCGGTGGGCCGCGGGTGCTGGCGTTGCACGGCTGGCTCGACAATGGCGCCAGCTTCGTGCCGCTGGCCGCGTGCTTGCCGACCCTCGACCTGGCCGCGCCCGACCTGCCGGGCCACGGCGCCAGCGCGCACCTGCCGCCGG
>JALZKJ010000107.1 GCA_030859305.1 Pseudomonadota bacterium | reverse complement strand
CGGAACTTCACACCAGCGTACCGCCACAGAACACCTTTCAAGTGTTGTGGGCGACCCCAAGTTTGATAGGCTAGCGCCGTAAGTGGCTGATTTATTAAAGAAATATAATTTTTTAAGTGTGCCTTGAAAATCCCCGTGTCGGCGGTTCGATTCCGTCCCCGGCCACCATTTGGTGGAATGTATGAAACGATTGCCCTGCAAGGCTTCTGGCCCTGCGGGGTTTTTTGTTTTGAACCACACCTCCAGCTGGACTCCTGCACATGATTGCATTGCCGACAAACTCCTTCCGCGCCACCTGCCGATGCCTGTTGTTGATCGCGGCAACTTTGGCACTCTCGGCCTGCCTGTCGGCACCGACAACGCAACCATCGAAGCCCGAGTTGTCCTTCGTGGTCGTGCGTCATGCCGAGAAGCGCAGCGACCACCCACGTGATCCGTCGTTGACCGATGCCGGCAGGGCCCGGGCGCAGCGCCTGGCCAGCTCGCTGCAGACGGCGCCGGTGGTGGCCGTCTACAGCACCGATTACCGACGCACCCGCGAAACCGCTACACCTGCCGCGGATGCGCACGGCCTGCCGGTCATCGGCTACGACGCCGAACTTGCGGCCGTGACATTCGCGCGCCAACTGCGAAGCGCGCATTCCAGCGGCACGGTACTGATCGTGGCGCACAGCAATACCTCGCCGGACATCGCTGCGGCCTTGTGCGGTTGCGAGGTGGCCGCGATGGAGGAAAGCGAATACGGTCGCCGCATGACGGTGCGCGTGGCAGCCGATGGTCGAGTTACTCTGGACGTCACTCGCGACCAGTGATGGTACTGGTGACGCCGGGGCTGGTTCGTGGTGTTTGTGGGGTCGTCACCCAAGTCCACATACGTGCAACACATTTCGCCGATGGCGCGCCGATCATTGTTTTCGGCGTGACACCCTGAGCTGCTCTTCACGGCGTCATCGAGGAATACGCGACCATGACCACGATCATCGCCCCGCGGGTGCACGATCCCGGCGGTTTCCAGGTGCGCCGCGCAGTCCCCAGCATCCAGGCACGCAGCGTCGGCCCGTTCGTGTTCGTCGACCACCTGGGGCCGGCGGTGTTCGAGCCGGGCCGCGGGGGTGGACCTGCGACCGCATCCGCATATCGGCCTGGCCAAGGTGACCTTTTTGTGGTCTGGGACCATCAATCACCGTGACACCCTCGGCAGCGTGCAGGACATCAGACCCGGCGACGTCAACTGGATGACCGCTGGCCGGGGTATCGCCCATTCCGAACGCACGTCCCCGGCGACGACGCATCCCGCTGCCGGCGCGTTGACGCGACCGCGACCCCACACCTGAACAGGCGTGATTTGTCAATGCCCTGTTTGTGGACTATGTTCAGTCTGCAACACGCGATATCACGCACGTGAAATCAGGGGGTAATCGATGAACAAGACGGCATTTTGCATGCCGATCCTGCTGCTGCTAGGCGCAGCGGCACCGGCATGGGCGCAGGACGCAACGGCGTGTCCACAACTTCCGTCAGGTGCTGAGCTGACCTGGGAGCATCGCGGCACCGCTGGCTCCGATTTCTGTCGAGCATTGCGCGCCGATGGTTCGGAGGCGTTCGGGCTGTATATCGCTCAGGAATCACCCTTCAAACCCCAGCGCGGCAACCGCGAGGAAACCGGGCGAATCGCCGGCAAGCAGGTGCAGTGGTATCGCGCCGAGATCGCGACCCGGCCGGGCGTCAAGGCACGCGAGACATTGATCAAACTCGACGACGGCCGGGTAGCGCACCTGTGGTTGCACGCCGGTTCGGACGAGGCGCTCAACCAGAGCTTCCGGCTCGCCGAAAACCTGCGCTTTGGCGGTAACCGCGGCAGCCAGGTCGCTACCGGGCAGTAACCACACCGGGCGTTTTGCGACCGGACCACGACAAAGGCCATGTCTCACGACATGGCCTTTCGTTTTTCTCCCTCAACCTGCGGCGACCCGGTGCACGCTTTTCATCAGCGCGAATATCACCTGATCAGACCCGGCCCTCATGGGAGCACCAGCCGTGATCGCAAATCTGTGTTGCGGACTTGCGGATAATGGCGAATGGATCGTTTCCCGATAACCGGGCTGCGGTTCGCGGCTCCAGGAATGCCATCGCCATCGCGTAGAGCGGAGCTTGCTCCGCTGCGGGGAGTCCACGTGAATAAAACCAGCCGAGCAAGCTCGGCTCTACAGGCATCCCGGCATGACCTCAACGCGAATAGACGTAAACCGTCGCCGGCGGCATGTTGCGCAGCACGAAGTGGCCGCGACGCACCTGGATGCCCAACTCGTGGATCACCGCGTCCGCCACCGGTGGGGTGTGGCCGTAGGTGAACTGGATGAACACGCCGCTGGGTTGCAGGCAGCGGAACGCCGCAGCCAGGATGCCGCGTTGCAGGTCGTACGGCATCGTCAGCAGGCCGAGCCCGGATACGATCGCGTCGGCTTGGCCTTGCGCCAGGTAGCCGGTATCGGTAGCCAGTTGCGGCAGCGAGCGCGCGTCGCCGAGCACCACCGGCACCTGAGGGAACTGCGCGCTGAGGTGCGCCTGCAGTTCCTCGTTCAACTCGAGCACGAACAGATCGGTGTCGACAATGCCGGCATCCAGCAACGCCCGGGTGATCGCACCGGTGCCACCGCCCAGTTCGATCACCCGCCGCGCGCCCGGCGGCAGCTCGGCGATCATCGCCGCGGCGAGCTCGATGCTGGACGCAGCGACGGCCGCGTTACGGCGCGGGTTCTTCAGCCACTGGCGGAAGAAGCTCCAGGTCGTAGGCCTGATCGCGAGGCGGGCCGGGTGGGTCATCCCAGGATGGTGACCGGGGCCATGTTCGGCAACCGTTAAAAAAACCGGGGGTACCGGCCCGCCAACCACCGGCGTTCAGCGTCGGCGTAGCTGCCAGCAGCGGTGGATGCGTGGGTCGCGGGCGAAATCCGGCGGGATTGTGTCGGCACTGATCTCGACACAGTCGGCGAACGCCGCGACGGCGCCATCATCCATGCGGAAGCGGCGGAAATTGTTGGAGAAATACAGCACGCCGTCGCGCGCCAGTCGCGCCACCGCAGCGCGCAGCAGGCGCACGTGCTCGCCCTGAACGTCGAAATCCTCGGCGCGCTTGGAATTGGAGAACGTCGGCGGGTCGCAGAAGATCAAGTCGTACTCGCCGTCTTCGCTCTCCAGCCACGTGATCGCATCGGCCTGGACCAGGCGATGGCGCGGGCCGCCCATGCCATTGACCTGCAGATTGTCGGCGCACCATTGCAGGTAGGTCGCCGACAGGTCGACGGTGGTGGTCTGGCGCGCGCGGCCGACCGCGGCGTGCACGCTGGCCGCGCCGGTGTAGCCGAACAGGTTGAGGAAGCGGGTGTCCTCGGCTTCGGCGGCGATGCGCAGGCGCAGCGGACGGTGGTCGAGGAACAGGCCGGTGTCGAGGTAGTCGAACAGGTTGACGCGCAGGCGGGCGTCGCCCTCGCGCACGATCACGAACTCGCCGCGTGCGTCGAGGTTGCCGTACTTGCTGCCGCCCTTGCCGCGCGCGCGGGTCTTCACCGCGACGCGCTCGATGGGCACTGCGAACACCTCGCGCGCGGCGGCCAGCAATTCGTTGCGGCGACGACGCTGGTCGGCTTCGGGGATGTCGGCCGGGGCGGCGTACTCCTGCACGTGCAGCCAGGTACGCAGTTGAGGCTCTTCGGTGCCGGCTTGATCAATGTAGACATCAATCGCCGAGGCGTATTCGGGCAGGTCGGCATCATAGGCGCGGAAACAGGTGACGGTTTCGCGTTCGCGCCAGGCCTTGAGCTTGCGCAGATTCTTGCGCAGGCGGTTGGCGACCATCTGTGCGCCTTCGGTCAGCGGTGGGGCCTTGATCGTGTCGCTGCGCTCGCGTTGCGGCAGCGCGATCGGGTCGCTGACGATCAAGCTGCATTCGATCGCGCCGTTAAACACCTGGTACTTCCTGTTGGCGCGCAGGCCGGTGGCGTAGGCCAGTTCGGCATCGCCGCACAGCAGGCTGGCGCGCCAGGTCGGCACGGCGGCTTTGAGCGCGTTGCCGAGGGCGCGATACAGCGCCGGGTCTGCGGCGAGGCGGGCGTCGTAAGGCGGGTTGCAGACGACCAGGCCCGGCGATTGCGCGGTTTCGGCCGCGTGTTTCTGCAGTTGCCCGATGCTGGCAACCTTCAACTCGATCACACCCGCCAGGCCCGCCACGACCTCGTTGTCGCGCGCCGAGCGCGTCGCATGCGGGTCGATGTCGCTGCCGAAGAACACCGGACGCAAGGCCGCTCGGCCGACGGTTTCGCGTTGTCGCGCTTCGTCGACCAGAACGCTCCAGGCATCGGCATCGAAGCCCCGCCAACGCGTCGGCGGGCGCACGCCGTGGCGCAGCAGGCCCGGGGCGACATCGGCCGCCATCAATGCACCTTCGATCAGCAAGGTGCCGCTGCCGCACATCGGGTCGAGCAAGGCGCCGCCATCGGCGTAGACCTGCGGCCAGTGGCCGCGCAGCAGCACCGCCGCGGCGAGGTTCTCCTTGAGCGGCGCCTCGCCCTGCTTCTGCCGCCAGCCGCGACGGTGCAGCGAGCCGCCACCCAGGTCGATCGACACGATCGCACGACCCTTGCGGATCACCAGGTTGATGCGCACGTCGGGCGCTTCGACATCGACGTCCGGGCGCGCGCCGCTCGCAGCGCGCATCACGTCGACCACGGCATCCTTGACCCGCTGCGCGGCATAGCGCGCGTGGGTGATCGCCTCGCCCGAGACGTGCGCGTCGACCGCGATGGTGAGGTCGTTGCCCAGATGCTCCGGCCACGCAATGGCCGCGACGCCGGCGTATAGCGCATGTTCGTCAGGGCACTCGAAGTCGGCGATCGGCCACAGCACGCGGCTGGCCAGGCGCGACCACAGCACCGCGCGCTGTGCATCGACCAGGCTGCCTTCGACATTGGCGCCGGCCAGCGCCGCGGTCGCGCGCGTGCAGCCCAGTGCGACCAGTTCGTCGGCGAGCAGGTATTCGATGCCCTTGCCGCAGCTTGCGTAGAATTTCACTGATGGGGTTCCGGTTGCTTGCGGTGCGGTGCGAAGAGCTGATGAGCCGATGGGGTTCTGCGATCTGGCGTGCAACGTCGCTTTGCCGGACCCTCACCCCAGCCCTCTCCTGGCGGGAGAAGGCTTTTAGAGACTGACCAGCAGCGCGGCGAACGCGTCGGTGCTGGCTTCCACGCTGGCCGCCAGACGATGACTGTCGTCGACCAGCCACAACCGCGCGCTGCGCGGCTGCGCCCACTCGACGACCTGCAGGGCGGGAATGAGTTCGTCGTGCCAGCCGTGGATGATCGCGGTCGGCACGCGCGCGGCGTCGAGCGGGTGGGCTTCGTTGAGACGGATCGGCGGCGCCATCAGGAACAATCCAGCGACCGGCACCTGCATCGACACCAGCCCGGAGATGTAGGCGCCCAGACTCGACCCGGCCAACACCAGCGGCACATTGGCCGAGGCGGCGCGGGCGAGATCGAGCAGGCGTTGCCGCCGCGAAGCGACGTCGCCGAGTTCGCCGAACTCGCGTCGCGCGTCCAGATCGGTGTAATCGGGACGTTCGTGGGTCCAGCCAAGACGCTCGGCGGCCTGCGCGAGCGCGGTCACCTTGGTGGCGTCGGGACCGCTTTCGAAACCATGGGAGAGGATGCAGTGTCCGCGCATGTCAGTCCGTGGTGGGTGGTGTGTCCTGCGCGACGACGCTGTCGCCGACGTGGATAGCGCCGCCTTCGAGGATGCGCGCACACAACCCGCCCATGCCGCGCATCGCGTTGAAGCCACCGGGCCCGAGCGCCTCCTCCATCCGCGAGCAGGGATCGCAGGCGTCCGTGCCTTCCAGCAGTACCTCGCCAATGCGGAAACGCCGGCCCTTGAGCGCGATCAGCGGCAGACCAGAAACCAGCAGGTTGCGGCGTAGCAATGCGGGCGAAACGCTGTCGTGCCCGGACAGTGTGGCGATCACCGGCAGGTGTTCGGCCTGGATCAGGGTGACGTCGCGCTTGCCGCTGGCGCCTGTGTAGCGATCGCCGATCAATCCGCTGCCGACCTGCGCCGACGCCTCATCGACCGACGTCATCACCACCTCGCGGCCGGGACGCAGGCCGATCCACTCGACCCGGCCCGGTCGCGGCAGGTTGGCCATCAGTCGGCCCAGCGCGGAGTCGGCGGGAGGCAATTTCATCGGGGCTTCCGGATGCGGCAGCGAACGCGCGTGACGGGGCGTCAGGACGCGTATTCGCAACGGGGCCGAATGGTAGCATCCGGCCGCATGTATCCCGACCTGCCGCCGCTGCCGATCCACGTCGACATGCACGTCGATCTGTTGCCCTACGAAGCCCGCCTGGACGCGCGACCGCGCAGCCAGATCGATCTGGTGGTGATCCACTGCACCGAGTTGCCGGAGCTTGCGATGGCGCGGCGCTTCGGCGAGAAGGCGCTGTACCCGGCCACGGGCACCGGCAACAGCGGGCATTACTACGTGGATCGTGATGGCAGCCTGCACCAGTACGTGTCCGCCGAGCGGGTCGCCCACCACACGCGTGGCTACAACAAACGTTCGGTCGGGATCGAGCTGGTCAACACCGGGCGCTATCCGGACTGGCTGGATTCCCGCCATCAGGCCATGGACGAGCCGTATGCCGAAGCGCAGATCGTCGCGCTGATCGCGCTGCTGAAGTGGCTGCGCGCGGAGTTGCCAGCACTGCGGTTCATCGCCGGGCATGAGGAATTGGATACGACGCTGGTCGAGGCCACGGACGATCCTCCGCTGAAAGTGCATCGCAAGCGCGATCCGGGGCCGTTGTTTCCATGGCCGCGGGTGATGGAGGCGGTGGCGCTGGAGCGGCTGCGTCCCTGATGACCCGAAGGACAAGCGCAGCGGCTCGTCCCGCTTGAAATCGATCTTCGCCCGCTACTGCTTCTTTCATTTGCAGAAGCGGACACAGGAAGATTTCTTTTTTGCTTCCTGGCTGACAACAGCAGCATGAGCAGATCCCGCCCGACCTTTTTTGAAGCCAAGGGAGTCATACCCGCCCGTTATACTGGCGCGTCCCGCTCCCTGACCCTTGCGCGCATGAACTCCCC
>JALZKJ010000102.1 GCA_030859305.1 Pseudomonadota bacterium | reverse complement strand
GGGAAGAAGAAGCCGATCGCGTAAATGCCTTCCTCCAGCAAACGCGCAGCGAACTGCTGCGCCAGCGGCGCGTCGTACAGCATCACCGGGCTGATCGGATGCACACCGGGCTTGAGGTCGAAGCCGGCGGCAGTCATTCGTTCGCGGAAATAACGCGTGTTCTCGATCAGCTGTCCACGCAGCTCTCCGGCCGCGGCGAGCATCTCGAACGCCTTGATGCCGGCAGCGACCACGTGCGGCGGCAACGAATTGGAGAACAGGTAGGGACGCGAGCGCTGGCGCAGCAGTTCGATCACTTCGCGTCTGGCCGTGGTGAATCCGCCAAGCGCGCCACCCATGGCCTTGCCGAGCGTGCCGGTGAAGATGTCGATCTTGTCCATCACGCCTTTGACTTCCGCCGAACCGCGACCGTTTGCACCGAGGAAGCCAGTGGCGTGGCATTCGTCGATATGTACCAGCGCGTCATATTTTTTTGCCAGCGCGGTGATCTCGTCGAGCGGAGCGATGAAGCCATCCATCGAAAACACGCCGTCGCTGGTGATCATGATCGTGCGCGCGCCGTCGGCCCTTGCCTGCTGCAGCTGCTTTTCCAGGTCGGCCATGTCGCTGTTGGCGTAGCGATAGCGTTTCGCCTTGCACAGGCGCACGCCGTCGATGATCGAGGCGTGGTTGAGCGCATCGGAAATGATCGCGTCCTCCTCGCCCAGCAGCGGCTCGAACAAGCCGCCGTTGGCGTCGAAGCAGGCGGCGTAGAGAATGGTGTCCTGCGTGCCGAAGAATTCGGCGATGGTCTGTTCCAGCTGTTTGTGCAGATCCTGGGTGCCGCAGATGAAGCGCACCGAGGCCATGCCGAACCCGTGCGTGTCCAGCGCGTCCTTGGCAGCGGCGATGATGTCCGGATGGTCGGCCAGACCGAGGTAGTTGTTGGCACAGAAGTTCAGCACCGTGCGGCCATCCTCGAGGATGATCTCGGCGGACTGCGGGCTGGTGATGATGCGCTCGGACTTGAACAGGCCTGCCTCGCGAATTTCGTCGAGGGTGTCGGCGTAGCGTTGCGTCAGTGACATGCGTTGTCTCTTTAGTTCGTCATCCCGCTCAGGCGGGAACCTGATGTCGTCAGGAAGATTGGATAGGAACGAAGGATCGCTGGATCCCCGCGTTGACGGTATGGGGAGCTGCTAGTCCCAGCTCAGCACGATCTTGCCGGCCTTGCCGGCTTCCATCAGCTCGAAGCCTTCCTGGAACGCATCGATAGGCAACTGATGCGTCAGCACCTTGTCCAACGGGAACCCGCCCAGCACCAGCTGAGTCATCTTGTACCAGGTCTCGTACATCCGCCGGCCGTAGATGCCCTGCACGGTCAGGCCTTTGAAAATGATCCGGTCCCAGTCGATGCCGGCGCCCTTGGGCAGGATGCCAAGCAGCGCGACCTTGCCGCCGTGGTACATGCAGTCGAGCATGTCGTTGAACGCGCGCGGGTTGCCGCTCATCTCCAGGCCGACGTCGAAGCCTTCCATGTGCAGGTCGTTCATCACGTCCTTGAGCGAGGTGTTGGTGACGTTGACCACGCGCGTCGCGCCCATGTCGGCGGCGAGCTTCAGCCGGTAGTCGTTGACGTCGGTGACCACCACGTTGCGCGCGCCGATGTGCTTGCAGATGCCCGCGGCCATGATGCCGATCGGGCCGGCGCCGGTGATCAACACATCCTCGCCGACCACGTCGAACTCCAGCGCGCAGTGTGCGGCGTTGCCGTAGGGGTCGAAGAACGCGGCGAGCTCGGACGGAATCTGGTCGGGGATCGGCCACAGGTTGGTCGCCGGCATCGTCATGTATTCGGCGAACGCGCCGTTGCGGTTGACGCCGATGCCGACCGTGTTCGGGCACAGGTGCTGGCGCCCACCGCGGCAATTGCGGCAATGGCCGCAGACGATGTGACCTTCGGCCGACACGCGCTGGCCGAGCCTGTAGCCGGTCACATCGGGGCCGAGTTCGACCACGCGGCCGACGAACTCATGGCCGATCACCAGGCCGGGCTTGATCGTGCGCTGGCTCCACTCGTCCCACAGGTAGATGTGCAGGTCGGTCCCGCAGATCGCGGTCTTCTCCAGCTGGATCAGCACCTCGTTGGGGCCCGGCGTCGGCACCGGCACCTGTTCCATCCAGATGCCCTTGCCGGTTTCGCGCTTGACCAGCGCGCGCATGCTTGTGGGGCGCGGGGTTGTCGTTGGGGTCATGGAAACATCGCCTTGGTGACCGAGGCAGGTCGCTGGAATGAACGTCGAATTATACGCCGCGACCCTGAAGCGGCCGGATGCAGGGTTTGCCCGCGCCGGCAACCATCGCCTATGGTCTACAGTTCCTCTGCCGCCGGAATCACCATGCGCCGCCGTCTGTTGACCGCTTCATTGCTGTTCGGCCTCGCGCCCGTCCAAGCCGACGAGGGCATGTGGATGCCCTTGCAATTGCCCGATATCGCCGGGGAGCTGCGCGCGGCCGGTTACAAAGGCGATCCGGCCGACCTGGCCGACCTGACCCGGCCGCCGATGAGCGCGGTGGTGAAAGTGGGCGGCGGCACCGGCGCGTTCGTGTCCGGAGACGGACTGGTGCTGACCAACCACCACGTCGCGTTCGGGGTGATCCAGTACAACAGCGGCAAGCGCGATGACGGCAGCCAGCGCGACCTGATCGGCAACGGCTACATCGCCGCCGACCGCGCCGCCGAACTGCCGGCCAACCCCGACTATCGGGTGCTGGTGACCACCGGCTTCGACCGCATCACCGAGCGCATGCTGACCGATGCGGGCGGCAAGCAGGGCCGCGCCTACTTCGATGCCATTGACGCCGCGGAGAAGGCGGTGGTGGCTGAATGCGAACGGGCGGCCGGCTATCGCTGCAGCGTCGCCAACATGCATTACGGCACCGACTTCTACCTGATCAAGCAGCTCGAACTGCGTGATGTGCGGCTGGTATATGCGCCGCCGGAATCGATCGGCAACTATGGCGACGAGATCGACAACTTCATGTGGCCGCGCCACAGCGGCGATTTCACCCTGCTGCGCGCCTATGTCGGCGCCGACGGCCAACCGGCCGCGTACTCGCCCGACAACGTGCCGTACGTGCCGCCGGCGCACCTGCAGATCGCCACCGATCACGTGCAGGCCGGCGACTTCGCGATGCTCGCCGGTTATCCGGGCACCACCTATCGCCACCGCATGGCCTCGGAATTCGTCCACCAGATCGACTGGCAGCTGCCGTCGCGGGTGGCGTTGTTCGACGGCCTGATCGACACGATCCAAACCGCGATCGGCGCGGAGGCTGACGCCAAGGTGTTGTACGCATCGCAGCTGGCGGGTCTGGCGAACGGGCTCAAGCGTGCACAGGGCGAGCTGGATGGCCTGCGCCGCAGCGACGCGGTGCAGGTGCGTCGCAGGGACGAGACGGCGATGCTGGCGTGGTTGGCCGGTCAGCCCGATGCGATGGCCATCCAGGCCGACATCGCCGCCGCGCAGGGTGTGCTGGACAAGGCCGCCGCGATGCGCGAGCGCGACCAGTTGCTCGGCGCGATCACCCGGATGCCGCAACTGCTGAATGCCGCGCTGACCCTGCAACGACTCGCGCTCGAACGTGGCAAGCCCGACCCGCAGCGCGAATCTGGGTATCAGCAGCGCGACGAGGTGTTGATCGAGGGCCGGCTCAGGCAGGTCCAGCGGCGTTATGCGGCGAAGGTCGAAAAAGCCCTGCTTACCGACCTTCTGCGCCAGTACCAGGCGCTGCCGGCGGCGCAGCATGTGGCGGAGTTCGATGCGGTATTCGGTACCATGCCGGCGCAGCTGCAGTCGAAGCTCGATGCGCTCTACGCCGGCACCGCACTGGGCGACGAAGCCGAACGGCTGCGCTGGTTCGCGGCCACGCCCGCCGATGTCACTGCCGCCACCGATCCCTTGTTGCAGGCGGCGACAAGGCTGATGCCGGCGATCGTGCGGCTGGAGGACGAGGACAAGATCCGCGCCGGCGAACTGCTGCGCCTGCGCCCCGCCTACATGCGCGCACTGATCGGGTTCCGCGGCTCGCAGGATCGCGCGGTCTACCCGGACGCCAACGGTACATTGCGGGTGAGCTATGGCACGGTCAGCCCGATGCAGCCACGCGATGGCGTGCAGTACGAGCCGCTGACGACGGTCGCCGGCATCGTCGAGAAGCACACCGGCAAGGTGCCATTCAATGCGCCGCAGCCGTTGCTGAACGCGATCGCCAAGGGCGATTTCGGCAACACCGCCGACCCGCAGCTGCGCACCCAGACGGTGAACCTGCTGACCAACCTCGACACCACCGGCGGCAATTCCGGGTCGCCGGTTCTGGATGCGCGCGGGCGTTTGATCGGCCTCAACTTCGACAGCAACTGGGAAGCGGTCAGCGCCAGCTGGATGTTCGATCCGCGTTACAAGCGCGCGATCCATGTCGACATGCGCTACATGCGCTGGCTGATGGCCAAGGTGTATCCGGCGCCGCACCTGTTGGAGGAAATGGGCCTGCCTGCTGAATAGCCGGCTTCCTGAGTGAGGGGCAGGGTGGACATTGGACCCGCCGCAGAAACCGCAGTGGCGTCGTGGCAATGCAGCTGGCGATGGCGACTTGGAACCCGACCTGCACAGCCGACCCCTGACTTTGGTCATGGCCGCGTTCAATCGCGCCGGGCTAGACTCGGTCCATTGCCTGTCGCTACAGATTTGCAACCAATTCGCAACCAATCCATTCAAGGAGCATGTGCATGCATTACACCGTATTGGCCGCCGCGATCGCGCTGGCTGGCGTCAGTGGCAGCGCCCTCGGCGCGGAAGGCATGTGGGTGCCGCAGCAGTTGCCGGAGATCGCCGGCCCGTTGAAGAAGGCCGGCCTGAAGCTCAATGCCAGGCAACTGGCCGACCTCACCGGCGACCCGATGGGCGCGGTGGTGTCGCTGGGTGGCTGCACCGCGAGTTTCGTTTCGCCGCAGGGGCTGGTGGTCACCAACCACCACTGCGCCTACGGGGCGATCCAGCTCAACTCGACACCCGACAACAACCTGATGGACACCGGCTTCAACGCCGCGAGACCGGGCGAAGAAGTCTCGGCCGGGCCGAATGCGCGCATATATGCGCTGGATTCGATCAGGGAGGTGACCCGCGAAGTGCAGGCCGCGATCCAGGCCGCGCCCAACGCGCTCGCGCGCACGCAGGCGCTGGAGACGATCGAGAAGCAGCTCATCGCCGAGTGCGAAGCCGAAGCCGGTTTCCGCTGCCGCCTCTACAGCTTCGCCGGCGGCAACACCTATCGCCTGTTCCGCAATCTCGAGATCAAGGACGTGCGCCTGGTCTACGCGCCGCCGGGCAGCATCGGCAACTACGGCGGCGAGATCGACAACTGGATGTGGCCGCGCCACACCGGCGACTTCGCGTTCTACCGCGCCTATGTCGACAGGAACGGCAAGCCGGCCGCGTACGCCGCCGACAACGTCCCGTACCGGCCCAAACACTGGCTGAAGCTCGCCGACAAGCCACTGGGTGCGGGTGATTTCGTCATGGTCGCCGGGTATCCGGGCTCGACCAGCCGCTACGCGCTCGCGTCCGATTTCGACAGCACTGCCAACTGGTCATATCCGGTGATCGGCGGCCATTACAAGAACCTGGTGAGGCTGGTGGAAAGCGCCGGCGAGAAAAATCCCGACATCGCGGTGAAGTACGCCAGCACCATCCGTGGCTGGCAGAACGCGATGAAGAACTACGACGGCCAGCTCGAGGGCTTCAAGCGCATCGGTGCCAGCCAGACCAAGCAGGCCGATGAAGCCGCCACGCTGGCGTGGCTGCGCAAGCGGCGCGGCAAGGGCGAAGCGGCGCTGGCAGCGCATTCGCAACTGGTAGCGCTCGGCGAGCAGTCGCGCGCCAACCGCGAACGCGACCTGGTGTTCGGACAGTTGCGCAACACCGGCGCGATCGGCGCCGCCACCCAGTTGTACCGCCTGTCGATCGAGCGCGGAAAGCCCGACGCCCAGCGCGAACAGGGCTACCAGCAGCGCGACCTGCCGTCGATCGAAGGCAACCTCAAGCAGATGGAACGTCGCTACGACCCGAAGATGGATCGCGATCTGCAGGCGTACTGGCTGCGTGAATACGTCAAGCTGCCGGCGTCGCAGCGCATCGCGGCGGTTGATCAATGGCTTGGAGGCAATGATGAAAAGGCGATCAAACGCGCGCTCGACAAGCTGGCCAAGACCGACCTGCACAAGTCGGACAAGCGCTTGGCCTTGTTGACCGCCGATCGCGCTGCGTTCGAGAACAGCAAGGATCCGGCGATCCAGTTCGCGGTCGCAATCATGCCGACCGTGTTGCAGCTGGAAGCCGAGGGCAAGACCCGCGCCGGCGATGCCCTGCTGGCGCGTCCGGTGTACCTGCAGGCAGTGGCCGACTACAAGAAGAGCAAGGGCCAGTTCGTCTATCCCGACGCCAACTCGTCGCTGCGCATCACCTTCGGCAACGTCACCGGTTACACCAAGACCGATGGCAGCGTGCAGGCACCGTTCACCCGGCTGGAAGAAGTCGCGGCCAAGGCCACTGGCCAGGAGCCGTTCGATGCGCCGCAGTCGCTGCTCGGTGCGATCGCCGCAAAAAACCACGGCGGCTTGGCCGATCCCAAGCTCGGCACGGTACCGGTCAACTTCCTGTCCAACCTCGATATCACCGGCGGCAATTCCGGTTCACCGGTTTTGGACGCCAACGGCAAGCTGGTCGGGCTGGCGTTCGACGGCAACTGGGAATCGGTGAGCTCCAACTGGGTGTTCGATCCGGTGATGACCCGGATGATCTCGGTCGACCAGCGCTACATGCGCTGGATCATGCAGGAGGTCTACCCGGCGCCGAACCTGCTGCAGGAAATGGGCGTGCCGGAGAAGAACTGATGCTTCGCGCGAGGTAAAAAAGCAACGCCGGTCGGGGCATCGACCGGCGTTTTTTTTGCTCGTGTGTAAATTCTGGCCTAGAGGTTCCGTCTAATCAGCGTCTTCTTCCAAGGTGTAATCGAAAACATAGAAATGCCTGCCATCGACGATGTCGATCGCCATCGCACCCGCCAGCCCCTGCAACTCCCCCGTGCCCGAATCCGCCACCACCGTCAGCGACAACGATGCCGCACCGCGTTTCATCATGCCGTTGTGCTGCAGGAAGAATGCCTGTATCGAACCCGGGGGGGCATGGTGACGCATGGGATGAACGCCCGCTACCTTGCGGGTTGCGCGACGGTCGACCTCTGTTAGGC
>JALZKJ010000028.1 GCA_030859305.1 Pseudomonadota bacterium | reverse complement strand
GCTCTACGGGTGGCGGTAGAGCCGAGCTTGCTCGGCTGGGTTTCTGCAAGGATGCCTCGCAGCGGAGCAAGCTCCGCTCTACGTGGGGGCGGTTGTCAGGCCGGTGCGAACAAGGCCTCGATATCGGTTTCGTCGAACTGCAGCGTGGAGCGTGTGCCGCCGCCCAGCAGCGCCTGGGCGAGATTGGCCTTGCGTTGTTGCATGACCTGGATCTTCTCCTCGACGGTGCCGGTGCAGATCAGTTTGTAGACGAACACCGGCTTGTCCTGGCCGATGCGGTGCGCACGGTCGGTGGCCTGCGCTTCCACCGCCGGGTTCCACCATGGGTCGTAGTGGATCACGGTGTCGGCGGCGGTGAGATTGAGACCAACGCCGCCGGCCTTGAGGCTGATCAGGAACAGCGGTGCCTCGCCGGCCTGGAATCGCCAAATCGGGGTCGCGCGGTCGCGGGTGCTGCCGTCCAGTCGCACGTAGGCGATTCCGCGTTCGCGCACCGCGGCCTCGATCAGGTCGAGCATGCCGGTGAACTGCGAGAACAGCAGGATCCTGCGGCCTTCGTCGACCAGTTCATCGAGCATCGGCAACAGCACGTCGAGCTTGGCCGACGGCGGCGAGGTACCGGCGGTGCGCGCCTTGCCGTCCAGCTTGACCAGGCGCGGATCGCAGCAGGCCTGGCGCAGCTTGAGCAGGGCGTCGAGCACCACGATGCTCGATTGCGCCAGCCCGCGCTTGGCCAATGCCTCGCGCACGCGGCCGTGCATCGCCAGGCGCAGGGTTTCGTACAGCTCGCGCTGGCGGCCGGCCAGTTCGATTTTGTGTTCGATGATGGTCTTGGCCGGCAGTTCCGGCGCCACCGATTCCTTGTCCCGGCGCAGCATGAAAGGCGCGATGCGGCGGTTGAGCCGGGTTTGGCGGTCGGCGTCGCCGTGCTTCTCGATCGGGGTGCGGAAGTGCTTCGAAAAATGCCTGGCATCGCCGAGCAGGCCGGGCAGCACGCAGTCCATCTGCGCCCACAATTCACCCAGGTGGTTTTCCATCGGCGTGCCGGTCACGGCGAGGCGGCGCTGCGCCGGGATGACGCGTGCGACCTGCGCGGCCTGGCTGCGCGGGTTCTTGATCGCCTGCGCTTCGTCGAACACCACCACGGTGAAATGCTGCGCGAGCAGGGATTCGCGGTCGCGCGGCAGCAGCGCGTAGGTGGTGACGACCAGGTCGTGCTCGCCGATGCGGTCGAAGTGCGCGGCGCGGTCGCTGCCGTGCAGCACCAGCACGCGCAGGTCGGGCGCGAACCGCGCGGCCTGCTCGCACCAGTTGCCGACCACCGAGGTCGGGCACACCACCAGCGCCGGATGCGGAAGGCGCCCGCGCTGTTTTTCGACCAACAGGTGCATCAGCACTTGCAGGGTCTTGCCCAGGCCCATGTCGTCGGCGAGCACGCCGCCAAGGCCGGCATCTGCCAGGAACTGCAGCCAGCGCAGGCCTTCGAGCTGGTACGCGCGCGGTGTGGCAAGCAGTCCCTCGGGCGCCTGAAATGGCAGAGCCTGCCCCGGACTCGATCCAGTGTCGCGGCCGGCCTGGCGCAGGCGCTCGGCAAACGCCTGCACCGACGAGGCGCCACCCAGCGTCAGGCCGGCGCCGGCTGGCGATTGCAGGTCGGCCAATGCATCCACCGCCAGCCGCGGCACGCGCAATGGCGCGCCATGCTGCAGGGCGTGCGGCGACATCCATTCCAGTAAAGGTGCCAGCATCGCGCGTATGCGGCTCAACGGCAGCGGCACGCGACGGCGATCGTCCAGTGGCGCCAGCCACACCGCATCGGCGCTTTCAGTCGCCGCGGGGTGCAATGGAAATCGCGGGTCTTCGAGGGCGCGCGCCAGGATCGGCAGCAGCGACACGCGTTCGTCGCCGATCTGGATACCGAGTTCGACGTTGAACCAGTCCCCGCCGCCGGACTCGTCGAGGTCGCCGTACCAGGCATCGGGTTCGGCCAGCAGTTCGATCGGGTAGTCGTCGGCGAACTCGACCCGGACGCCGGCCTCGGACAGCGCGGAACCGAGCGCTGGCAGCGCGAGCGGGTCGTGCCAGGTTTTCGGGTCGCGCAGCAGCCAGTCGCCGGCGGTCATGCAGTCGGCCATCGGCCACGGCAGGCGACTTTGGTCCTGCGCCGGTTGCAGGCCCAGCTTGCGCAGCCGTTCGATGCCGTCCTGCTCGCCGCGGGCATCGCGTTCGATCAGCAGCAACCGGTCATCGACCAGGCGCCGCTCGGGCCGTATCGGCCACTCCGCGTCGACGCGTTGGCCGGCGTAGTCGAATTGCAGGCGGGCGATATGCAGGGTCGGGATCTTCGCCCACTGCTGCCGAACCCACGCGGTGTGCGACCCGGGGGTGCCCGGGTCGGGTTTGGCGATGGTCAGAATCAACACCGGCGCGGGTGAGCCGCCGATGGTGCGCGCCGGTGCCATGGCCAGCGGCGATGGCAGCGCGGCCAGTGGCGGCTGGCGTTGCCATAGCGTCGACACGTGCTCGATGTGCTCGGGCGCGAGAGCCGGCATCTGCAGCAGGCGTTGCGCCAGTGCGGCGTCGTGCTCGACGCGGCCGAGGCGCTGTTGCGCGGCGTCGAAATACCACAGGCCGCCGGCCTGCAGCAGGATCAACCCATCGGTTCCGTCGGCCCGCAGGTGCTGGCTGCCGTCGGGCTGCAGCTGCCATTGCCAGTGCAGCGGCAGCGGTTCGCCGCGCGTCAGTTCGCCTGCGCGCGGTTTTTGCCAGCAGCACCAGTGTTGCTCCAGCAGCGACTCGAGCAGGCCGTCGGCGCGCGGGCCAGTCAATCGATAAGCGTCAACGTTATTGGCGTACAGCGTCGGCTGCATGCGCAGCGCCGCCACCAGCGCATGCTGCTGGTCGTCGAGCGCCGGCTTGAGCAGGGGAGCTCCGAATGGACCCGGGAGCTTCAGTGGCTCCGGCCTGCCCCAGCCACCGTTCTTCAGCCGGCTCAACCAGATAGGCCGCACGGTCAGTGTGGGCAGTGGTACCGCCCGGTCATCATCGAAGATGAAACCCAGGCGTTGCCCGGTCGATGCGGCAACCGTGGCGACCGCGGGCGCTTGCACGGTCTTGAACCATTGGTCCCATTGCGTCGGAGGCAGCGTGCGCGCAGCGGCGCCGGCATTCGCGCCGAGGCGTTCGGAGACCGCCAGCAGCAGCGCCACCGCGTGTTTGCAGCCACCACCCAGCGGGCAGTTGCAGTAGTCGTTGAGCAGCGCGAAGCCGGTGTCGTCGTACAGCAGTTCCAGCACGGCAAGGTAAGGTCGACGCGCCGTGCCCTGTACCTCGCCGCTGATCATGAAGGCGGCTTCGACCCGTTCGATCTCGACCTTGAGCACGTGCCCGCCGCGAAAATAGGCGTTGCCGCGCCTGATGCTTTTCGGGTCGAACTCTTGCCGGAGCAGGCGATGGAGTTGGGCGCCGCTGGGCGCTGCAAATGTCACGATGAGGGTCTGGGTGCTACGAGGGCAGGCAGTCTAAACGACCCACCAAATGCGGACGGACCGCAATGCGGCCCGTCCGGTGCAGGGTTCTGTAGGAGCGGCCCATGGCCGCGATGCTTTTTCGTTTCTGAAAGAGCAAGACCTATCGCGCCCATGGGGCACTCCTACGACCGAAGGGCGTCCAGCCGTAGAGCGGAGCTTGCTCCGCTGCGTGGTCGCGACGGGAGCCGCAGCCGAGCAAGCTCGGCTCTACGCAGCGCCCGCGGGTGCTGTTTATTTCTTGACGCCGGCCGCCTTGCGCAACTCGTCGGCCTTGTCGGTCTTCTCCCACGAGAACGCTGTCGCGGTGTGCTTCTTGCCGGCGCCGTCGACGTAGTTGAAATCCTTCGGCTTGCGGCCGAAGTGGCCGTAGGCCGCGGTGTCCTGGTACATCGGGTGGATCAGGTCGAGCATCTTGACGATGCCGTACGGACGCAGGTCGAAATGCTTGCGGATCAGCTTCTCGATCTTGTCGTCGGAAATCCTGCCGGTACCGAAGGTGGTCACCGAGATCGAAGTCGGCTCGGCGACGCCGATCGCGTACGACACCTGCACTTCGCAGCGGTCGGCCAGGCCGGCGGCAACGAGGTTCTTGGCGACATAGCGCGCGGCGTAGGCTGCCGAGCGATCGACCTTGGACGGGTCCTTGCCCGAGAACGCGCCGCCGCCGTGGCGGGCCATGCCGCCGTAGGTGTCTACGATGATCTTGCGGCCGGTCAGGCCGCAGTCGCCGACCGGGCCGCCGATCACGAAGATGCCGGTCGGGTTGATGTGGATCTGGTTCTTCGGCAGTTTTTCCAGCATCGCCTTGGGCAATACCGGCTTGAGGATGTGCTCGTACACGCCCTCGACCAGGTCCTTCTGCTTGATGCCCGGATCGTGCTGGGTCGACAGCACCACGGCGTCCAGGCCGATCACGTTGTGCGCCTGGTCGTAGCGCAGGGTGACCTGCGACTTCGCGTCCGGACGCAGCCAATCGAGCTTGCCGTTCTTGCGCACCTTGGCCTGCTGCTCGACAAGACGGTGGCTGTAATAGATCGGCGCCGGCATGAACTCGGGCGCCTCGTTGCAGGCGTAGCCGAACATCAGGCCCTGGTCGCCGGCACCCTGTTCTTCCGGCTTCTTCTGCTTCCTGGCGGAACCGTCGACGCCAGCCGCGATATCGGGCGACTGCTTGCCGATCAGGTTGAGCACGCCGCAGGTGGCGCCGTCGAAGCCGACCTCGGAACTGTCGTAGCCGATATCGACGATGACCTTGCGGGTCAGCGCTTCCAGGTCGATCCACGCCGAGGTGGTGATCTCGCCGGCGACGATCGCCACGCCGGTCTTGACCATCGTTTCGCAGGCCACGCGCGCGCGCTTGTCCTGGGACAGGATCGCGTCGAGCACGGCATCGGAAATCTGGTCGGCGACCTTGTCGGGATGGCCTTCGGACACGGATTCGGAGGTGAACAGGTAGCTGGACATCGAGGCAGGCTCCAGGGACGTATCCCTTGATTCGGATGAAAGGATGGGCGCGCATGATACAGGCTGGGCGCGCGCGGCGCATTGTGCCGCGATGGGGGTTGGCCAGAAGTTAAGGCGGCCTGCGCGCAGACCGGGCATGCACAGCAGCCAGTACGGTTTGGCTCGGCTGCAATCCCCGAGTGCGGTGCGCATGCCGGGGCCAAGGATTCAGGCAGCGGGCAAAAAAAAGCCCCGCCGGAGCGGGGCTTGCCTGTATCAATTACCTGCCAGCTGCGCGATCAGCGGCCGTCGCGATCGAAATCACCCGGGATTGCACGCTCGACGCTGTGCCAGGCATCCTTGACGGCGCCCTTGGCCTGCTGCCAGTTCAGTTTGGATTCGCCCTTGGACTTGTCCCAGTTGCGCTCCAGGTCAGACTCGAGCTGGCCGTCCCACTCACGGCCCGGGTACTGGCTGCGCGCCTGGGTGCCGTAACGGTAGGCCGGCTTGTACTCGTCATAACCTGCATCGGGATCGCGGTAGTCGGCCTTGCCGAAGTTGGACTCGTGATACTTGTCGGTGGCCTCGTAGGTCCGGTAGGTACGGTCGCTGCGGTCCCAGGCATCGCGCACCGGGTCCTTGGCGTTTTCCCAGTCCAGCTTGGAATTGCCCTTGGCTTTTTCCCAGCCCTGGTGCAGGTCGGACTCCAGCGAGTCGTCCCACTGGCGCCCGGCATGCTGGCTGCGTGCCTGGGTGCCGTAGAGGTAGGCAGGCTGGTAGTCGTTGTCGTAGTCGTAGTCCTTGCTGACGTACGGGCGGTTGGCCGATTCGTCGCGCCAGTATTCGGCTTCGCCGGTCGGATCCATGCGTTCGGCGACACCCTTGCCGGCGCTGGCACCGGCGACGGCGCCGATCCCGCCGCCGATCAGCATGCCGATCGGGCCGAACAGCGCGCCGATCGCCGCTCCCGCGGCCGCGCCTCCCGCGCCACCGACACCCACGCCGACGGGGTGCGAACCCGGTGCGCCGGTGATGGGATCGCGGTTCATGTCGCGACCTGCGTCGTTGCGGTTGTCTTGCTTGCTCATGTTGGCGCTCCTTGAATTGAAGGAAAAAAAGGGGGAACGGTACATAAAGGCTCTATTGGAGATGCGCTTGAACGCATCCAAGCCACTTGGCGAAACGTAAGCGCCTGCACGCGTCGTTCCGGCCTGTGCAGAATCGCGCGGCGAGTGTGTAGCGGGCGTGCGGATCGTGTTATCTCTGGATGAAGTCCCCGCCAGCGCTGCAGGCCCTTGAATGGATTCCCTGACCCAGATCGTGCTCGGCGCCGCGGTCGCCGCCGTCATCGCGCCGCCGCAACACCGCCGCGCCGTGTTGCTGGCCGGCGCGGCGCTCGGCACCTTGCCCGACCTCGATGCGCTGCCGATCGCGCTGCTCACCGACAACCCGATCCTGTGCATGACCTGGCATCGCGGTTTCAGTCATTCGGTGCTGGTGCTGCCGTTGGTGGGCTGGGCGATCTGGGCGTGGTACCGCTCGCGCGGCGGCCGCGTGGCCAATGCGCCGAAGCGCTGGTTCTGGGCGATCCAGCTCGCGCTACTGACGCACCCGCTGCTGGACGCGTTCACCGTCTACGGCACCCAGTTGCTGTGGCCGTTGCTGGTGCGGCCGGTGAGGTGGTCCAGCGTGTTCATCATCGACCCGCTGTATTCCCTCTGGTTGATGCTGGCTTGTGGCGTTGCATGGTTCGCGCGCGGACCGCTGCCCGCACATCGCGCGCTCGTCATCGGCCTGGCATTGAGTTCGGCTTATCTGGGAATGTCGCTCGTCGCCAAAGGTCTGGTCGAACGCGAAGCCGGGCGTTCGCTGGCGCGGATCGGCTTGGCGCACGCGCTGCGCTTCAGCGTGCCGATGCCGTTCAACATCCTGTTATGGCGCGTGGTCGCAATGACCACGGACGGATTCGTCGAGGGCGAACGTTCGCTGGTGGCCGACCAGGGGTCTATGAACTTCCGTGCCCATGTTTCAGACGTCCACGCGCTCGAAAAAGTCAACGACTACGTGGGTGTACGCCAGCTGCAGTGGTTCAACCACGGCTTCATGAAATCCGAGCAGCGCGACGACCAGCTTGTGTTGTCGGACCTGCGCATGGGCGCCGAGCCGGATTACACGCTCCGCTTCAAGGTGGCCGAGCGCGATGGAAACCGCTGGCGCGAAGTGCCCCCGGAGCAGATCGATTGGTCATGGGACGCGGAGCGCCGGCTTGGCGCGATGTGGGAGCGCATCTGGACACAACCGGTGACCGCACGGGCCACCGGCTCAGGACTGCAGGGAAGCACGATTGAGTTACTGCCCTGACTCGTCGACATCAACCAACAGTGATTTTTCTTGCCCACGGCAGCCTGAATTTCTCCAGCGCCCGCTGACAGGTGTAGCGATATTCGGCGAATGATCTGCAGTTGCCGAGGCAGGATCCACACGGCATACACAGCCCAGCACGCACGCCGTGGCATGCTGGTTGGGTGTTACATGAGACCCGAAACACGCTTCCGACTGATTCGTCATCTACCAAAGGAGTAGGACACCATGACTCATCCCCCTGTTTCCTCGCCTTCCCGTCGACGCGCCCTCTCGGCGATGTGCGCCTGCACCTGCACCGCGGCCGCGGCTCGTTGTTTGGCTCTGGCGCGATGAAAATGCTGGCGGCCGGTGCGACGATGGCAGGGGTTGCCCTGCCTGCCGTTTCTGCCGAGATCAAGACAACGTTGACACCGGACCAGGCGCCGGATGCGCTCAAGCAAGGTAATCGCCTGTTCCTGGCTGACCGCTTGCCGGCGGAATCCAACCGGCGCGATCGCCGGTTGGAGATCGCCAAGTCGCAGGCCCTGTTCGCGGTGCTGGTCAGTTGCTCGGACTCGCGGGTGCCGCCGGAAGCGCTGTTTGGGCGTGGCCTCGGCGACCTGTTCATCATCCGCGTCGCCGGCAACTCGATCTCGCAGGAGGGGCTGGGCAGCATCGAGTACGCGGTGGCGGAGTTGGGCGTGCCGCTGGTGGTGGTACTGGGCCACGAACGCTGTGGCGCGGTGGGCGCGGCGTTGTCGGTGGTCAAGAACCACACCATTTTCCCGGGTGCGATCGGAGACATGGTGCAGCCCATCCTGCCGGCGGCGATCTCCACCCGCGACAAGGAAGGCGATTGGCTGGACAACGCGGTGCGCCAGCATGTTGTCAACGTGGTGGAAAAGTTGAAAATCTCCGGCAGGCTGATCGAGGATCCGATCGAGGCAGGCAAACTGAAAATCGTCGGCGCGCGCTATGACCTGGACGACGGAAGCGTCGACTTCTTCCATGCATGACTGCCGCCATACGTAACTGCGGGCGCGGGATCGCCGGAGAGCCTGCTTTTCCCGCGATCCTGCACTGTCAATAGACCGTCGCGCGCGCCTGCACGAACGAATAGAAGAACACCGCATTGGGGTCGTTCTGCACCTGGTGCATTTCCTCGCGCACGCCGGCGACGACTTCATCGCTGACCTTGCCGGCGGCCACCAGTTGCGCGGCCGCTGAAAGCAGCAAATCCTCCCAGAACGCGATCATGGTCTTGCGCCGTGCTGGTTCGCGGTTGTCGTAATGGAAGGTCTTGATCTCGGTGGTCACGTCGCGATAACCGCTGGCCAGCAGCAGGTTGCCGAGCTTGGCGCCGACGAACGGGTCGCCGCCGCTGTCGATCTGGAAATCGTTGAACGCCATCCAGTAGCGCCATACGTTCGGCGAGTACGGGTCGAGCAGGAACGAGGCGTTCATCACCTCGGTCACGTACACCACCGCGCCGGGCGCGAGCACGCGGCGTAACTCGCTCAATACCCGCGCCGGCGCCGGCACGTGTTCCAGCACCCAGCACAGGAATGCGGCATCGAAACTGCGCGGCTCGAATGGCAGGTCGGTGGCGTCGGCCTGTTGCAATGCGTAGCGGCCGTCCAGCCACGGCATGCGTCCGAGGTTGTCGCGCGCGGCGGCGATCTGCGGCGCACTCAGGTCGATGCAGGTGGCGTGCAGGTCGGGAAAGCGCCGCAGCAGGATCTCGGTCTGCGCGCCGACGCCGCTGCCGACTTCGAGCAGCAGTCGCGCGCCGGTGTAGTCGATGTTGCGGAAGATCGTCGATTCGGCGACCCGCGCCTGCTTGACCAGTCGCGCCTGCTCGGCCGGTGAGAAGCCGTGCAGATAGGGGAGCTCGGTGGCGCTGCTGGAATCGCTCATGTGCAATGGTTCATTGAATGCACGCCTACGCGGCCATGGAAAATGTCGGCGCAATGCCGGCGATCAGCGCATCGAAGTAGGCGCTGGTCAGGTGCAGCTGCGCATCGGCCGATTCGGCGTGATTGACCACGTTGCGAAACTCCCGCCGCTGCGACTCGGAGTGCTCAAGGCGATCCCTGGCGTACCAGCCCAGGTGCTTGCGCGCGATGCGCACACCGGCCGGCTCGCCGTAGAACGCGTGCAGGTGTTCGAGGTGGCCGAGCAGCACGTCGCGCACTTCCTGCAGCGAAGGTTCCGGCAGGTGCTCGCCGGTGGCGAGGTAATGGGCGATCTCGCGGAAGATCCACGGACGGCCCTGCGCGGCGCGTCCGACCATCACCGCGTCGCAACCGGTGTAGCGCAGCACGTGGGCGGCTTTTTCCGGCGAGTCGATATCGCCGTTGGCGATCACCGGGATCGACAGCGCCGCCTTGACCTCGGCGATGGTGTCGTACTCGGCCAGGCCGGTGTAGTGCTGGTCGCGGGTGCGGCCGTGCACAGCGAGCGCCTGGATGCCGCAGGCTTCGACGATGCGCGCGATGGTCAAGGCATTACGCTGATCATGGTTCCAGCCGGTACGGATCTTCAGCGTCACCGGCACGTCGACCGCGTCCACCACCGCCTCGAGAATCTGCGCAACCAGGACTTCGTCGCGCATCAATGCCGAGCCTGCCCAGGCATTGCAGACTTTCTTGGCCGGGCAGCCCATGTTGATGTCGATCAGCTGCGCGCCATGGTCGACGTTGTAGCGCGCCGCGTCGGCCATGACCGACGGCACGGTGCCGGCAATCTGCACGCTGATCGGTGCCGGCTCGCCGTCATGGTCCATGCGGTGGCGCGATTTGGCGGTATGCCAGAAGCGCGGGTCGCTGGTGGTCATCTCCGACACACACAGCCCTGCGCCGAGGCGCTTGCACAGCACCCGGAACGGTTTGTCGGTAACACCCGCCATCGGGGCGAGGATCACCTTGGGGTCGATGTCGTGGGGGCCGATCCGCATGGCGTGCATTGTCCCCAGGGGACTTCCTTCCGGGCGTAATGCCGGGTGGGTTGCAAGCCGACGACAGCGCGAACCGACATGCCTTGAATCAAACGGTGGCGCTGACGACCCGCCCGGCTTTCTCGCGTTCCTTCAGGATCAGCGCGGCCTCGGCATCTGCCGCGACGCGGTGGTAGAGCCCTTTGCAGCGTTCGATGCCGGCTTCGGTCAGACGCAGGTGGGCTGCATCCTCTTCGACCAGACCCGACTCGATCAGTCGCTCACGCAATTTGCCCGAGTGGGGGCCGGGCTCCTGACCCTGATCGATCCGGTGCAGCACATCCAGCAAGGCGAGCTCGTCAATGCTGATCGAATCCATGGCTACAGCCTCATGTGATAAGAGCGTGATGATGACATATTGGACCGGAATGTGCTCTGACTGGAGGATGGCGGACGCTTTTTGGTATCCGGTGGTTCAGCTACCCTGCCAGCTCGTCGGACGGGGTTGGCAATCGCTATCCATCACCGAAGCGTTCGCGCAGCATGGCCTGGCGCGGCATCGCCGAGGCCGCGCCGGCGCGTTCGGTCGATAGCGCGGCGTAACAGCTGGCGTAGTGTAGATGCGCCGCAAACCGCGCCCCGGGCTTCTGCGCCAGCGAGGCCGCCAACGCGCCATTGAAGGCATCGCCCGCCCCGGTGGTATCGATCGCATGCACCGGTTGGGCGGTGATGCGGTAGTGCGCCTGCGCATCGCCGCGCAGGCACGATTGCGTATGCGAGACGAAGCAGCCGGCCGCGCCCAGCGTGATCACCACGCTGCCGTGCGGCAGCAGCATGCGGCACCACGCGTGCAGGCGTGCGTCGTCGCAGGCGGTGAGCGCGTCGGCATCGACAGATTCGCCGGCCTGGCGCTGCAGTTGTGCGCAGAATTCGGTTTCGTTGGGCGTCACCACGTCGGCCAACGCCCACAGCGCAGGCGAGCCGACCGCATCGGCCGGCGCCGGATTGAACAGGGTGATCGCGCCGGCTTCGCGTGCTATCAGGAATGCCGCCGTGATCGCCTCGACCGGGGATTCCAGTTGCACCACCACCACGACGGCCGCCGCGATCACCGCGCGTTTGCGCTCGATGAACCCGGGCGACAGCGCCGCATTTGCGCCGGGCCCGATCACGATGCTGTTGCGGCCGTCGGCATCCACATGGATGCCGGCGGTGCCGGTGGGTGCGTCGCTGTCAGACGCGTGCAAGTCGATGCCGTCGGCTTGCGCGAGTGCGCGGGCGAGCCGGCCGCCGGCATCGTCTCCCAGCGCGCAGACGAAGGCGGTGTCGGCGCCGGCGCGCGCGGCCGCGGTGGCCTGGTTGAAGCCCTTGCCGCCGGGACCGCTTCGGTACTGACCGGCAACCGTTTCGCCGGGGCGGGGCAGGCGCGCGCTGGTCCACACGTGGTCGACGTTGAAGGATCCCACCACCACGACGCAGCCCATCGACTCAGCCCAGATGCGTCAACACGCCGGCGATGGTCGCCGTCATCATCGTGGCGATCGACCCGCCGAGCACCGCGCGCAGGCCGAATCGGGCGAGGTCGGCGCGACGCTCCGGGGCGATGCCGCCGATGCCGCCGATCTGGATCGCGATCGAACTGAAGTTGGCGAACCCGCACAGTGCATAGGTCGCGATCAGCGTGCCCTGCGGCGTCAGCGAGACACCGGGAACGTTGCCGCGCAGGATCTCGCCGAGCTGCACGTAGGCGACGAACTCGTTCAACACCACCTTGGTGCCGATCAGCCCACCCACGGTGCTGGCGTCCTGCCACGGCACCCCGATCACCCAGGCCAGCGGCGCCAGCAGCGCACCGAGCATCGACGACAGGTCGGTCGGTCGGCCGATCAGCTGCTGCAGCCCGGTGATTTCACCCAGCCACACCAGCGGTGCGTTGATCAGCGCGATCAGCGCGATGAACGCAAGCAGCATCGCGCCGACGTTCAATGCGAGCTTCAGGCCATCGGCCGCACCCGCGGCGGCGGCGTCGATCACGTTGGCGGTGGTCTTCTCGACATTGACGCGCACCTTGCCCAGGGTCAGCGGCTGCTGCGTCTCGGGCACGAGGATCTTGGCAATGACAATCGTCGCCGGCGCCGCCATGAAGCTCGCGGTGATCAGGTGCTTGGCATACGCGGCCTGAAGCACCGGATCGCCGCCGCCCAGCAGCAGCACGTACGCGCCGAGCACGCCGCCGGCAATCGTCGCCATGCCGCCGATCATCAGCGTCAGCAGTTCCGACGGCGTCATGCCGGCGATGTACGGGCGCACCACCAGCGGCGCCTCGGTCTGGCCGATGAACGCATTGGCGCATACCGACAGCGTCTCCGCGCCGGACACGCGCATCAGCCGGGTGATCACCCAGGCCATGCCCTGCACGATCTTCTGCATCGCGCCGAGATGGTAGAGCACGCTCATGAAGCTGGCGAAGAAGATGATCGTCGGCAGCACCTGGAACGCGAACACGAAGCCGAATTTCGCCGGGTCGGTGAAGTCGCCGAAGATGAAGCGCGCGCCTTCGGTGGTGAACCCGAGCAGCCTGACAAAGCCGCTGGACAGCGCGTCGAATACGCTGCCGCCCCAGGGCGTCAGCAACACCAGGCTGGCAATCAGCAGCTGCAGGCCGAGCCCGACCGCGACCAGGCGCCAGTCCACGCGCCAGCGGTTGTTGGAGAACAGCCAGGTGATGCCGATCAGCACAGCCAGGCCGAACAGGCCGAAAGCGACCCGGGTGATTGCTTCCACGTACTTGTCCCCTAGTGGCCGCCGGCCTGCTGGTGTGGGCGCAGCCTAGTGCACGGTGGCGGGGACCAGCAAGCCGCATCGAATGGCGCCTGCATACGGGCACCTCATTCAGGCTTCGCGCGCGACCACCCGGTTGCGGCCTTCGCGTTTGGCCACCAGCAGGCGCTGGTCGGCCCGGCGCAACAACGCCGACAGGTCCTGCCCGTCCTGCGGATAGCCCACCAGACCGGCGCTGAAGCTCAGGTGCACCGGCTCGGCGCCACGCTCGGGCTCGAAGGTGCGCTCGGCGACAAGGCGTCGCAACGCGTCCACGCGCTCCCACGCAGTGCCGACCGGTTTGCGCAGCACCAGCACAAACGCCTCGCCGCGCAGGCGCACCAGCCACTCGCGCGAATCGGTCATCTCACCGATCACCCCGACCACATGGCGCAGCGCGCGATCCGCGGCGGCGTGGCCGATCTCGGCGTTGATGCGCTTGAAGTGGTCCAGGTTGATCAGTGCCAGGGTCAGGCTGTCGCCGTCGTCGCGGGCGGCGTCGAACAGGTGTGCCATCCGGTGCAGCAGCCAAGTGCGGTTCGGCAGTCCGGTCAAGCCATCGGTACCCGACAGTTCTATCAGTCGCTGCAGCCGGTAGACCACCATCGTGGTGATCACGGTGACGATCGCGATCAGGATCAGGCGCTGGATCTGGTTGCCCGGTGTCGCCGCGCCGTAGTCGCTGGAGATCAACTGCTCCGGCGAGGTGGCAATGCCGAAGATGACTGCTATCAGCGCTGCGTATTGCACGATCGCCAGCGAACCGGCGAACAACGTGGTGCGGCCATCGTTGCGCAGCGCGGTCAGCAGGATCGCCAGCGCGTAACCGCACCACACCACCATGCTGTTAAGGCCGGCCGCAAGGTGCGTCGTGGTGAGCATCGCCAGCACCAGGCTGGTGGCGGTGACATCGAACGCGGTGGTGGCGAACGGCAGCCACCGGTACCGTCGCGGGCTGCGCGCCAGGATCAGCCATGCCTGGGCGAATACGTTGACCAGCACCGCACCGGCCAGGCCGATCAGGGTCTCGTCGATCGACCCGCCCTTGAGCGCATTCACCAGCGGCAGCAGCAACAACAATCCGGCGAGCACCGCGCGCAATCGCGCCACCAGCAGTTCTCCGCCAGCGCCGACTTCCTGCATGAGCTCGTCAGGGCGCGCCACCAGTGTGGACACCATGTCGCCAAGACTGCGCCCACTGGCCTGCATTGCGTTCCCCATGAGCCCATGAACATGAGCTTCCAGATATCTCCCCGCGCAAGGATAACGCGCGCAATCGCCGCCGACGTCAACCGCCGATGCCGTGCCAGGCGACCCACGCCGCCAGCGCCAGGAATACCACCGCGGCGATCCGCCGTGCCGCGCGCAACGGCGGGCCGTCGGCGAAGCGGCTGCCCAGCAGCACACCGGCACATTGGCCAGCAACATACCGGCGGTGGTGCCGGCGATGACCTCCCACAGCGGGCTGTAGCGGGCCGCGAGCAGTACCGTCGCGGCCTGGGTCTTGTCGCCGATCTCGGCCAGGAAGAACGTGATCGTGGTGGCGATGAACGCCCTACGGGACGGCAGCGTGGCGCCATCGTCATCGAGTGTGTCGGGTTCAGCGTCCACAACGCCACCGCAAGGAAACTGGCGGCGACGATCCAGCGCAGCACTTCCGGCCGCAGCCACTGCGCAACCAGGGTGCCGAACCAGGCGGCCAGCGCATGAGCAGGGTGGCGACTAGGATGCCGGCGATGATCGGCCAGGATTTGCGAAAACGCGCGGCAAGCAGCAGCGCTAGCAACTGGGTCTTGTCGCCGATCTCGGCCAGCGCGACCGCAGTGGTCGACACCAGCGCGGTGGTCAGGGGCAGGGCGTCGAACAGCTCGACCATGCGGACTCCGGGGGCCGGGCATTCGCGGCGGACGCGAAGGCCGACGTCGCGCGGCCCGGCCCGGGTCGCACAACGCCTGCCTTCGGTCTTGCCCGAAGCCGCGAGTCGAGCATCGCAAGGGATGCCGAAACGGACTGCTCGCGCACCATGGTCAGCCGACCAAGTGTGTTGACGCGCGATCCCGCGACGGGACGTCGCCGGTGGGCTACTCCCCGGAGGAAGAGCGCGGGCATTGTAACGCGCCGGAAACCGATGATTGATCTCCCGCCGACAGTCCGCCCTTTCCTGGCGTGCGGTCACGCGGCAGTGTGTCCGTAGAGCCGAGCTTGCCCGGCTGCATATCCCGCAGAC
>JALZKJ010000067.1 GCA_030859305.1 Pseudomonadota bacterium | reverse complement strand
CGACCGCGGCCAGTGCCGTCTCGACGCCCTCCTCGCCGACCTTCTGGGCAATCCCGCGCACCCCGCCTTCGAACAAGCGCGTCGTGTAGCTGCCTTCCGGGCGTTGTCGTTCGCGTTGCGCAACCAGCGCATCAAGCTGGGCAAGAAAGTTGCCGGGCGCGTCGGCGAAGCAACTGTCGCGACCCAGATGGCAGGTCGGCCCCTGCGGATGCGCCTGGACCAGCAGGGCGTCGGCATCGCAGTCGGTCTCGATGCGGACCAGCTGCAGTACATGGCCGGAACTTTCGCCCTTCATCCACAACCTTTGCCTGCTGCGGCTGAAGAACGTGACCCGGCCGCTGTCGAGCGTCGCCTGCAGCGAGGCGCGGTTCATGTAACCCAGCATCAGTACCCGCAGGCTCGTGGCGTCCTGGACGATCGTAGGCAACAGGCCGTCCTGTTTGTTCCAGGCCAGGCGTTCGACGTCAAGGTCGGGGCTGCGATCACTCGACATCATTCACCTCGACATCATTCACTTCCATATCACGCTCCTCCACATCACGCACCTCGATGCCCTGCCCGCGCAAATCGCGCTTGAGCTGCGGAATCCGGATCATGCCGGCATGGAACACGCTGGCGGCCAACGCGGCATCGACGTCCGCGTGCTGGAAGACATCGACGAAATGCGCGGCCGTGCCCGCCCCACCCGACGCCACCAGCGGCACCGCGCAGACTGCACGCACCGCCTGCAATTGTTCCAGGTCGTAACCGTCACGTACGCCGTCGCTGCCCATGCAATTGAGCACCACCTCGCCAGCACCGCGCTGCTGCGCTTCAATCACCCAGTCCAGCGTGCGCTTGGCCAGCGCCCGCGTGCGCGAGGGATCGCCGGTGTACTGGCGCACGTGCCACTGGCGGTCTTCGTCACGCAGGCTGTCGATGCCGACCACCACGCACTGCACGCCGAATGCATCGGCCAACTCATCGATCAGGTCCGGGCGTTCGAGTGCAGGTGTGTTGACCGAAATCTTGTCGGCGCCCGCATGCAGCACCCGGCGCGCGTCGTCGACGCTGCGAATACCACCGGCGACGCAGAACGGAATGTCGATCACGCGCGCCACCCGCTCGACCCACGCATTGTCGACGGTCCGCCCCTGCGGGCTGGCTCCGATGTCGTAGAACACCAGTTCATCCGCGCCCTGGTCGCGGTAGCGCATCGCCAGTTCGACGATATCGCCCATGTCGACATGGTCGCGAAAGCGCACGCCCTTGACCACGCGGCCGTCGCGTACGTCGAGGCACGGGATGATGCGCCGGCTCAACATCACGCGGCCTGCGCAATGGCATCGGCCAGCGGGAAGCGTCCATCCAGCAACGCCTTGCCGAGCACCGCGCCGGCGCAGCCGCTGGCACGGGCGGCGAGAATGTCGGCGATGTCGCGCACGCCACCGGAGGCCTGCAGCGCGACCGAAGGCGCGAGTCGGTGGATTTCGGCATACAGCGCGAGGTTGGGGCCGGACAACATGCCGTCGCGATCGATATCGGTGCAGAGCAGGTGCTGCAATCCCGCGTCGACATAGCGACCCAGCAGCGTCGGCAGTTCCACTCCGCTGGCCTCGGTCCAGCCCGCTACCGGCAGCAGCCAGCGGCCATCGGATGACCTGCGCGCATCCAGCGCAACCGTGATGCGCTGCGCGCCAAAGGTTTCCATCCAGCGCATGACCTGCGCGGGTTCGCGAACCGCCAGTGAACCGATCACCACCCGCTGCGCGCCGGCTTCCAGTATCGCGGCGACATCGGCCTCGCTGCGTACGCCGCCGCCGGTCTGGACCTGCAGCGGCGTGCTGGCCGCGATCGAACGCAACAGGGGCGCCAGCGAGTAACCGCCGGCGCGCGCCGCGTCCAGGTCGACCAGGTGCAGCCACTGCGCCCCGGCGACGGCATAACGCTGCGCGTGCTGCAGTGGCGCGTCGTCGTAACGCGTTTCCTGCGCGTAATCGCCCTGGCGCAGGCGCACCACGCGGCCCTCGCGTACATCGATTGCCGGATACAGGTTGAAGAGGCTCATGTTCGTGTTCGTTTTCATGCTCGTATTTGTGTTCATGCTCTTGGGCTCGACAGGAAGTTCGCCAACAGTGCCGAACCCGTCGCCGCTGACCGCTCCGGATGGAACTGTGCCCCGTGGCAATTGCCGCGCCGCACGACGGCCGCGAAGGGTTCGCCATGGGTGCAGGTCGCCAGGGCGTGCTGGCTGACCGGGGCGGCGTAGCTGTGCACGAAGTAGGCCTGCGCGCTGTCATCGATGCCGGCCAGCAGCGGATCGTCACGCCCGCCGACGAGACGATTCCAGCCCATGTGCGGCACGCGGACGCCTGCCGCGGAACGCAGCCGTTGCACGCGGCCGGGCAACAGGCCGAGGCATTCGACATCACCCTCTTCCGACGAATCGAACAGCAACTGCATGCCCAGGCAGATGCCCAGCAGCGGTTGCCGCAGGCTGCGAATCAGTTCGACCAGTCCCAGCGCCCGCAAGCGCGCCATCGCGGGCGCAGCGGCACCCACACCCGGCAGGATCACCCGATCGGCCGCCGCGATGGCCTGCGCATCCGCGCTCAGGCGCGCATCCACGCCGAGGCGCTCCAGCGCATAGCGCACCGAGCCGATGTTGGCGCCGCCCGAATCGATCAGCACCACGTTCATGGCCGCGCGCTCGTCACAGCATGCCCTTCAGTGCATGCCCATAACAGCGTGCCCATCAAAGCGTGCCCTTGGTACTGGGCAATTCATGGCCGTCGCGTCGCAACGCCAGTCGCAGGGCGCGCGCGACGACCTTGAAGCAGGCCTCGACCTTGTGGTGGTCGTTGTCGCCCTCGACCTTGAGGTTGAGGTTGAGCCCGGCGGTTTCGCACAGCGAGCGGAAGAAGTGCGGCACCAGTTCGGTCGGCAGTTCGCCGACGCGCTCGCGGGCGAATGTACCTTCGAACACGAAGTACGGGCGCCCGGAGAAATCCAGCGCCGCCGTCGCCAGGGTTTCATCCATCGGCAGGGTGAAACCGTAGCGACCGATGCCGCGCTTGTCACCGATCGCTTCGCGCAGCGCCTGTCCAAGCGCGAGCGCGCTGTCCTCGATGGTGTGGTGTTCGTCGATATGCAGATCACCCTCGCAGCGCAGGTTCAGCGCGAATCCGCCGTGTTTGCCGAGCTGTTCGAGCATGTGGTCGAAGAATCCCAGCCCGGTGGATGCCTGCGGTTCGGCGATGCGGTCGAGATCAAGGTCCACGGTGATGCGGGTTTCGCGCGTGTTGCGCTGGACACGTGCGGTGCGCGGCGCATCGGCCAGTTCGTGTGCGATGGCAGACCAGTCCCAGTCGCCACCGAACTGCGCGGTGCGCAGCTGGAA
>JALZKJ010000115.1 GCA_030859305.1 Pseudomonadota bacterium | reverse complement strand
GTCTTCGACCGCGCGCAGATCGATGGCGTACAGCCGGCGCTTGGCGATGTCCGGATTGAGCGGCAGCGGGCGGTAGCGGAACTCCGGCGGCGCGCGGCGCCCACCCGCCTCGAATGCCTCGAAGGCCTCCACGGTGTTGATCGGCGAGACGCCCAGCAGGAAATCGAACGACCCGCTGATGCGGGCAAGCGCCTGATCGGCGCGCGTGGCGGCCTCGATGAAGCGGCGGCGGCCGAGCGAGCGGTAGTGCGGGCGCTCGCCAGGGCTGCGGTCGCGCGTGGCGTCTGGCTTCGCCAGTTCGACGAAATGCGCAGTCGCCTGCAGCAACGCATCGTAGATCGCGCTCTCCAGCTGGTGGTAGATCTGCGGGTAGGTGCGCCGCCGGTCGCCGGGGATGCGATGGATCTGGGGGATGCCCAGCGACAGCAGGGAAATCCCCACGCGCCCACGCACCGCGGTTTCGAGCCCGGGGGAGGTCGGCGGGAGGCTGCGCGCGCGCAACGTCGGCGTGCGCAGGTCGATCTCAAGGCCGGCCAGCGCTGACTCAAGCGTCTTGGCGGCGGCCTGCGCCCCCAGGTCATCGCTCGCGCCCACCACGAATTCGAATGGTTCCAGACGGGGGCTGACCTCCTGCAGGCTGGCATCGCGGGGCAGGTCGTGCAGCACCACCAGCAGGAAATGCGGGTAGTCCTCCTGCAGGTGGTCCAGCAGCCATTCCACTTCGGTGCCGGCATCGGCATCTGCCTGGTCGCCGCCAGCCTTGGGCCAGACCACGCTGGCAGCGCTGATCGATGCAATCCGCCGCGCCAGGCTGAAGGGCGCGTCTGGATGACGGGCAAGCAGCAGGAACGGCAACGGCCGGTCCACGTGCACGCGCCCGCCAAAGGTCAGTGCGCGGCGATAGGCGTGCTCGCCATCGAGGTCGGGCGACGGTGGTTTCTGCGTCGTCACCGCGGCAGTCAAGTAGTGGCGCCGAGCAACGCGCGGGCCTGTCCGGCGGCATGGCCGATGAAGGCGCGCATCGCCACCAGTTCGTCCGGGTGCGGCGCTCCGGTCCACTCGTCCATGTAGAACTTCTTGAACTCCAGGGCGATCGCGCAGCCCGTACGGGGGTAGCGCGCGTGCACGAAGCGTGCGAGCTCGCCCTTCCCTTGGAACGCCACGTTCTCTCGCACGTCCAGCCCACGGCCGTTGAAGTCGAATGCGCGCATCGTCTCGATCAGTGGATCAAGCAGGAACGCCCAGCGCTGCCTCGGCATCGAGAAGGTGCCGATGTTGATGTCGGGCGCCGCCTCCTGAGGTGTTGGCGGCCCATTGGCCCCATCGCGGCGGTGGTTGTAGCTGTGCACGTCGAACAATACGAAGCGGCCATGGCGCGCGACGATGTCGTCGAGAAGTTCGCCCAGCATCCGGTAGAACCCGCGATGGTAGTCGCGGAGTTCCTGGAGGAGGTCGCCGTCCGGTGGTGCATGCCAGACCTGCAGTCCCCATGACTGTTCCGGATCCAGGTAGATCGCCTCGTCTATGCCTCGGTTGAGGTCGGCTTCAAAGCGGGAGCGCAGCGGGATGACGTGGGTCGGGATGTCCATGATCGCCTGGCCGGTATGCGGGTCCTCCTCGCGCAGGCGCTCGTCTTCGGTCAGTGCCATCGCCGCCGATGTCTCGGTGCCGAGGCTGTGGCCGTCATGGATCGCGGTGGCGACAATCGGGTCGTCGCCGTATTGGACGGTCCACCATGCGGGCGGGGTCTGGGCTGCTGGCATGCGACACCATGACCGAAGCGGTGTGGCTGATGCGTGTACGCCGATCGCGGCTACGCGGCCCGCGCCGGCGCGACCGGGGCCGAGCGTGGGGTATCGCTGATCCAGCTCGCGGAAACAGGGGTCGGGAATAGTGTTCAGAGTGCACTTCTACTCCTGGAGAAGTCGACTCTGACTCCTGTTTTCCGTTTCGAGCGCTTTGGTTTACCTGTACTAACTGGGCCGGTAGATCGCACAGAGCTTGTTGCCGTCGGGATCGCGTACGTAAGCCAGGTACAGCTGGCCCATCTCGCCGGTGCGCAGGCCCGGTGGCTCCTCGATGGAGGTTCCGCCAAAGGCGACCGCCGTGTCGTGGAATTCCTGCGCCTGCTCGGCCGATGTGCACTTGAAGCCGACGGTCGCGCCGTTGGCGCAGGTGGCCGGTGCACCGTCAATCGGCTCGCTGACGCAGAAAGCGTTGCCGTCTTGGCGATAGAAGAGCCGCATGTGCCCGCTGGGCGCGCGGTTTCGAACCGGCTCGCCTACCCCCAGTACTGCAAGGACCGCGCCGTAGAACTGTGCGGAACGCTCGATGTCGTTTGAACCCCCCATGATGTGATTGAACATGAGTCCAGGTCCTTATGTAAGAACAGACTACGCGTATGTAATGAACAGACTACGCCGACTCGGAACTCGGCCTCCATGGAAAACTGAAAGGGCACTCTGACTCCTGTTTTAGTGTTTTTCGCCGGGGTCCTGGTTTCGTTCAGGTGCCCACCACTGGTGCGCCACGCCTTGGGTCGGGTATTTCCCGCAAAGCCGGCCTTTCCGCTCGTATTTTCCGCGCAAGACACACACGGCCGGACCGGGCGGGTTTATCTGTATAAAAGAACGTAGGCAAACCTTCGGTGGCCCTTGGACAAGAACAGCATCATCCTGTGCGTGGACGACGATTCGACGGTGCTGAAGGCGCTGCGCAGCATGCTATCGAATCATTTCGGGCCCGAGCTGCAGGTGGAATTCGCCGAAAGCGGCGACGAGGCGCTGGAGATTGAAGCCGAATTGCGCGCGCAGGGGTGCGAACTAAGCCTGGTGATTTCGGACTTCATGATGCCGGGCCTGCGCGGCGACGAGCTGCTGGTGCAGCTGCATGAAAAATCCCCGAACACCATGAAGATCCTGCTCACCGGGCAAAGCGACATGTCCGGGGTGAAGCGCGCCATCAACGATGCCAACCTGTACCGCTTCCTGGAAAAACCCTTTCTCAACGAAGACATCGTGCTGACGGTGCGCGCGGCAATCCGCGCTTACTGGCAGGAACGCGACCTGATCCGCCAGAACGAAGAGCTGCGGCGCATGAATGCCGAGCTTGAGGACATAGTGGCCGCCCGCACCGAAGAACTGGTGGAAAAGAACCGGCTGCTGGAAGTGTTGTCGGTGACCGACAAGCTGACCGGCCTGTACAACCGGCGCAAGCTCGACGAGTTGCTGGATGAGGAACTGATTCGCGCCCGTCGTTACAAGGTGGAGGTGTCGATCATCATGCTCGACATCGACCACTTCAAACAGGTGAATGACACCTACGGCCATGGTGTGGGCGACGAAGTGCTTGTCGGGGTGGCGAAGTTGCTACGCCAGCACTCGCGCGATGCCGATGCGCTGGGGCGGCTGGGTGGCGAGGAGTTCGTAGTGGTATGCCGCCACAGCGACGCCGCGGCCTGCCTGGGCGCGGCCATGAAGCTGCGCGAGGCGATTGCCACGCATCATTTCCCCGGCGTGGGTCAGGTGACGTCGAGCTTTGGCATTTCATCCTGCCGCCCCGACGACACCGCAGCGACCTTGCTGGCGCGTGCCGATGCCGCGCTGTACCGGGCCAAGAGTGGCGGGCGCAACCGGGTGGAGTGCGAGCATGCATGATGAAGCCGCACTGCTTGTCCAACGCATCGGCAACCTCGAAATCGAACTTGCCGAACGCCGCCGCGCGGAGGAATTGCAGCGTGCCCTCTACGAGATCGCCGCGCTGTCGGCGGCCGACAGCCCGCAGCACGAACACTACGTGCAACTGCACGAAATCGTCGGCCGGCTGATGCATGCGAAAAATTTCATCATCGCGTCCTACGATGCCGAGCAAGGCATGATCCGCCAGCAATACCTGGTGGACGAGGACCCCAACGAAGTGTTGGAGTGCTTTCCCTTCGGCGAGGGCATTTCATCGTTGGTGATCCGCAGCCGCCTGCCGTGGCTGCTCGATCATGCCTTGTTCGAATCGCTGGTGGACGCCGGCGAGATCCGTGCACCGCGCGGGGCGGTGGATTTCAACAGCTGGATGGGCGCGCCGCTGATCGCGCAGGACACGGTGTACGGCCTGATCATCGTGCAGAGCTACAGCGAGGACGTTACCTACACGCAGTACGACCTCGATCTATTGAACTACGTGGCCAGCCACGTGGCCGCCATCGTCGCCCGCTGGCAGTCGAACATCGCGTTGAAGCAGGCCAACGATGAACTCGCCGCGTCGGCGGCAACACTGCGTCTGCTGGGCGACATCGGCAAGGATCTTACCGGCAGCCTGGACGCGCTGGCCATCTGCAAGACGATGGAGCGGCATATCGCCGCGCTGCTGCCGATGGATGCCTTTGGCGTGGCGCTGCTGTCGCCTGCCGGTGATTCACTGGACTACGTCTATTACATCGAGGACGGCGTGGTGGATTCGACCAACTCGTATCCGCTGGACCATCCCACGTCGCTGGCGGTGTTGACCTTTCGCGAGGACCGCGAGTTGACCGTGTTCAACGACACGCAGCTGGGCAATGCCCCTACTGCGTCGAAGATAAAAGAGTCCGCGCCGATTCTTTCAGCGGTATTCCGCCCCCTGATCGCCAACGGCCGGCGCATTGGCGTGGTGACGGTGCAAAGCCACCAGGCCGATGCGTACAACGAGCGCGACCTGGAAGTATTCCGGTCGGCCACTGCCTACGCCGCAATTGCGCTGGCCAACGCCGATGCCTACGGCACGGCCGAGGCTGCGCGCCAGCAGGCAGCGCAGGCACTGCATGATCTGCACCAGGCCGAAGCGCACCTGGTGCATTCGGAAAAGATGGCGGCGCTGGGCCAGCTGATTGCCGGGGTGGCGCACGAGATCAACACGCCAATAGGCGCGATCAAGTCAAGCGGGCGGAATATTTCCGAAGCGCTCGACAGCGCCCTGCTCGATCTACCGGGCGTGCTGGACGAACTGGATGCTACCCACCGCCTGCATTTCAGCGAGCTGCTCAAGCGCGCCAGCCAGCCCACGGCCGTACTGAGCACGCGTGAGGAACGCAGTATCGTGCGCGAGATAACCGAACGACTCGAGGCACTGGGAGTGGCGCAGGCACGGCATAACGCCGGCTTGCTGGTGCAGTTGCAATCGCACACCGACCTGGACGCGGTGCTGCCCCTGCTGCGCCACCCGTCTGCGGACCGCATCCTGAACACCGCGCACGGCATCGCCACCATCACCACCAATGCCGACAACATCACCACCGCCGTCGATCGGGTCGCCAAGATCATCTTCGCGCTGAAGTCCTTCTCGCGCTTCGGCGGCGTGCAGGTGTGGACCGAGTCGGACCTGCGCGAAGGGCTGGAGACGGTGCTGACGATCTACCAGAACCAGATCAAGCACGGCATCGAGCTGGTGCGACGGTTTGAAGACCTGCCGCCGGTGCGCTGTCTGCCCGACGAGATCAACCAGGTGTGGACCAACCTGGTGCACAACGCGTTGCAGGCGATGGACCACAAGGGCAATCTGACCCTGGACCTGCGCCGCGACGGCGACAATGCGCTGGTGTCGGTGACCGACACCGGCTGCGGCATGACGCCGGACGTGCGCGAGCGGATCTTCGATGCCTTCTTCACCACCAAGCCCGCCGGCGAAGGCACGGGCCTGGGCCTGGACATCGTGCGCAAAATCATTGAAAAACATGGCGGCCATATATTCGTGACGAGCGAGGTTGGCCGCGGCAGCACCTTCACCGTCAGTTTGCCAATTGCAGGAGTCGGATGATGGAAAAGGGCGTGTTGTTATGCGTTGACGACGAGATCATCGTGTTGACTGCCTTGAAGGACCAGTTGCGTCGCGCATTCGGCAGCGACTTCCACATCGACGTGGCCGAAAGCGCGGAAGAGGCGCTGGAGTTGCTGGACGAACTGGCGCTGGACGGCCACACGCTGCTGGTGATCGTCTCGGACTGGCTGATGCCGGGCATGAAGGGCGACGAGTTCCTGATCAAGGCGCACGAACGCTTTCCGTCGGTGGTGAAAATCATGCTGTCGGGCCAGGCCGAGTCGGCGGCGGTGGACCGCGCGCGACGCGAGGCGGCGCTGCATGATTTCCTGGCGAAGCCGTGGAATGCCGAGGCGCTGGTAAAATCGATAAACCAAGGCCTGCGGGAACGCGCAACCTAGTCCCGCCCCTGGCCCGAACGGGTTGACAGTCGAGGACCAGCGGGAAAACAGGGGTCGGAAACGGAGGGTCAGAGTGCACTTCTCCGCTTGAAAAAAAGTCGACTCTGACCCCTGTTTTCCGAGCGCTCTAATTTGCCTGTTCTACCTGGGCCGGTAGATCGCGCAGAGCTTGTTGCCGTCGGGATCGCGTACGTAAGCCAGGTACAGCTGGCCCATCTCGCCGGTGCGCAGGCCGGGCGGATCCTCGATGGAGGTTCCGCCAGAGGCGACCGCCGTGTCGTGGAATTCCTGCACTTGGTCGGCCGATGTGCACTTGAAGCCGACGGTCGCGCCGTTGGCGCAGGTGGCCGGCCCACTGTCAATCGGCTCGCTGACGCAGAAAGCGTTGCCATCGTGGCGATAGAAGAGCCGCATGTGCCCGCTGGGCGAGCGGTTTCGAACCGGCTCGCCTACCCCCAGCACTGCAAGGACCGCGCCGTAGAACTGTGCGGAACGCTCGATGTTGTTTGAACCCACCATGATGTGATTGAACATGTGTCCAGGTCCTTATGTATTGAACAGACTACGCCGACTCGGAACTCGGCCTCAATGGAAAGGGAAAGTGCACTTTGATCCCTGTTTTCAACCACTGTTTTCGATCCCTGTTTTCAGTACGCACTGGTGCGTACCCGCCATGCCGAGGACGAAGTCTCGATCTGCTCGTCATAGCCGCCCAGCACCAGCACTTCGCCGTTGTCCAGCAAGGTGGCGGTGGCGAACTCGTGCGGCCCGTCCAGCTCACCGGTGAGAGCCACAAAGCGTCCCGTCCCGGAGTCGAAGCGTTCCACCTGCGGCGCGCCGGCGACCACCAGCACGTCGCCGGAGGGCAGCAGCAACGCGCCATCGGGCAGCTTGTAGCGCTGAGAAAGCATGTCCGGTCCCGTTGAGAAGCGACCCGTGGCGGGGTCGTACAGTTCGGTGCTGCGGTAACGGCCGCTACGTGGGCCCGAGTCCGTACCGCCGAGGATCATTACCCTGCCGTCGCCGAGCCGCACCGCCGCATGCTTCTGGCGCGGGAATGCCATGTCGCCGGTTGGCTCGAACCGGCCGGTTGCAGGATCGAATATCTCCGCCGAACGAAGCACCTCCCCGCGACGCGACCGGATGCCGCCTGTGATAAGCACACGGCCATCGCCAAGTGCCACCGCGGCGTGCGCCAGGCGAGGGCTACCCATTGAAGCGATGGCCATTGAACGACCCGTCGCCGGGTCGATGATCTCCGCGCTGTCCAGCGGCACCATGTCGGCAGTCTGCCCACCCGTTACCAGCACGCGGCCATCCACAAGCCTCACCGCCTTCGGCACCGCCCGCGCCTGGGTCATGCCGGCAATCGAGTTGAACCTTCCGCTGGCTTCGTCGAACAACTCGACGCTTGCGGTGACCTCTCGACCGCTCCATCCGCCCGCCACCAGGACGCGACCGTCCTCCAGCGCGACCGCGGCATGGCTGTTGCGGGGCTCCGCCATCGGCGGCAGCGATTGGAACCCACCCGATGCCGGATCGAAGACCTCCACCTCGTCCAGGCTCACGTCGCACTGCCCGGCACATCCTCCGGTTACCAACACCTTGCCCGAAGGCAGGCGGGTCGCCTGGTGGGCTGCGCGCGATACCGCCATCTCGTCGATGCGGACCACCTGCGCGGATCCTTCAGCGCGCGGCGCCGCGGGTTGCGCCTCGCATGCGCTGGTGGCGAGGATGAGGGCAAGTAACAACGTGGTCGAACAGCAGCGTTGCATCGCGGGGCGCGCCTTTGGCCGGGGCTTGCGCCGCACTATACGCGCCGGAAACAGGGGTCGAAAAACAGGGGTCAGAGTGGACTTTCGGACACGGCGCCGCTGGTCGGTCCGATAAGCCACGCGCCCGTAGTGAAGGTGCTTCTGATCTTGGCCCTTGGCAGCTACCTGCGCGCCGGGCCTGTCGCGCCTCAGTCCCTGCCTGCACCCGCACCGCCGCTGCGCTCGGCGACTTCGGCGATCAGCGAGTTGAGCGCAGCGGCGATGCGGTCGGGGTGAGCCTCGGGCGTGAAGTGCTTGCCGCCTTCGATCGGCTCGAGCGCGACACCGAGGTCGCGTGCGAAGCGCTCGCCGTGTTCGGGTTTCTGGAACGGGTCGTCCATGCCCCAGATGAGCCGCGTCGGGATGCCGGCGAGCGTCGGAATGCGGTCGGCGACCGCGAGCGTGTCGTCGACATCGAGCGCGTCAATCTGGTCAAGCAGCGACTCGGCCGCACCAAAGCGCTCGTACGGCGCCCAGTGCACTTCCAGTGACTCGTCGGCGATCGCCTCGTTGTCATGCCCGCGCGCCATCATCATGCCCAACACGCCGCTTTTCACCATCGCGTCTGGCATGTGGCGCGCGAGGCCGGCGCTTGCGCGCAACATCTTGACGCTCGGGATCGGCCAGGAGTCGTAGCCGATCGCGTTGGTCAGCAACAGGCCGAGGCAGCGTTGCGGCTCGCGAACGGCGGCGATCTGCACCACGCCACCGCCGAGGTCGTGGCCGACGAGCACTGCCTGTTCTATCCCTTGGGATTGCATCCAGTCGAGCAGGTAACCGGCCTGCGCGCGCACCGAGATATCGCGTCCGCGTCCCTCCAGTATCGAATCGCCGAAACCCACCATCTCCCAGGCAATCACCCGCGCGCCTTCGACGCGCGGCATCACATGGCGCCACAGACGCGGCGAGGTCGGGATGCCGTGCACCAGCACGACCGGCACCCCGCTGCCACATTCATCCCAGCGCATGCGGATGCCGTGCACGTCGGCCTCCTGTCGTGTCACACCGGCATCTGCGGTTCTATCGGACGAGCGTGGGGAGGGGGGATCGCTCAGGGGATTGCGGGGTTGCATGGCAGGCCTCGGAGGGCAAATGCCCGCGTCATTCAAACGCCGTCGTGGTTGAAGCGCCGTGACGATCGAAAATAAAAACGGAGTCACGTCTTACTCAAAAAAAATAAGTGAACTTGACCCTTCTCAGTCAAGGCCAAACTGACCTGCGGAACCCACGGTGCAGCCTGTCGTCATCTTGATACGCCCTTCCCGATAACGCGTGCGAAAGTGTGCTCTCCCCCTGATTCGCACTGAAACAAACACCAACTGTTCGCTGACCCCTTCTGCTGGCTGAGCGCTTCAGCGCCCCACTGCTGGCGTGAGCTGGACTGCCCGCAGCTGACGGATCGTCTGCTCCAGCAGGGCCGGATCGACCGGCTTGACGAGAAAGGCATCGAACCCGGCCTCCAGCGCCCGCTCGCGGTCCGCCGGTTGGCCAAATCCAGTCAGTGCGACCAGCTGCGGCGTCGCCTCGCCCAAACGCTCGCGCAAGCAGCGCGCCAAGGTCACCCCGTCCATTACCGGCATACCGATGTCCAGCACCGCAACCTCGGGGCCAAAGTCGGGCGCCTGCGCCAGCGCTTCGGCGCCGCTGCCTACTTCAAGCACCTCGCAGCCGCACAGCCCCAACAGCAAGCCAAGTGTCGTTAATGCATCGGCATTGTCGTCGACCAACATCACCCGCACCGGCAACGCCTCGGCCTGAGCGACGTGCGCGATACCGATCGGTTCGCTGGCCCCATCCACCAGGGGCAATTCGACATGGAAGCTGCTGCCGCACGATGCCCCATCGCTTTCGGCCCAGACGCGGCCGTCATGGTGCCGCACCAGATTGCGGACGATGGCCAACCCCAAGCCAAGGCCGCCCGCATACGCGCCCGCGCGCCCGCCCTGCTCGAACATCTCGAACACCTGCTCAAGCTGTCCGTCGCACAAGCCGATGCCGTGGTCGTGGACGCTGACGCGCACCCTGCCGTTGTCGACGCGGGCGTGCACGCGGATCTCGGTGTCCTCGTTGCTGTACTTCGCGGCGTTGTCAAAAAGGTTGGAGAACACCTGCACCAGCCGCGACCTGTCCCCCGACACCCACAGCCCGTCGCCCGGCACGTCCCACTGAAGCGGCTGGCGCTTGCGGGCCAGTTCGGGGGCCGCCTCGCGGGCCAGCATCAGCACGCCGGACAAGTCCAGAGGCTCGCGCGCCAAGGTGAGCTTGCCCCGGGCGATCCGGGAAATATCAAGCAGGTCTTCGACCAGCCGCTGCATGTGCTGCACCTGGCGCTTGACGACATCAAGCTCCGGCTGCCATGCACCACGCAGGCGCATCACTTCCAGCGTCGTGACGATGGGCGACAGCGGGTTGCGCAACTCATGGCCCAACATGGCCAGGAACTCATCCTTGGCGCGCCCGGCCTCCACTGCGCGCCGCGCCTGCTCGCCGAGCTTGCGCACGGTTTCGTCGAGTTTCAGCCGGGTCTCGTCCAGAATCTGCGCCTGGGCCGCGTACTGGCGCATCTCGCTGTGCGCGGTGCGCAGTTCGCCGGTCATCGCGCGGCTCTGTTGCTCGCATGAGAGCACTGAGCCGAGCAGCGGGAAGATGGGCAGCAGTGCGTCAAGCACCTGCGCCTGCGGCGTGCCTCCCACCAGCGCCAGCGCCACGCCGGCCTCGGAATGGGCCAACACCGTCTGCATGCCCGCACCGTACAGCGCCTCGACTTCGGCGTGCACCGTGCCAGGCGATTGCATCGCCTGCAGCAACCTGCGCCAACCTGTGCCCCGCGGCAGTGTCTGGCGCGCACCCGGCACCGGCAACATCGCCCCGCTGACGTCGTCGCGCACCAGGATGAGCGCGTCCTGCGCGCCGACCTGCTGCGCCAACTCGCGCAGGGCCCCGTTGCGATCCTCCAGGTGGGACAAACGCGTGGCCCAGTGGATGGCGGCCCGCGTGTTCATGCTATTGGGCAATGACAAGCACGACAGCCGTGCAGTTGTGGAAACCACTGAACTGGCCCTCGGCACGCGCGATCTGTCCATAGGTGTTGCAACCCACCATCTTCGCCGGCCCCAGCCGGTCGACCACCGTATCGAGCTCAAACGCAAAGTCGTCTCCGAGGCGCAGCCGCGTGGCCACGCAATCGAAGAACAGAGCGGCCGCCGGCTTATGTCCGTTCAACGTGGCCAGCGCGCGGTCGGTGGCGCGCGCGGCGGCCTGCGAAGCTGACTTGTTGGACGTGTTCATGATGTGCACCCGCGCGTGCTCGGGGATTTCAGCCGCGCAAGTGATGCTGCCGTCCTCGTGCACGGCCAGCGGCACGCGCAGGCGGTAGCCGTCGCCGGTGGCGATGCCGAGGATGTTGTGCAGGAAATACGGCATGGGGTCGTCCTGGTTGAAAGCCGTGCCCTGCTCGCGCGCATGTGCATCGAAGGCCTCGATGGCCGGCTGCCCGTTGAGCCCGACCAGACGCATGCCGTCAACCTCGGTCGCGCGCATCGCCGGGCTGGCCGGTTCCCAGCCATGGCCCACGCCCACGCCGATCGGCTTGTGAC
>JALZKJ010000016.1 GCA_030859305.1 Pseudomonadota bacterium | reverse complement strand
CGGTCGATGCCGCCGAGGCCGCAGGCATATCGAATACCGCGTGGCTGGCGCGCGCACTGTTCACCGAGTTCCTGCTGCCGTTCGAAGTGGCGGCGGTGATCCTGACGGTGGCGGTGATCGCCGCGGTGATGCTGACCCTGCGCCGTCGCGAAGGCGCCAAGCACCAGAATCCCGGCGATCAGGCGCGGGTGCGTTCGGCCGATCGCTTGCGCGTGGTCAAGATGGAGGCTGTCAGGCCTGCGCCGCAGAGGGATCCCGATGCGGGCGATGCACCAGTCGGGGAGGACCGCAAGTAATGGAGATGTTCACCAGCGGCCTGAGTCTCGGCCACTTCCTCGCGCTCGGCGCCGCGCTGTTCTGCATCAGCGTCGCCGGCATCTTCCTCAACCGCAAGAACGTGATCGTGCTGCTGATGTCGCTGGAGCTGATGCTGCTCGCGGTCAACATCAACTTCGTGGCGTTCTCGCGCCAGTTCGGCGATCCGGCCGGCCAGGTGTTCGTGTTCTTCATCCTGACCGTGGCCGCGGCCGAGGCCGCGATCGGGCTGGCGATCCTGGTCACGCTGTTCCGCAACCGGCGCACGATCAATGTCGCCGAAATCGATTCGATGAAGGGCTGATCCGATGCCGGGTGTGGAACTTTACGGTGGCCTCGCCATCTCGAAATCCCTGCTGCTGGCGATCGTGCTGGCACCACTGCTGGGCGCGATCCTGGCCGGGCTGTTCGGCCGCAGGATCGGCCGCGCGGGTTCGCACAGCATCACCATCCTGGGCGTCGCCACCAGCTTCGTGATGTCGGCATGGGTGCTGTGGCAACTGGTCGGGCAGGGCGCGCCGCCGTTCAACGAGAACGTCTACACCTGGTTCCAGGTCGGCGGGATCGAGGCGCACATCGGATTCATGGTCGACAAACTGACCGCGATGATGATGGTGGTGGTTACCTTCGTGTCGCTGCTGGTGCACATCTACACCATCGGCTACATGGCCGAGGACGACGGCTACCAGCGCTTCTTCAGCTACATCTCATTGTTCACCTTCAGCATGCTGATGCTGGTGATGAGCAACAACTTCCTGCAGCTGTTCTTCGGCTGGGAAGCGGTCGGCCTGGTGTCGTACCTGCTGATCGGTTTCTGGTTCAGGAAACCGAGCGCGGTTTTCGCCAACCTGAAAGCGTTCCTGGTCAACCGGGTCGGCGATTTCGGCTTCCTTCTCGGTATCGCCGGCGTGCTGCTGATGTTCGGCTCGCTCGACTACGCGGTCGTGTTCGCCAATGCACCGAGCATCGCCGGCTCGACGATCTCGATCTTCGCCGGGCTTGAATGGTCGGTGGCGACGGTGATCTGCATCTGCCTGTTCATCGGTGCGATGGGCAAGTCCGCGCAGGTGCCGCTGCACGTGTGGCTGCCGGACTCGATGGAGGGCCCGACGCCGATCTCCGCGTTGATCCACGCCGCAACGATGGTGACCGCCGGCATCTTCATGGTGGCGCGCATGTCGCCCCTGTTCGAGATGTCCGAGACGGCGCTCAATTTCGTGTTGTTCATCGGCGCCACGACCGCGTTCTGGACCGGCCTGATAGGCATCGTGCAGAACGACATCAAGCGCGTGGTGGCGTACTCGACGCTGTCGCAACTGGGCTACATGACCGTGGCGCTGGGCGTGTCGGCCTACAGCGCAGCCGTGTACCACCTGATGACCCACGCGTTCTTCAAGGCGCTGCTGTTCCTGGGCGCGGGCTCGGTGATCATCGCGATGCATCACGAGCAGGACATGCGACGGATGGGTGGCCTGAAGAAGTACATGCCGATCACCTACTGGACGATGCTGCTCGGCACGCTGGCGCTGGTCGGTACGCCGTTCTTCAGCGGTTTCTATTCCAAGGACACCATCATCGAGGCGGCGCATCACGCGGCCGCGCAGGGCGGCTGGATCGGTCAGTACGCTTACTGGGCGGTGCTGTTGGGCGCGTTCGTGACGGCGTTCTACAGCTTCCGCCTGCTCTACATGACCTTCCATGGCAAGGAGCATTTCCACGACCCGGTTCCGGCCAACTACGTGGAGCCGGAAGCCGATACGTCCGAACATGCCGTCGCGCTTGCGCACGAACACGACCATGACGACGCGTACGGCCACCACGCGCATACGCCGCACGAATCGCCGTGGGTGGTCACGCTGCCGCTGATCCTGCTGGCGATCCCATCGGTGCTGATCGGATTCTTCACGGTCGGCCCGATGCTGTTCGCGACCGACTGGAGCGGTCATGCCGAGCAGTTGCCGTTCTTCCTCGGCGCGATCGATGTGAGCGCGGCACGCGACGTCATGCTCGCGCTCAAGAACGAGTTGTGGCACGGCCCGGTCGCGTTCGCGCTGCACGGCTTCCAGGCACCGGCGTTCTGGCTCGCGTTCGCCGGTTTCGCGCTCGCCACCGTCATGTACTGGTGGAAACCCGAGCTGCCGGCGCGGGCGCGCAGGCTGTTCGCGTGGCCGATTCGCGTGCTCGAGAACAAGTACGGCTTCGACAAACTTTGGATAGACGGTTTCGCCGACGGCGGCATCGGCCTGGGCCAGCTCTCGCGGGCCATCGACAGCCGCGTCATCGACGGCGTAGCGGTCAATGGCAGCGCGCGCATGGTCGATCTGGTCGCGCGAATGACCCGGCGCCTGCAATCGGGCTTCCTATACCACTACGCCTTCGCGATGATCCTCGGCCTGATCGTGCTGTTGGCCGTGCTCATCAAGACTTTGACCTGACAAGGACCGCGACGTGACCCCGGAGTTTTTACCAAGCGCGCTGCCCTTGAGCCTGCCGATTTTGAGTCTGCCGATTCTGAGCCTGGTGATCTGGCTGCCGATCCTCGGCGGCTTAGCCACCCTGGCGTTCGGCAACGAGCGTGCCGGCGCTGCGCGCTGGTTCGCCACCGTGACCGCTGGCCTGACGCTGCTGTTGAGCCTGCTGCTGTTCGCCGGCTTCGACATGGTCAACCCGGGCATGCAGTTCGTCGAAAGCCATGCCTGGATCCCGGCCTACGACATCCGCTACCACCTGGGCGCCGACGGTATCTCTGTAGCCCTGATCGGCCTGACCACGCTGACCTCGCTACTGGTGCTGATCAGCGCCTGGACCTCGATCGACAAGCGCGTCAGCCAGTATTACGCCGCGTTCCTGATCCTCGAAGGCCTGATGGTCGGCGTGTTCTCGGCGCTCGACGCGATGCTGTTCTACGTGTTCTTCGAGGGCATGCTGATCCCGATGTTCATCATCATCGGCGTCTGGGGCGGCCCGAATCGCGTCTACGCCTCGGTGAAGTTTTTCCTCTACACCTTCCTTGGCTCGCTGTTCATGCTGGTCGGGCTGATCTACCTGTACCTCAAGGGCGGCAGCTGGCAGTTGGCCGACCTGTATCTACTGCAGCTCACCGCGACCGAGCAGATGTGGATCTTCTTCGGCTTCCTGATCGCGTTCGCGGTCAAGGTGCCGATGTTCCCGGTGCACACCTGGTTGCCGGACGCGCACGTGGAGGCGTCGACCGCGGGTTCGGTGGTGCTGGCGGCGGTGATGCTGAAGATCGGTGGTTACGGTTTCCTGCGCTTCACCTTGCCGATCGTGCCCGACGCCGGCCAGGAGTGGGCGTGGCTGGTGATCGCGCTGAGCCTGATCGCGATCGTCTACGTGGGTCTGGTCGCGCTGGCGCAGGAGGACATGAAGAAGCTGATCGCGTACTCGTCGATCGCGCACATGGGCTTCGTGACCCTGGGTACCTTCATCGCCTTCGCGCTGGTGCGCGAGTACGGCAACTACGATGCCGCGCGGCTCGGACTGCAGGGCGCGATGGTGCAGATGATCAGCCACGGCTTCATTTCCGGCGCGATGTTCACCTGCGTCGGCGTGCTGTATGACCGCATGCATTCGCGGATGATCAAGGACTACGGCGGCGTCGCAAACGTGATGCCGTGGTTCGCGGTGTTCTTCGTGTTGTTCAGCATGGCCAATGCGGGCCTGCCCGGCACCTCGGGTTTCGTAGGCGAATTCATGGTGATCCTGGCCGCTTTCCAGACCCACCCGCTGATCGCATTTGCCGCGGCGACCACCCTGGTCATCGGCGCCGGCTACACGCTGTGGCTGGTCAAGCGGGTGATCTGGGGCGAGGTCGGCAATGCGCATGTCGCCGAACTCAAGGACATCAACCCGCGCGAGACGTTCGTGCTGGGCGTGTTCGCGGCGGGTGTGCTGCTGCTGGGCCTGTGGCCGAAGCCACTGACCGACCTGATGGAACCGTCGATCGCCAACCTCGCTTGGCAGATCGCCGGTTCGAAGTTGGCGCCTTGACCCGCGCCGACTGTTTGCAAGAGAAAAGACAGTGACCTTTTTCGGGATTCATCCATGATCATGCCGGTCCGCTCCGCCGCTGAACTGATGCCGATGCTGCCGGAACTGGTGCTGGTCGTCGGCGCCTTCGCGTTGCTGATGCTCGACCTGTTCCTGGCCGAGCGGCATCGCGTCGTTACCCACCTGGCGTCGATCGCGTTGCTGGTGATGGCGGTTGCCTTGATTGCGACGGGCACGGGCGGGCAGGGCACGATCCTCAGCGGCATGTTCGTGCGCGACATCGCCGCCGATGTGTTGAAGATCGGCATCGGCGTGGTCGCGATCGTCTCGATGATCTACGCCTGGCCATACCTGCGCGAGCGCGGCCTGTACAAGGGCGAGGTGTCGGTGCTGATGCTGTTCGCGGTGCTCGGCATGATGCTGCTGGTGTCGGCCAACTCGCTGGTGATGGTGTATGTCGGCCTGGAGATGCTGGCGCTGTGTTCCTACGCGCTGGTGGTGACCGACCGCGACAGCCCGATCGCCTCTGAGGCCGGCATCAAGTACTTCGTGCTCGGCGCGCTGGCCTCGGGCCTGCTGCTGTACGGCATGTCGCTGGTGTACGGCGCCACTGGGACCTTGAATCTTCAGGAGATCGCGGCCGCCGCGCAGGCGACATCGTCCACCAACATCATGCTGGTGACCGGCGTGGTGTTCATGGTCACCGGCATCGCGTTCAAGTTCGGGGCCGCGCCGTTCCACATGTGGCTGCCGGACGTCTACCACGGCGCGCCGACCGCGATCACGATCTTCATCGCTTCCGCGCCCAGCCTGGCGTCGTTCGGCATGGCGTATCGCCTGCTCGAAGTCGCTGCCGGCCCGCTGGATGACCACTGGCGGATCATGCTGGCCGGGCTCGCGGTGATCTCGCTGGTGATCGGCAACCTGACCGCGATGGTGCAGAGCAATCTCAAGCGGCTGCTGGCGTATTCGACCGTGTCCCACGTCGGCTTCCTGTTCATGGGCCTGGCCGGCGGCGGCGCGCAGGGCTTCGCGGCGGCGATGTTCTATTCGATCAATTACGCGATCACCACCGCTGCAGCGTTCGGCGCGATCGTGGTGCTGTCGAACCGCGGCTTCGAAGCCGATCGCATCGACGACTTCAAGGGCCTCAATGCGCGCAGTCCGATGCTGGCCGGGCTGGTGCTGTGCGTGATGGCGTCACTGGCCGGGCTGCCGCCGTTCCTCGGCTTCTGGGCCAAGCTCGCCGTGCTTCGCGCCGCGCTCGACGGCGGGATGCTGTGGCTGGCGATCGTCGGCGTGGTGTTCGCGGTGATCGGTGCGTTCTATTACCTGCGGGTGATCAAGGCGATGTACTTCGAGGAGCCGGAAGCCCACGTGCCCGCGCCGAGCTCCAATCGTCCGCTGCGGATCACCTTCGGCATCAATGCCCTGTCGCTGCTGGCGCTGGGTCTGGTATGGAGTCCCATCATGGCGTGGTGCCAGCGGGCGTTCGCGGGCTGAGGCTGTCGACCCGTGGTTACGAACCGCGTCGGTGGCCTTGCGTAGAGTCGAGCTTGCTCGACTGCGCTTTGTGTGGTGCGGCAGCAGCGGAGCAAGCTCCGCTCTACGGGAGGCGACTCGTTCAAACGTCGCCTTGATATTGTTCGTGAACAGGGCTTGCTTGTTCTAAAGTCGGTCGCTATCATGATCGGCCTGATGCGGGGTGGAGCAGTCTGGCAG
>JALZKJ010000069.1 GCA_030859305.1 Pseudomonadota bacterium | reverse complement strand
CTCGACGGCGAGTTCTCGCAGCGCGTCGACGCGCTGGCCGACGGCCTGCTGGCGATCCGCGTGCACGTCGAGGCCGCGATCGATTTCGCCGACGAACCGCTCGACACGCTTGGCGGCGGCGCGCTGCGGGCGCAACTGGACAAGTTGACAGCCGCGCTGGCCGACCTGCTCGCCGCCGCCGAACGCGGCCGCCGCCTGCGCGATGGCCTGCACGCGGTGATCGTCGGCCCGCCCAATGCCGGCAAGAGTTCGCTGTTGAACGCACTGGCCGGCAGCGATCGCGCGATCGTCACCGACATCGCCGGCACCACCCGCGATCTGTTGCACGAGACCGTATGCATCGACGGCGTCGAGCTGACCCTGGTCGATACCGCCGGCCTGCGCGACGGCGGCGACACGATCGAGCGCGAAGGCATGCGCCGTGCACGCAATGAACTCGAGCGCGCGGATCTGGCGATCGTGGTGCTCGATGCGCGCGACCCCGATGTGGGCCGCGCGGCGGTGGATGCGGCGATCGCCGGGGTTGGCCAGCGATTGTGGCTGCACAACAAGGCCGACCTGCTCGACCGGCCCGACCCGCCTGCGAATCCCCGGCACGATCATTTGTGGTTGTCGGCGCGCACCGGCGCTGGCCTCGACGCCTTGCACGCGCGTTTGCGCGAATTTGCGCGCGGGGATGCCTCGGCCGGCGAGGGCGGCGCATTTACCGCGCGCGCGCGCCATGTGGAGGCATTGCGGTGCGCTGCCGGGGAACTGGTCGAAGCCCGTGCGCAGATACAACACGAAGCCCTCGATCTGGCCGCCGAAGCGCTGCGCCAGGCGCACGAGCGGCTCGGTGAAATCACCGGACGAGTGCGCGCCGACGATCTGCTCGGACATATTTTTTCGAGCTTCTGCATCGGCAAATAAGATCCGTGCCCGCGTCGATTTTGTGACTGACGTCACTGTTTACGTTGCGGGTGTTTCGACCGCATTCATGCACACAGACTTGACAAATGCGTCGTGCTGGAGCGTCCTAGCATCCGTGCGTCGGGGTTGGCGCACTTCAGGGGAGCTTTGCCAATGATTGTCGTGAATCCACAAAACCGGCACTACCGCCGGTTGTCCACCGTATCGAAAGTGTCGCTCGTGCTGGCCTTGGGCCTGGCGCTGGCGGCGTGCAAGAAAGAACCCGCCGCGCCCGATGGTTCGGCTGCCTCCGCGACGTCGGCTGCCGCGCCCGCGGTGACGGCGGAGACCGCCGTCTCCAGCAAGGTCTCGGCAATGAGCGTCGAAGACCTGCGCGCCGCGGCGCGCGCCGCCTATGCCGAGAACCGGTTGTACGCGCCGTCCGAGAACAACGCGGTGGAGTACTACCTGGCGCTGCGCGACAAGTCGCCCGGCGACGCGGGCGTGTCCAGCGCGTTGACCGATCTGCTGCCGATGACGGTGATCGCCACCGAGCAGAGCGTCAGTCGCGACGACTTCGCAGAAGCCCAGCGTCTCGCCGCGCTGCTGGAAAAGGCCGAGCCGCAGCATCCTGCGCTGGCGCGACTCAAGTCCAGCATCACCACGAAGCAACAGCAAGTGGTGGCGCAGACTGAGCAGCAAGCGGTCACCGCCGTGGACCTGGCCAAACGCCAGCAGGATCTGGAACGCGAACGCCTGGCCCAGCAACAGCAGCAACAGCAGCAGGCGGCGCAGCAGCTGGCGACCCAGCAAGCCGCCGAACGCCAAGCCGCACAGACCGCGCAGGCCCGGCAGGCAACCGAGCAACGCGCGGTGGAGGAACGTGCCGCCGAGGCGCGCGCGGCCGAACAACGCGCGGCGCAGCAACCTCAGCAAGCCCCCGCAACCCCGCCGGCCGCCACGGCCAGTGCCAGCGACCTGCGGCCATTGTCGACGCCGCCGCCGAGCTACCCGACCGAAGCCTTGCGGGCAGGCCGCAGCGGCGAAGTGCAGGTCGAGTTCGTAGTCGGCACCGATGGCACGGTGACCTCGGCGCGGGTGGTGCGCTCGCAGCCGGCGCGGGTGTTTGATCGCGAAGCGCTCAACACCGTCAGGTCCTGGCGCTTCCAGCCGGTGGCGGCGCCCGTCACGACCCGCCGCACCTTCGGGTTCAGTCCGGGGGAATAAACCCCGCTCGCACCGACGGCAACACCACGACATGAAGCCCGGCATTGCCGGGCTTCATGTCGTGCGGCGGGGCATGCGCCGCGCCCAAGGTTCCATCGCCGCCGGATCAGCCCGAGATCGCCAGCTTCTCCTGGTGGTAACGACGCACCGCGGCGAACCACAGCACCGCCGCCAGACCGAAGCCGGCCAGCAGATACAGCGACCACATCCGCGCATCGATCGCCTCGGCGCGGATCACCTTCTGCAGTAACTGGTTCTGCGCCAGGAACGGCACCGAGAACTGCCACAGCTCGGTCTTGATCGGATTGATCAGCAGCAGGAAGGTCGGGATCATCGGCAGCAGCATCAGCCAGGTCATGTGGGTCTGCGCTTCCTTCATGCTCTTGGCCGACGCCGCCAGCAACGTCAGCAGCGCGGTGCCGATGAACAGCATCGGCAGCAGGATCAGCAGGATCTTGCCCATCGCCAGGAAACTCACGTCGAGCATCTCGCCCTTGCTGCCGGCCAGCATCGCGCTGAGCTTGAACGCCAGCAGGGTCAGCAGCAGCGACAACAAACCGAGCGCGCAGGCCGCCGCGATCTTGCCGCTGACCACCGCGCTGCGCGGCGCCGGCGTGGCCAGCAACGGCTCGAGCGATTGCCGCTCGCGTTCGCCGGCGGTGGCGTCGAGAATCAGCGCGGCGCCGCCGAGGAACGCCGACATGATCAGCAGGTACGGCAGCAACGCCGACAGCAGGATGCCGCGCCTGGCTTCGGGCGTCGCGAGGTCGCGGCTGCCGAGGTTGACCGCGCGCGTGACCGACGGGTCGATGCCGCGCGCCATCAGCCGCAACATGCCGACCTGGTCGCGATAGCCGGTCAATGCGGTGCGTACCCGGGTAACCGGGATCTGCGCGTTCTGGCGGGTGCTGTCGCTGAGGACTTCGACCAGCGCCGGCCGACCGGCGTGCCAGTCGCTGGCGAAGTCCTCATCGATATGCAACGCGACATCGACATCCTGGCGCGCGATCGCCGCGTCCAGATCGGCCGGCGCGGCGATCGCGTGGATGCCATGGGTGGCGAGGAACGCGACCAGGTTCGGCGCGCGGTCGGCGCCAACCACCGGCACCTCCAGCACCTTGTCGAGCTGGGTCTTGGCGCGGTTCTCCACCAGCGAACCGCCACCCAGCAGCAGCACCGGGATCAGCAGCGGCATCATCAACAGGCCGATGAAGAACGTGCGGCGGTCGCGCGAGATTTCCAGCAGTTCCTTGCGCATCACCGACCACAGGGCGGCGAATGCGGACGTCCTCGACACGGCGGGCGCGTTCATGCGAACAGGCCCTCCTCGGAACCGATCGCCTTGACGAAGGCGTCCTCCAGGTTGGCCTCGCCGAACTGCGCGCGCAGTTCATCGGCGCTGCCGGCCGCGACCACCTGGCCCTTGGCGATGATGACAATGCGGTCACACAGCGCGGCGACCTCCTGCATGATGTGGCTCGAAAAAATCACGCAACGGCCTTCATCGCGAAGCTGCTTGAGGAAGCCGCGCATCGCGCGCGTGGTCATTACGTCCAGGCCATTGGTCGGCTCGTCGAGGATCACGTTGCGCGGGTCGTGCACCAGCGCGCGCGCGATCGCGGTCTTGGTGCGCTGGCCCTGCGAAAACCCCTCGGTCTGGCGATCCAGGATCTCACCCATGTCGAGCGCGGCCGACAAGGCCTGCGTGCGCTGCGCGATGGTCGCCTTCGACAGTCCGTGCAGCTGGCCGAAGTAGGCGATGTTCTCGCGCGCGGTCAGCCGTTTGTAGACGCCGCGTGCGTCCGGCAACACGCCGAGCGCGCGCCGTACCGAGGTCGGATCGACCGCGGCATCGATGCCGTCGACCAGCACTTGGCCGGCATCGGGTTTCATCAAGGTGTAGAGCATGCGCAGGGTGGTGGTCTTGCCGGCGCCGTTGGGACCGAGCAGGCCGGTGATCCGGCCGTCCTGGGCTTCGAAATCGACGCCATCGACCGCCTTGACCGTGCCGGCCTTGGTCTTGAATGCCTTGTGCAAATCGCGGGCAGTGATCATGGGATTGAGAGCCGGGAATGGGGAGTCGGGAGTGGGGAGTCGGGAGTCGGTAGTCGGGAATCGGAAGAGCTAAGGACAACGGCGATCGATGAATACGCGGGGACGGGGACGGCGGTTGATTTTCCGATTCCCGACTCCCGATTCCCGGCCCTCAAGGCCCTCAAGGCTCCCACCCATTGAAACTCGTGAACGGCGGCACGTACGTCATCGTGTCCAGGCATTCGACATCGAGCGCCTTGGCATCGACCGTCTCGATGAACTGGCCGATCAACTTGGGCATGCAACCCAGCATCATCGCGCCGTGACCCTGGCCGTCGAGCACCAGATGGCGGCCGTTGGGCAGATTCTGCAGCACCTGCTCGCCGTATCGCGGCGGCGTCACCGGATCGAGCTCACCCGACAGCAGCAACACCGGCAGATCGGATTTGAACGGCGCATTGAAATCGGCCGGACGCTTGCCGCGCGGCCACACCGCGCAGGGCGCGAAGAACATCTGCGCGAGTTCGGCGCCGAGGATGGTGGTGTCGGCATCGGCCGGAGCGCGAAAACGCTCCGCGTCTTCGGCGCACAACACCGACCACTGCATGCCGCGGGTCATCTGCTCGCCGACGCTGCGCGCCATCAGCTGCGACAGCGACATCAGCGGTGCGTAGCGGCCATGCGCCGCCTCGTCGATCACCAGCGGCAGCAACGCGGCGGTCTGTGGCGCGTACGAGAACACGAACGCCAGTCCGGTGACGGTGTCGGCGGTGACGGTGTCGAGCCTGCTCTCGCCGGTACCCGGATCGCGGTACTCGACCTCAACCGGGCTGGCTTGCAGGTCGAGCATCACCTTGCGCAGCTGCGCGCGCATGTCGGTCGGGTAGCGCGCCTGGCACGCCGGCAGCCGTTGGCATTGCGCCGATTGCAGCGCGAGCGCGTCCTCGAGCGTGTGGGCGAACTCGCCGCCGACCACCAGCGCGTTGGGCGCCACGCCGTCGAGCACGAGGCTGCGCGTGTGCTGCGGGTAACGCATGGCATATTGCTGTGCCACGCGGGTGCCGTAGGAGCCGCCGACCAGATTGATCCGGTCGACGCCGAGCGCGATCCGCACCGCATCGAGGTCCTGCACCGCCTCGGTGGTGGTGTAGAAACGCGGGTCGGCGCGGCCCTCCAGCGACGCCGCGCACTGGCGCGCGAATTCCACCAGCGCTTCGGGGCTGGTCTCATCGAGGCCGTCGGTGCTCATCGGCTTGCCGTCGGCATCGAGGCAGTCCAGCGGATTGGAGTCGCCGGTGCCGCGCTGGTCGATCAGGATGATGTCGCGCTGCTTGCGCACTTCGCGCAAGGCCGTATCGACGCTGGCAGCGTGTTCGGTCGCCGCCTGGCCGGGGCCACCGGCGAGGAAGAACACCGGGTCGCCGATGCCGCCGCGGGCGCCGCCGGCCGGCAGCCAGGCGATGTGGAGCGCGATCTGGCGGCCGTCCGGCGCGTCGCGGTTCTCCGGTACCTCGAACGTCGCGCATTGCGCGGTGGTGCTTTGGCCGCCGGCCACGCTGGGCAACGAGCAGGACGCGAAGGCGATGTCGCCGAACTGGCGGCTGGCCGTGCGGTCGGCGTGATCGCCCGCCGGCGCGGTGCTGTCGCAGCCGGCGAGCAGCAGGACGGCTGCGAGCGTTGCGGCAACGGCAGTCGCCGCCGGGCGGTTGAATCGGGTCGTGCGCATGGATTCCCTTCGTGTCCCAGGCTGGAAGCCTTCAGGATGACAGACGCAGGCGACGCGCAAAACGTGACTTAAGCCATGTACCCAACGCCGGCGCCTGTATCGAGGCGGCCGCAAAGACGTCGATTATTTGCTGCTGACGTACTTCTCGCGGCGGATCTGCGGCACCGGCAGGCCATATTCCTTCAGCGTCTCGAAACAGGCATCGACCATGTTCGGGTTGCCGCACAGGTAGGCGATGTCGGTGTCGGGATCCGGTGCGAACTCGGCGAGGAACTGCTGCACATATCCATGGCGCATGTCGGCATGCGCATGCGGCGAGGACGCTTCGGGCAACTCGCGGGAAAAACACGGCACGAAACGGAAGTGCTGCGGATGCCTGTCGGCGAACGCGCGGAACTCGTCGCCGTACAGCAGCTCTTCGGGCGTGCGCGATCCGAACAGCAGCACCACCTGCACGCCGCGCTGCGCGATCGCCGCTTCGAGCTGCGGCAGCATCGCGCGATAAGGTGTCACGCCGGTGCCGGTGCCGATCAGCAGGTAACGCGCGTTGCTGTCGGCCGGGGTCATGCAGAAGCGTCCGAACGGGCCGCTCGCGTCGATGATGCCGCCGTCGTCTAGGCCTTCGAACAACGCTGTCGCCGCGCCGCCCGTCACGTAGCTGACCGCGATCTCGACCGCCTCGCCTGGCGCGAGCGCGTGGTCATGGATCGTCGCCAGGGAGTAACTGCGCTTGGTCGCGGTGCCGTCAGCGTAGTGGAAGTGCACCTGGATGAACTGGCCTGGGATGAAGTCCAGCGGCTCGCCGTCGTCGCGCACGAACACGTAGTGGCCGACGGTGGGCGCCAGCATGCGGCGCGAGACGAGCTTGAGCGGGAAATGCTGGATGGCCACTGGGTTGTTTGCCTGAAGCTCGGGCGTCTGGACACATCGGAAGAAAGCCGCACCAGAAGAAAGCCGCACCGGAAGAACGCTGTGTGGCCGGGGTACCGCCACGCGGCCGCCTATAATACCGGCACGCCACGCGGCTCGTGGCCAAGGCGTTCCCGAATGACCCAAGACCCAGGCGAGCACGCCAGCGTGGCCGCGACCGCCGCCCCCGCCGTGCCGGCGTTGTCGATCCACGACCTGCGCAAGACCTACGACATCGGTGCCGGCAAGCGCGGGGTCGAGGCGCTCAAGGGCGTGTCGCTGGATGTCGCGCGTGGCGATTTCTTCGCCCTGCTCGGTCCCAACGGCGCCGGCAAGTCGACACTGATCGGCATCGTCAGCTCGCTGGTCAATCTCAGCGCCGGTTCGGTGTCTATCTTCGGCACCGACCTGGTCAGCGACCGCGACGCGGCGATGCGGCTGATGGGGCTGGTGCCGCAGGAACTCAACTTCAACATGTTCGAGAAGCCGCTCGACATCCTGGTCAACTACGCCGGGTTCTACGGCGTGCCGCGCAGCGAGGCGATCGTGCGCGCCGAGGAGGAACTCCAGCGCGCGCAACTGTGGGACAAGGCGCAGATGATGAGCCGCACGTTGTCGGGCGGCATGAAGCGGCGGTTGATGATCGCCCGCGCGATGATGACCCGGCCGCAGCTGCTGATCCTCGACGAGCCCACCGCCGGCGTCGATATCGAGATCCGCCGCGGCATGTGGCAGACCCTGCTCGAGATCAACGCCGCCGGCACCACCATCATCCTCACCACGCACTACCTGGAGGAAGCCGAGCACCTGTGCCGCAACCTGGCGATCATCGACCGCAGCACGATCGTGGCGTCGGGGCCGATGCGCACGTTGCTGGCGCGGCTCGACATCGAGGGTTTCCTGTTCGACATCGACGGCCAGCTGCCGGCCACGCTGCCGACGATCGAAGGCACCACGCTGATGGCCACCGACGACCACACCCTCGACATCGAGATGCCGCGCGCGATGGACCTCAACCGCGTGTTCGCCGCGCTCGCCGACGCCGGCATCCGGGTGCGCTCGATGCGCACCAAGTCGAACCGGCTGGAGGAGTTGTTCGTGCACCTGACCGGCGACGATGCGGCCGCGCGGCGGGAGCAGGCCGCATGACCGCGCCCACCGCCACCCAGCGCAACTTCACCGCGCTGGGCACCATCGTGCGCCGCGAGCTCACCCGCGTGCTGCGCATCTGGGGCCAGACCCTGGTGCCGCCGGCAATCACGATGACGCTGTACTTCCTGATCTTCGGTGACCTGATCGGCTCGCGCATCGGCACCATGGACGGCATCGCCTACATGGACTTCATCGTGCCGGGGCTAGTGATGATGAGCATCATCCAGAACAGCTACGGCAACATCTCGTCGAGTTTCTTCGGCGCCAAGTTCGGCCGCCACGTCGAGGAACTGCTGGTCAGCCCGATGCCGAACTGGGTAATCCTGACCGGCTACGTGGCCGGCGCGGTCGCGCGCGGCGTCGTGGTCGGCGCGATCGTGCTGCTGATCGCGATGGGGTTCACCCGCGTCAGCATCCCGCACCCGTGGGTGACGCTGTCGACCGTGCTGCTCGGCGCGACGATCTTCGCCCTGGCCGGTTTCGTCAATGCGGTGTACGCGAAGAAGTTCGACGACATCGCGATCGTGCCGACCTTCATTCTCACACCGCTGACCTACCTGGGCGGCGTGTTCTATTCGGTCAGCCTGCTGCCCGCCTGGGCCGAGGCAGCCACCCACGCCAACCCGATCTTCTACATGGTCAACGCGTTCCGCTACGGCCTGCTCGGGGTCAGCGACGTGCCGTTGTGGGTCGCCTATGCACTCATGCTGGGCTTCGTGGTGGCGCTGTCGGCATTGGCGCTGTGGCTGCTGAAGCGCGGCGTCGGATTACGCAGCTGAGCAGGACGGGTTTCCACCCGCGATCGAATGGCAATAACGGACCCGGTCCATCGGCGCGACAAGGCAATGGCGGTTTTAAATCCGCCTTACTGCAGTCGAAAGAAATCGCGTGCGGTGGCGGTGCTGTTGGCCGCCGCAACAGCGACCTCCTCGCCGCGATCGCGCGCGAGCTCCTCGACGATATGCGCCAGGTACATCGGTTCGTTGCGACGGTGCGCCGGCGGTGGTTTCACGCTGCGCGGCAACAGGTACGGGGCGTCGGTTTCGATCATCAGGCGATTGGACGGGATGTGTTTTACCAGCTCGCGCAGGTGCAGGCCGCGGCGTTCGTCGCACAGCCAGCCGGTGATGCCGATGTGCCAGTCGCGGTCGAGGCACTCGAACAGTTCCTTGCGGGTGCCGGTGAAACAGTGCACCACCGCCGGGCCGAGCTGGCCGTCGAACTGTTTCATGATCGCCACGAAGTCATCGTGGGCATCGCGTTGATGCAGGAACAGCGGCTTGCCGGTGTCGACAGCGATCTGCAGTTGCAGCTCGAACGCGCGCTTCTGTGCCGGCCGCGGCGAGAAATCACGAAAGTAGTCGAGTCCGCATTCGCCGACCGCGACCACTTGCGGGTGCGCATGCAACTCGCGCATCTCGGCATCGCATTCGGCGGTGTATTCGCTGGCGTGGTGCGGGTGCACGCCGGCGGTCGCGAACAGCTCGCCCGGATGCTGCCGCGCCAGCGCCAGCGCCTGCGGTGATTGTTCGCGGCTGGCGCCGGTGAGCACCAGTTGCGCCACGCCGGCGGCGCGCGCGCGTTGCAGCACGGCGTCGCGATCGTGATCGAACGACTCGTGGGTGAGGTTGGCGCCGATATCGATCAGTTCGAACGGAGCGGGTTGCATGTGACGGGTTTCTTGCGCGATCGAAGGCGCGCAGTCTAACAATCGTGCATGCATGTCAAGTTGGACAGAGGCACGCGCCGTATCCTTGCGCGGTGACTCGCCCCACCTTCCCCATCGACGAACTGCTGCCGCGAATATGCGCAAGCCTCGCCGCGCACCCGCGTCTGGTGCTGGAAGCGCCGCCGGGCGCCGGCAAGACCACCCAGGTGCCGCCGGCATTGCTGGATGCGCCGTGGCTGGATGGCAGGAAAATACTGATGCTGGAACCGCGCCGGGTCGCGGCGCGCGCGGCGGCACGGTTCATGTCGGGCCAGCGCGACGAAGCGGTCGGCGGCACCATCGGCTACCGCATCCGTTTTGACAACCAGGTGTCGGCGGCGACCCGGATCGAGGTCGTCACCGAAGGCATCCTGACCCGGATGATCCAGGACGATCCGACCCTGGAAGGCGTCGGCGCGATCGTGTTCGACGAATTCCACGAGCGTCACCTCGCCGCCGATCTCGGCCTTGCATTGGCGCTGGATGTGCAGGCATCGCTGCGCGAGGACCTGCGCATCGTGGTGATGTCGGCGACGCTGGACGGCGAGCGGCTGGCGACGTTCCTCGACGCGCCGCGATTGAGCAGTGCGGGGCGCAGTTATCCGGTCACGGTCGCGCATTTTCCCGCGCGCCGCGACGAGAAGCTGGAGCAGCAGGTGCGACGCGCGGTCGAACATGCGCTGGCCCAGCATCCGGGCGATGTACTGGTGTTCCTGCCGGGTCAGCGCGAGATCGCGCTGGCGCAACGCGCACTCGACGCCTCGCGTGATCGAGTCCCGGGGGAGGAGGGAACGGAACCCATCGACGTGCTGACCCTGCACGGCGAACTCCCGGTCGAACAACAATCCCGCGTGCTGCAACCCGACCCGCAAGGCCGCCGCCGCGTGGTGCTGGCGACCAACGTCGCCGAATCCAGCGTGACCCTGCCGGGCGTGCGCGTGGTGATCGATGCCGGCCTCGCACGCGAGCCGCGTTACGACCCCAACAGCGGTTTCTCCCGACTCGACCTGGTGACCATCGCGCAAGCGTCTGCCGACCAGCGCGCCGGCCGCGCCGGGCGTGTCGCCGAAGGCTGGGCGTACCGGTTGTGGCCGCAGTCGCAGCGGCTGGAGCCGCAGCGTCGGCCCGAGATCGCCCACGTCGAACTGGCCGGGCTCGCGCTCGAACTCACCGCCTGGGGCGACCCCGACCTGCATTTCCTCGATCCGCCACCACCCGGCGCGCTGGCCGCGGCGCGCGATCTGTTGCGTCGGCTCGGCGCGCTTGATGGCCAGACGAACACGGTTGGCGGCACCATCACGCCGCTGGGCCGGCGCATGCTCGCGCTGGGCACCCATCCACGCCTGGCGGCGATGTTGCTGACGCCGGTGGACGCCGACGAGCGCGCGCTGGCCTGCGACCTCGCCGCATTGATCGAAGCGCGCGATCCGTTGCGCGGCGGCGGCGATGCATTGACGGCGCGCTGGCAGGCGCTGGCTGCATTCCGCAATGGCCGTGCGCCGCCCGACGCCTCGCGTACGGCCTTGGCCGCGCTCGACCAGGCGGCGAAACAGTGGCGCCGTCGCTTGCGGGTCGAGACGCGTCCACCCGGCGACATCGCCGCGCATGTGCTCGGCGATCTGCTCGCGCAGGCGTTTCCAGACCGTATCGCCCGCCAGCATCCCGGCGACCCGTACCGCTACCAGCTCGCCAACGGCCGCAGCGCAAAGCTTGCGGACGACAGCGCGATGTACGGCGAACCTTGGTTGCTGATCAGCGAGCTGCGCGACGAGCTTCGAGACAACCGGCGCGATGCGCGCATCCTGCGCGCCGCGCCGCTCGACGAGTCGCGCCTGCAACGTGACTTCCCGCACCGTTTCATCCATGAGGACCGGGTGGTGTGGGACGCGAACACGCGCGGCATTGCCGCGCTGCGCGAACGTCGCTTCGACCGCATCGTGCTCGATAGCAGGCCGCTGGCCCGACCCGATGGAAAAGAAATGGCGACGCGTTACGCCGATGCCCTGGTCGACGCGGTGCGCCAGCTCGGCCTGGACGCGTTGCCGTGGACCGAACCGTTGTCGCAATGGCGCGCTCGCGTGCGTTGCCTGCGTGCGTGGCTGTCGATGGATTCAGCGAATACGTCCGCTCCGGACACTCCGGCATGGCCCGACCTGTCGGATGCGGCGCTCATGGACACGCTGGACGCCTGGCTCAAGCCCGTACTGAGCGGCAAGACCCGGCTCGACGCGCTCAGCGAAAATGCGTTTGGCGAGGCGCTGAAGTCGCTCCTGGAGTGGTCGTTACGACACAAGCTCGACGTGCTCGCGCCCACGCAGATCGATGTGCCGTCCGGCATGCAGCGACGCATCCAGTACGCGTTCGACGATAGCGACCAGCGCGCGCACGGGCCAGTACTGGCGGTCAAACTGCAGGAGCTGTTCGGCCTGGCAGACACCCCGCGCATCGTCGACGGCCGCGTGCCGCTGACCTTGCACCTGTTGTCGCCGGCGGGCCGCCCGTTGCAGGTTACCCAGGACCTGCGCGGTTTCTGGGAACGCACCTACCCCGACGTCAAAAAGGAAATGAAGGGTCGTTATCCCAAGCATCCCTGGCCGGACGATCCATGGACGGCGAACGCCACCCATCGGGCGAAACCGCGCGGCAGCTGAAGCCCGGCCGGCGTCAACCTCCAGGCCTGCGTTCAGCCGCTGGCAAGCCAGCGCACGATCGCTCACGCGCCTTCAACGGTCGCGTGCAGACACTGGTCACCCTGTCCGTTGCACATTCCCCGATCTGGAGCACGCCGACCATGAGCAATTTCAACACCCTGCCCGACCGCGCGTTGGAGCTGGCCAGCAAGGTCGGCGACAACCTCCAAAACCTCGTGCCGAGCGCCGGCAAATGGCTCGAGACCGGCGCCAAGCTGGGTGCGCTCAAGGGTGGCGCGCGCGTCGCCGGCATGTTCGTGCGCCGCAACCCCACGATCGCGATCGCCACTGCGGCCGGCGCCGGCCTGCTGTGGTACGCCGCGCACCGCAAGGCCAAACAGGCCGAGAACGGCACCATCGAGGGCACCTCGACCCGGGTCGAAGCCAAGCGCGCCAACGCCGGCACCGCGCGCAAGAAGACCGCCGCCCGCAAGCGCACCGCGCGCAAGACCACCAGCAGCGCCGACTGATCCACGCAAAACGACGACGCCAGGCCTTTCGCGCCTGGCGTCTTTGCATGCGCAGGTCATGCCGCGACGGCTGCCCGGTGATGGCTACCCGGCGATGACGGTCCGGGCGAATGCCGTGTCGGCGTCAGGACCTCGCCAGCGCCAACGCTTCCGGCAGCTCGATGATGAACCGCGAACCGCCGTTCTTGCGCGTTTCGTAGAACAGATGGCCTCCGGCATTGGTGACGATCTGCTTGGCGATCGACAACCCCAGGCCGCTGGAGATACCGTCGTCGCCTTCGTGCAAACGGGTGAACGGCTTGAACAGCTCGCGCTGGCGCGATGCCGGGATGCCCGGACCACGATCGGCAACCACCAGCTGCCAGTATCCCGGTGGGCCGGCGCGGCCGATCAGCAGCAAGGCGCTATCGGGCGCGTACTTCATCGCGTTGCTGACCAGGTTCTCGCTGACCTGACGCAGCACCCGCTCGTCGATGGCGACGTGGGCATGGTCGGGCGGACGCGACAGTTCGATACTGATCCCGCGCGCCTCCAGCTGGATCTCGTAGCGCTGCAGCAGCCAGTCCAGGGTCGAACCGAGGCAGGCGCGAGCGTCGCGGTTGTGGCCGCGCTTGCCGTCACGGCTTTCCAGGTAATGGCGGATGTAACCCAGCGCGTCGTCGGCGCTTTCGTGGATCATTTCCAGATAGCGCGGGATGCGCTCGGGCTTGCAGCCTTTGCTGCGCAGCATGTCGCTGGCGAACAGCACGCTGGTCAGCGGGTTCTTGAGGTCGTGCGCGACCAGGTTGACCAGCTCCTCGCGCTCGCGGGCGACGCGCTCGAGGCGATCGCGGGTCATCTTCAAGCCGATGTGCGCGTTGACCCGGGCCAGCAATTCCTCGGGCAAAAATGGTTTGGTGACGTAATCGACCACGCCGGCGTCGAACGCGCGCAGCAGCAGGTCGCGATCCTGCGCGGCGGTGACGAACACCACCGGCACCCGCAGCGGCGGGGTGTCGGCGCGCAATGCGGCCAGCACCTCGAAGCCGTCCATGCCCGGCATCATCATGTCGAGCAGCACCAGGTCCGGCGACGATTCGGCAAAAAGCGCCAGCGCCTGCTCGCCGTTGTCGGCGGTGATCACCTCGTAGCCCTGGCGAGTGAGCAGATTGCTCACCACGCGCAGGTTGGCGGCCTGGTCGTCGACGACGAGGATGCGCCCGGAGGTAACGGCGGATGTGGTCAAGGTGTGGCCTTGCGTTTGGAAGCTTCCAGGCCGCGACGCGGAAAAAAGACGCAGCGGCGACATTACTGAACAGTGGCAAAATTAACAGAAACAGCACGCCTCGCGCAGCCTGGGAAATGAACGGTTCATTGGCATGGACCGGCGGTGGAGTTAGCCGTGCGGACGGCAGATTCCGAGGTGGGCTGGCTCTGGCAGAAAGAAAACAAGCGACATACCGATGTCAACCAGCGCCCGGCGTCAGACTTCCCGCCACTGCCCCGGCATCAGCCCATCGAGCCGATGTACGCCGATCGCCACCCGCACCAGCCGCAAAGTCGGCAGTCCGACCGCGGCGGTCATTCGCCGTACCTGGCGGTTGCGGCCTTCGCTGATGGTCAGCGCCAGCCACGCATCGGGCACGGTCCTGCGGAACCGCACCGGAGGTTCGCGCGGCCATAGTGCGGGCGGGGCGATGACTTCGACCAACGCCGGCCGGGTCGCGCCATCGTTGAGTTCGACGCCCGCACGCAGCGCGTCGAGTTGCGCCGGCGCCGGCGCACCCTCCACCTGTACCCAATAGGTCTTGGGTTGTTTGTGGCGCGGGTCGGTGAGCCGGTGCGCGAGGCCGCCGTCATCGGTCAGCAGCAGCAGGCCTTCGCTGTCGTGGTCGAGCCGCCCGGCCGCATACACGGCAGGCGGCAGGCCGAAATCAGCCAGGGTCGGTCGTGGCGGGGTGCTGCGGGCCGCCTCTGCGCGTCCTGCGCGCGCGGCACGTCCATGTGCTGCGGCCGCTTCTGCGCGTCCTGCGCGCGCGGCACTAGCACGTCCATGTGCTGCGTCGGTGAACTGGCACAGCACGCCGTAGGGCTTATTGAAGGCGATCAGCATGGCGTCACTTCGCAGCCGCGGCGCACGTGCGCGCATACGCGTGGACGTAGCCATGAACGGTTTAAAAAAACATTAAAAATCAATGAGATACACGATTCTGTCACGGTGGGTATGCGAAACTGGGGTGGTTCGAAAGATCGCACAGCATCATTCCCAACAGCATCACTTGAACCGGTACCAGCGCGCTTGCCCTCCGGCTTGGATTGCGCGGCCCGTTCAAGCAATCAGCAAGGAGAGTCATGAATACCCCCACTGCCACCACTATCCGCAAACAGAAGATCGAAACCATGAACGAGCTGATCGCGGTGACTCGCGACAGCGCCGAGTTCTACACCGAGGCCGCGACCAAGGTCGACAATAGCGGGCTCAAGAACCTGTTCACCGGCATGGCCCACTCCAAGAACGGCCTGGTAGGCGCGATGTCGCGCGACGTCAGGTCCGAAGGCGCCGAGCCGGCGAAGGAAGGTACCTTCCGCGGTTCGATGCGCAAGCTGTATGGCGATGTCCGCGCGAAGTTCGGTGACCAGGATTACGCATATGTCAGTGAGCTCGAAGCGGGTGAGGATCGCCTGCTGCATGCGCTCAAGGACGTGCTGGACGACGACGCGGTGTCGGCTCCGGTCAGGGAGGCGGTGACCAGCTACCTGCCGACCGTAAAGCAGCATCACGACGAGATGCGCGATCGCAAATGGGCGATGCAGGCCAGGCACTAACCCAAGCCGATGTCGCAAAGGCCGATATCGGGAATTGCCGCTGCCCGCAGCGGACGCGTTCAAGCGATAGCATGAAAACGGACGCCGTCCAGATCAGGACGGCGTCTTTTTTTTGTGTGCCCGAATGGAAGTCCGGGACAGACGCGCGAGTTGCCATCCGGCTGCTTTACCCACTTTTTTTCTAAGAGGGGAACACGACGCACCCGATTACTGCGGCTTGACGAACCGCAGCGTCATCCGGTCGCTCTCGCCGATCGCCTGGTATTTGCCACGGTCGCCCGCTTCATGGCGATTGACCGGTGGCAGCATCCACACGCCGTCGGGATGGTCCCTGGTGTCGCGGGGGTTGGCGTTGATCTCGCTCTTGGCATCGAGGGCGAACCCGGCCGCCTGGGCCAGCGCGATCACCTGCGCCTCGCCGACATAGCCCGATTTGTCGTCGGCGGCGACCTCGGCCGCGGCGCGGTGCTCGACCACGCCCAGGGTGCCACCCGGCTTCAGCACCGCAAAGAAGCCGGCGAACATGCCCTCGGCCTGGCCATTGCTGCGCCAGTTGTGGACGTTGCGGAAGGTCACCACCGCGTCGGCCGAACCGGGGGCGCCGAACACCGGCGCGGCCGGGTCGTAGCCAACCACGCGGGCGCGATCGAACTGCGCCGGGGCGGCGGTGAACTTGCTTTCCAGGCTGGTCCTGCCGCGCTGCTGGTAGTCGCGGCCACGGCCTTCCGGCATCGCCATCGGGTCGACCACCGCGGCGACGTACTGGCCGTGGTCGCGCAGGTACGGGGCGAGGATCTCGGCATACCAGCCGCCGCCGGGGGTGATTTCGATCACCGTATGCCGCGGTTGCAAGCCGAAGAACGCCAGGGTTTGCTGCGGGTGGCGGTGCGGGTCGCGCGCGATGTTGTCCGGGTTGCGCCAGCTGCCGGCGATCGCCGTCGATAGCGCGGTCGAGCCGGTCGCGGGCTTGGTCGTGCTGATTTGGCTGGACGCAGCGGCCTGAGCCGCGGCCGATTCGGCGACGCTGGCGCCCGGCCCGGCGCAGGCCGTGAGCACGCAGGCGGCGAGGAGGGTGAGGATCGGGCGGGCGATGTGGCGCATTCGAATTCTCCGGTGTCGCGGGTTCGGGTCCGCAAGCCTAGCGTGAACCGGGTTGCATTGGCTGCGAGGTGCAAACGCGGCCAGCCGTTGCACTACGCCACCCGGCTGCGCCTTTGCCGGCTCAGGTGCACCAGCAGCAGCGAGATTGCCGCGGGGGTCATGCCGGGGATGCGCTGGGCCTGGCCGACGGTCTCCGGACGCACGCGTTCGAGTTTCTGCTGCACTTCGCTCGACAGCCCGCGCACGCCGGCGTAATCGAAACCGGCCGGGATCGGCATGCTTTCGTGGCGTTGCGAACGCGCGATCTCCTCGCGCTGGCGGTCGACGTAACCGGCGTACTTGACGCCGATTTCGACCTGTTCGGCGACGGCGGGATCGTCCACCTCCGGTGCCAGCGACGGCAGCCGCATCAGCTTCTGGTAATTCAGTTCCGGGCGCTTGAGCAGGTCGAGCGCGCTGGACTCGCGGGTGACCTCGATGTCGAGGGTGGCGGCGAGCTCGCGGCCTAGCGGGTTGTTCGGCGTGGCCCAGATCGATGCCAGCCGCGCGTTCTCGCGTTCGATCGCCTCGCGCTTGGCCGCGAACAACGACCAGCGCGCGTCATCGACCAGTCCGAGTTCGCGGCCGACCGGGGTCAAGCGAAGGTCGGCGTTGTCCTCGCGCAGCTGCAGGCGGTATTCGGCGCGCGAGGTGAACATGCGGTACGGCTCGGTGGTGCCGTGGGTGATCAGGTCGTCGACCAGCACGCCCAGATAGGCCTCGTCGCGGCGCGGGCTCCAGCCTTCGTCGCCGCGCGTGAGGCGCGCGGCATTGACGCCGGCCAGCAGGCCCTGCGCGGCGGCTTCCTCGTAACCGGTGGTGCCGTTGATCTGGCCGGCGAAGAACAGCCCTTCGACGGCCTTGGTTTCCAGCGTGGCCCTGAGCCCGCGCGGGTCGAAATAGTCGTATTCGATCGCGTAGCCGGCGCGGGTGATGTGGGCGTGCTCGAAGCCTCGTATCGAACGCACGAGTTCCAGCTGCACGTCGAACGGCAGCGAGGTGGAGATGCCGTTCGGATAGATTTCGGTGACATCCAGGCCTTCGGGCTCGACGAAGATCTGGTGGCTGGGCCGCTCGGCGAAGCGCACCACCTTGTCCTCGATCGACGGGCAATAACGCGGGCCGACACCCTCGATCTGGCCGGTGTAGAGCGGCGAGCGGTCGAGCGCGGCGCGGATGATGTCGTGGGTGCGCTCTGAGGTGTGGGTGATCCAGCACGAGACCTGGCGCGGGTGATCACTTTGGTGCCCTGTAAACGAGAACACCGGGCGAGGATCGTCGCCGGGCTGCTCGTCCATCACCGAATACTCCAGGCTGCGGCCGTCGATCCGTGGCGGGGTGCCGGTCTTGAGCCGGTCTACCACGAACGGGCCGTCGCGCAGCTTGGCCGCCAGCGCGGTCGCGGGCGGGTCGCCGGCGCGGCCGGCGGCGTAGGTGGTCGGCCCGACGT
>JALZKJ010000057.1 GCA_030859305.1 Pseudomonadota bacterium | reverse complement strand
ATGTAGTGATCTGCGCGGGCCAGGAGGCTTTCAAGCCCTTGGCTGCCGTACTTGCTGCCCGCGGCCAGTCCCTGCATGTGATTGGCGGAGCGGATATCGCCGCGGAACTGGACGCCAAGCGGGCGATTGCCCAAGGCAGCCGGGTAGCGGCCAAGCTCTGAAAGCTGAACATGACCGACGACACGTTTTCTCCTCCTGAGCACCTGAAAGCGTGTCGGGGCGGGCTTGTCAGTCACACAAACACAATAAAAAACTCAATTTAATCCATTACTTACCACCACTGTTCAGCCAAGGTTTAGACAACCGTGGCTACCGTGCGCCAACTTTCAAGCCACCGACCCGGTGGCGACCCACCCCGTCCGCGCCCTCTGCGCGATAACGGTGAAAGAGGTAAAGCGCGCCACAGAGCCGCCGCCTCCCCAATACGCCATGCCGGTTTGCACCGCAGCCACCGTACCCCGCAAGGGGCGGACGCTGAAGTGCGGCCCGGCGCAACGGAGCAAGGAGTTCGACATGAAACTGGCCTGGATCCTGTGGTTGGCCTCGGTACTGCCGCCACAAACCGCCGACTCGTTGTGCCTCAGCACGACGCTGTACCTCGAAGCCCGCGACCAGTCGGTCCAGGGCCAGCAAGCCGTCGCCGAGGTTGCCCTGCGGCGCCGCGACAGCGGCCTGTGGGGCGATACCGTCTGCGAGGTGGTGACAGCACGCAGCCAGTTCGCGCCGACGATCGTTTCACCGGGCTTTCGCCTCAACAACACCGAGGCCTGGGCCGAATCGGTGACGATCGCGCTCGAAGCCGAGCGCAACTGGGCCCTTCCGAAAGGCCAGCGAAAAGAGATCGTGCCCGGCGCCAGCCACTTCATGGCCCACGCGATCGCCACCCCGAGCTGGCGCAACGCCTACCAGGTGGCGAGGATCGGCGACCACACCTTCTTGAAGGTGCAATCGCTGAAGCCGCGCAAGTCCTGACCCCGCGGCCGCAGGGCTGATGCAACTTCGCGAATCGCTTATACGCCCGGACTTTGGACGTAGCAGCGGCCCATGGCCGCGAGCTCTTGGCTGTCGTTCCTGACCCGTAACAGGTTTTTTTTTCCACCGCGAGTGGATCGAAAAACCCGTGGCCATGGGCCGCTCCTACGGGCAATCCGACCGTTCCGCGAAAAAGCCGCGTCCCCGCGCGGCCTTTTGCATATCACCAGACCTTCAGCGTTTTTCGATCGGCACGTACTCGCGATCTTCCGGCCCGATGTAGTTCGCGCTGGGGCGGATGATCTTGCCGTCCTCGCGCTGTTCAATCACGTGCGCGCTCCAACCGGTGGTGCGCGCGATCACGAACAGCGGGGTGAACATCGGGGTCGGAATGCCCATCATGTGGTAGGCGGAAGCGCTGTACCAATCCAGGTTCGGGAACATTTTCTTGGTGTCCATCATCAGGGTCTCGATGCGCTCGGACACCTCGAACAGCACCTGGTTGCCGGCGTCCTTGCACAGCTTGCGCGAGAGCTCCTTGATGATCGGGTTGCGCGGGTCGCCAACGGTGTACACCGGGTGGCCGAAGCCGATGACGATCTCCTTGCGCTCCACGCGCGCGCGGATGTCCGCTTCGGCCTCGTCGGCGCTGGCGTAGCGCGAAATGATGTCCATCGCGACTTCGTTGGCGCCGCCATGTTTCGGCCCGCGCAGCGCGCCGATCGCACCGGTGAGGCACGAATGCATGTCCGAACCGGTACCGGCGATGACGCGCGCGGTGAACGTCGAAGCGTTGAACTCGTGCTCGGCGTACAGCACCAGCGACTTGTCGAGCGCGTCGGCGTGCAGCGCGCTCGGTGGCTCGCCGTGCAGCAGGTGCAGGAAGTGCGCGGCGACCGAATCGTCATCGGTCTCCACGTCGATGCGGCGGCCGTGGCGGGTGAAGTGCCACCAGTACAGCAGCATCGAGCCGAAGCTGGCGATCAGCTTGTCGGCGATGTCGCGTGCTTCAGCGGCCGGGTGACCTTCGCGCTCGGGCAGTACCGTGCCGATCACCGAGCAGCCGGTGCGCATCACGTCCATCGGGTGCGCGTTGGCCGGCACCAGCTCCAGTGCCTCGGTGACGATGGCCGGCAAGCCGCGCAGGCGCCTGAGCCTGGTCTTGTAGGCCGCCAGCTGCGCGGTGGTCGGCAGCGCGCCGTGCACCAGCAGGTGCGCGACTTCCTCGAACGTGGATCGGGTCGCCAGGTCGTGGATGTCATAGCCGCGGTAATGCAGGTCGTTGCCGCTGCGTCCCACGGTGCACAGCGCGGTGTTGCCGGCGACGGTACCGCTCAGTGCGACGGATTTCTTGCCCTTGGGCGCGGCCGGTGCGGCGGCGTCAGTCATCGAATTTCTCCTCGGTTAAACTTTATTGGCCGGCGCGAGTGCAATGCGCACGACCGCTCATTGGATCGCAATCGGCCGGCCACGGCATCAACTCCACCAGAAGCGGTGTAACCGGCACCGTTTCAGTCCTCGCTGCTGGCGAACAGTTCGTCGAGCTTCTGCTCGTAGCGGTGGTAGTCGAGAAAGTCGTACAACTCCGCGCGCGTCTGCATGATCGGCACCACCGATTGCTGGGTGCCCTCGCGACGCACGGTCTCGAAGAACGTCTGCGCGCCCTTGTTCATCGCCCGATAGGCGCCGCAGCAATACAGCACGATGTCGACGCCGGCCGATTGCAACTGGCCGGTGGTGAACAGCGGCGTTTCGCCGAACTCGGTGATGTTGGCCAGGATCGGCGCCTGCACCGCGTCCTTGAACTGGCGGTACTGCTCCAGGGTGTATATCGCCTCCGGGAAGATCATGTCGGCGCCGGCCTCGACGCACGCCAACGCGCGCTCGATCGCCGCCTCGATGCCTTCGACCGCGATCGCGTCGGTGCGCGCCATGATCACGAAATCATCGCCGCGCGCATCGACCGCCGACTTGACCCGGTCGACCATCTCGTTTTTCGACACCAGCGCCTTGCCGGGGCGATGGCCGCAACGCTTGCTGCCGACCTGGTCCTCGATGTGCATGCCGGCCGCGCCGGCCTTGCTCAGCGAGCGTACGGTGCGCGCGATGTTGAACGCGCCGCCCCAGCCGGTATCGGCATCGACCAGCAACGGCAGGTCGCAGGCATCAGTGATGCGGCGGATGTCGATCAGCACGTCTTCCATCGTGCTGATGCCCAGGTCGGGCATGCCCAGCGAATTGGCGGAGACACCGCCACCGGACAGGTAGATCGCCTTGAAGCCGCTGCGTTTGGCCATCAGCGCCGTGTAGGCGGTGATGGTGCCGACGACCTGCAACGGGGACTCTTCGGCGACAGCGGCGCGCAAACGCGCACCAGCGGAAAATTGCGACATCACGTACCTCGTAAGGCGGCTTTCAACCCGCCATTGCCTTTCAATCACCTGGAACCAGGGGGCGGAGGATAGAGACCCGCCCAGCGCAGTACTTACAGCAGATGCTCCACGCCGGCGCGCTCTTCCTCAAGTTCGGCCAGCGTCCTGTCCATGGCCACGCGGCTGAAATCATCCACCTCCAGACCTTCCACCCGCGTGTACTCACCGTTTTCGGTGATCACCGGCACGCCATACATCACGCTTTCCGGAATGCCATAGCTGCCATCGGACGGCACGCCCATCGTCACCCACTTGCCGTTGCTGCCGAGCACCCAGTCGCGGATGTGGTCGATCGCCGCATTGGCCGCCGAGGCCGCCGACGACAGGCCACGTGCTTCGATGATCGCCGCGCCGCGCTTGCCGACCTGCGGGATGAACGTGCTCGCGTTCCAGTCGGCGTCGTTGATCTTGTCCTTGAGCGACTGTCCATTGACGGTGGCGAAGCGGTAGTCGGGGTACATGGTCGGGCTGTGGTTGCCCCACACCACCAGCTTCTCGATATCCCCGACGGCCACGCCGGCCTTGCTGGCCAGCTGCGAAAGCGCGCGGTTGTGGTCGAGGCGCAACATCGCGGTGAAGTTCTTCGCCGGCAGGTCGGGCGCGGACTTCATCGCGATCCAGGCGTTGGTGTTGGCCGGGTTGCCGACCACCAGCACCTTGACGTTGCGCGAGGCGACCTTGTTGAGCGCAGCGCCCTGGGCGGTGAAGATCTTGGCGTTCTCCAGCAGCAGATCCTTGCGCTCCATGCCGGGGCCACGCGGGCGCGCGCCGACCAGCAACGCGATGTCGGCGTCCTTGAACGCGACCTGCGCATCATCGGTGCCGACCATGCCGGCCAGCAGCGGGAACGCGCAATCCTCCAGCTCCATCATCACGCCCTTGAGCGCAGCCTGCGCCTTCTCCATCGGCAGCTCGAGCAGTTGCAGGACGACGGGCTGGTCCTTGCCGAGCATATCGCCGGAAGCGATTCGGAACAGCAGCGAATAACCGATCTGGCCGGCAGCACCGGTCACGGCAACGCGGACGGGTTGTTTCATGGATTCAAACTCCGGGGAACTGGTAAAGAAATGAGGTCACTTCGATGCGTCATCCCTGCAAAAGCAGGAATCCATCTTGAGCTTGATCTGGCAGGTGGGAAGCAAGGTCAAAGTGGGTACCCGCTTGCGTAGGGATTGATTCGCTGGGATGACAGGGCGGAAAACTCACTGCAGTTCGGCGAAGAATTCCTGGAACCGCTGCATCCCCGGCGCCAGTTGCGGTGTCGGACAGGTGTAACTGATGCGCAGCGCGCGCGGCTCGCCGAATGCCGAGCCCGGTACGCAGGCGACGCCCTTGGTCTCGAGCAGTGCGTTGCAGAAGTCGACGTCGTTGCCGATCTTCGTGCCGCTGGGACCATGCGTCTTGCCGAATGCGACGCTGATGTCCGGAAATACGTAGAACGCACCCTGCGGACGCGGGCAGACCACGCCCGGCAGGCTGTCCATCACGGCCATGACCTGGTCGCGCTTGGCCTGGAACTCGGCGCACTTGGCGCTCGGTATGTCCTGCGGGCCGCACAACGCGGCCACCGCGGCGGCACTGACGACTTCCGGCAGGTTGGTGATGTGGTTGGAGTTCATCGTCACCACCGCTTGCGCCACGACCTCGGGGCCAGCCATGAAACCGACGCGCCAACCCGGCATGCCGTAGGTCTTGGACAACGAGTCGATGAAGATCACCCGGTCGCGCAACTCGGAGCGCGCGTGGACGAAGTTGTGGTAGCCGACGTCGTCGAAAATCATCCGGTTGTAGATGTCGTCGGTGATGATCCAGGTGTCGGGATACCTTGCGATGACATCGGCCAACGCACCTATCTCGGCCTTGGAATACACCATGCCGGTCGGGTTGGACGGATTGTTGAACAGGAACACCCGCGGCTTCTTCGCCAGCGCGGCATCGAGTTGGGCGGGGGTAACCTTGTAGTCCTGTCCGGCCGGGCATGGCAGCAGGTCGATCTTCGCGTCGAGGATCTCGGCGATGTCGAGGTAGCTGGTCCAGTACGGAGTCGGGAACGCGATCGTGTCGCCTTCGTCGAGCAGCGCTTCGGCAAGGTTGTAGATCACGTGCTTGGCGCCGACGCCGGTGGCCAGGTTGACCCGGCCATAACCGGTCAGGCCGATCTTGTTGATGTGCTCCAGGAACGCATCGAGCAACGCGTCGCTGCCGCGATTGCTGCCGTACTGGCCGCTGTCGTGGGACAGCGCTTGGCGCGCGGCTTCATATACATGTTCGCCGGGCAGGAAGTTCGGCACACCAATCGAGAAACTGATGATGTCGCGGCCTTCGGCCTTGAGCCGCTTGGCCTTATCGGCAACCTGCATGATCGCGCTGGGTTTGGCGCGACCGATGCGCCGGGCGAGCTGGGGCATCGTGATGACCTCGTCGGGGTTCATGGGAGGCCGCGAAATGCTGCTGGGAGCGGCTGGATCGAGCCCAAAAATGGTAACACGCGGGCCGTTTTGGCCTGATCCTTTGGAGGAGCGGCTTGCGTATGTCCCGGTGTTCTCCCGGTCGCGACTCACGCTGCCACCACAGCCCAGGGAGATTCAGCGGGACAGAAAAACCCGCCCGCGGATGACGGGCGGATTTCGCAATGCGACGTTTACGGGCGCGCGTTCTCGTCGAGGATCTTGTTCCAGTCGGCGACACGGTCGGCCTTGGCAGCCAGCACGGCGTCGACATCGCCCTCGATCTTCACCGACTTGATCGCGTCGCCCTGCTTGACGCTATCGACGACGTCCAGGCCATCGAGCACCTTGCCGAACACGGTGTGCTTGCCATCCAGCCACGGGCACTGGATGTGGGTGATGAAGAACTGGCTGCCATTTGTGCCTGAACCGGCGTTGGCCATCGACAGCACGCCGCGTTCGTGGCTGAGGCCGTTCTTGGTCTCGTCCTCGAAGCGGTAGCCCGGACCGCCGGTGCCGGTGCCCTGCGGGCAGCCGCCCTGGACCATGAAATCGGCGATCACGCGATGGAAGTTGAGGCCGTCGTAATAACCGCGCTGGGCCAGGTTGACGAAGTTGGCGACGGTCAGCGGGGCCTTCTCGGGCTCCAGCTGGACGCGGATCGGGCCGCGGTCGGTGTCGAATGTGGCGATCAGGCTCATGTGCGGCTCCAGGGTGATCCAATGCGGGGGAGGCCACGTGACAGCGGAGACATCGTGTCGCTGAACGTGGTTGCCTAGGATACCGCAGCCAGACAACCTGAATCGGCAGGCCCCGCTCGTAGCAGATATACTTGTCGGCTTCCTTCGCTGCCTTGGCGCCTTTCCCGGCGCGCATCCCATGTCTGCATCCCTGTCCGTTGAACGCCTGCGCAATATCGCCATCGTCGCCCACGTCGACCACGGCAAGACCACACTGGTCGACTGTCTGCTCAAGCAGTCCGGCACGTTCAGCGAACGCACGGTCACCACCGAGCGGATGATGGACAGCAACGATCAGGAAAAGGAACGTGGCATCACGATCCTCTCCAAGAACACCGCCATCAACTGGCAGGGCAACCACATCAATATCGTCGACACCCCGGGCCATGCCGACTTCGGTGGCGAGGTCGAGCGCGTGCTGTCGATGGTGGATTCGGTACTGATCCTGGTTGACGCGATGGATGGCCCGATGCCGCAGACACGCTTCGTGACCCAGAAGGCGTTCGCGATGGGCTTCAACCCGATTGTCGTCGTCAACAAGATCGACCGCCCCGGCGCGCGTCCGGACTGGGTCATCGACCAGGTGTTCGACCTGTTCGACAAGCTCGGCGCCACCAATGAACAACTCGACTTCCCGATCGTCTATGCCTCGGCGCTGCATGGCTACGCCAGTCTCGACGACGCCGCCCGCGACGGCGACATGACACCGCTGTACGAAGCGATCATGAAGCACGTCCCCGCCCCGACCGTGGATCCGGAAGGTCCGTTCCAGATGCGCATCAGCCAGCTGGACTACAACAACTTCGTAGGCCTGATCGGCGTCGGCCGCATCCAGCGCGGCAAGGTCCGCACCAACATGCCGGTCAGCGTGGTCGACCGCGAAGGCAGGAAGCGCCAAGGCAAGGTGCTGCAGGTGCTCGGCTTCATGGGCCTGGAGCGCGTGGAAGTCGAGGAAGCCGAGGCTGGCGACATCGTCGCCATTTCCGGCGTCGCCGACCTCAGCATCTCCGACACCGTCTGCGCGCTGGAGTCCCCGGAAGCCTTGGAGCCCCTCACCGTCGACGAACCGACCATCTCGATGACGTTCCAGGTCAACAACTCGCCGTTCTCTGGCAGCAAGGAGCACAGCGGCGGAAAATTCATCACCAGCCGCCAGATTCGTGAGCGCCTGGAACGCGAAACGCTGCACAACGTGGCTCTCAAGGTCGAGGAAGGCTCGGATCCGGACAAGTTCCTGGTCTCCGGCCGCGGCGAGCTGCATCTGTCGGTGCTGATCGAGAACATGCGCCGAGAGGGCTTCGAGCTGGCCGTATCGCGCCCGGAGGTCATCATCAAGGAAATCGACGGCAAGCTGATGGAGCCGGTCGAGCAACTGGTGGTCGACATTGAGGACCAGCACCAGGGCGGTGTCATGGAGAAGCTCGGGGTCCGCAAGGGCCAGCTGAAGAACATGGAGTCCGACGGCAAGGGACGCGTGCGCCTGGACTACATGATCCCGGCCCGCGGCCTGATTGGCTTCCAGAACGAGTTCCGCACCCTCACCCAGGGCTCGGGGCTGCTGTTCCACGTGTTCGACCACTACGGCCCTAAAGAAGGCGGTGCGATTGCCAAACGACAGAACGGCGTGATGATCTCCAACGCTGCGGGCGCCACGCCGGCCTACTCGTTGGGCCCGCTGGAAGAGCGCGGCAAGCTTTTCGCCGCCGAAGGCGACAACGTTTACGAAGGCCAGCTGATCGGTATCCACTCGAAGGACAACGACCTGACGGTCAACGCCATCAAGACCAAGCCGTTGACCAACATGCGCGCCTCGGGCAAAGACGAAGCGATCAAGCTGACCCCGGCGATCAAGTACTCGCTGGAACAGGCGCTGGACTTCATCGAGGATGACGAACTGGTCGAAGTCACTCCGAAGGAAATCCGCTTGCGCAAGAAATTCCTCACGGAAAGCGATCGTAAGCGCGCCTCGCGCGCCGCCTGATACCAAGCGTCATCTTCGCAACGCGTCGGCACCCTGCCCGCGCTGTCATTTCATGCACCGCTCGCTCCAAGCGTCGCCGCGGGCGTCGCCCAGCGTTGTCGTGCCAGACCAATTCACCTCGCGCATACTCGCGGTTCAGACCGGGAGATGCGCCGATGTTTTCGCCGACACGTAGCCTGCTGAGCTCATCTGCCCTCGTCCTTTTGCTGCTGTCAGGCTGTGCGTCAGTGACCGTGCCTGCCGCCGGACCCGCAGCAGCCGCGATCTCCGATGATCCGCTCGGCGTGGTTGAAGTCGACTTGACCACCCTGGGTTCGCGCATGGCCCGCGGCGTGTTCAGCAGCGTGCAGCTCACCCAGGCTTATCTGGATCGCATTGATATGCTCGATGACGCCGGCCCGCAGCTCAACGCGGTGATCGAACTAAACCCCAACGCGATTTTCGAAGCCGCCGCGCGCGACAACGAGCGCAACACCGGCCGAATTCGCGGCCCGATGCACGGCATCCCGGTGCTGATCAAGGACAACATCGACGCGACGCCAATGGTCACCTCGGCCGGTTCGCTGGCACTGGCCGATCACCGCCCGCGCAGCGATGCGCCGCTGGTGGTCGCCTTGCGCGAGGCGGGCGCGGTGATCCTGGGCAAGACCAACCTCAGCGAATGGGCCAACTTCCGCTCGACCCGCTCGACCTCGGGCTGGAGCGCGCGTGGCGGCCAGACCCGTAATCCCTACGTGCTCGACCGCAGCCCTTGCGGCTCCAGCAGCGGCACGGGCGCGGCGATCGCCGCCAGCCTGGCCGCAGTCGGCGTTGGCACCGAAACCGACGGCAGCATCCTGTGTCCGGCCGCGGTCAACGGCCTTGTCGGGCTCAAGCCCACGGTCGGGCTGATCGGGCGCAGCGGCATCGTGCCGATTTCGCACAGCCAGGACACCGCTGGGCCGATGACCCGCAGCGTCGCCGATGCGGCGTACCTGCTCGGCGCGCTGGCCGCGGCCAGCGACCTGGCAGACACTACTACCGCCGGGGCGGCCGACCATCGCGTCGTCGACTACACCGGCGCGCTGCAAGCCGATGCGCTCGAAGGCGCGCGGATCGGCCTGTTGCGCAAATCCGGGGTCGATGCCCAGCCCGATGTCAACGCCGCGCTGGAGCGCGCGGTCGCCACCATCAAGGCCGCCGGCGCGATGGTCATCGATGTCGAGATAGCCACCGCCGGTGACTGGAATGAAGCCGAGTTCACTGTGTTGTTGTACGAGTTCAAGCACGGCCTGGAGGGTTATCTGCGCGACAGCAAAGCGCCGCTCACTACACTGGGGGAACTGATCGCGTTCAACACCGCAAACGCAGCTCAGGAGATGCCGTGGTTTGGTCAGGAACTGCTGCTGCAGGCGCAGGAAAAAGGCCCGTTGACCGATGCCGTCTATCTACGCGCGCAACACAAGGCATCGCAACTGGCCGGCCGCGATGGTCTCGACGCCACGCTGAAGAAGCACAAGCTCGATGCACTGATCGCTCCGACCATGGGGCCGGCCTGGCCGATCGATCCGGTCAATGGTGACAACTTCACCGGCGCCAGCTACGGCGCGGCCGCGGTGGCCGGCACGCCCAGCCTGACCGTGCCGATGGGCCACGCGCACGGCCTGCCGCTGGGTCTGGCGTTCATGGGGCCGAAGTGGAGCGAGGCGCGATTGATCGGCTTGGCCTACGCCTTCGAGCAGACGACCCGGGCGCGCAGGCCGCCGCGGTTTTTACCGACGATAGAAGTGGCTGCAGGTGAATAACCCATGACGCAGCACGAGCGGCTTCAGCCTCGATCTCTCTTTGGTATTCCGTAGCGGGCATCGCGGCTGAAGCCGCTCTCCTGCAAAAGTCCCTCACCTCAGGCCAGGGCTCAGCCCAGCGACGCGATCTGCGCCTGCTTGCGCACGATCAGCATCGCCACCTCTAGCGCCTGCTCATAGTTGAGGCGCGGGTCGACGGTCGACGTGTAGGCGCGTTCGAGGTCGGTTTCGGTCAACTCGCGCGCGCCGCCGAGGCACTCGGTCACGTCCTCGCCAGTGAGCTCCAGATGCACGCCACCCAGGCGCGTGCCAGCGGCCGCGTGCAGGTCGAACGCCTGTTCCAGTTCGCTGCCGATATTGACGAAACGCCGCGTCTTGTAGCCGTTCGCGGTCGCCTCGGTGTTGCCGTGCATCGGATCGCACACCCACAGCACGCGGCGGCCATCGCGGCGCACCGCATCCAGCAACTGCGGCAGTTTCTCGGCGATCTGGCTCGCGCCCATGCGATGGATGAAGGTCAACCGGCCTGGCTCGTCCTCGGGGTTGAGCAGGTCGATGATCCGCAACAGTTGCTCGGGCGTGACCGACGGGCCGACCTTGAGCGCGATCGGATTGCGGATGCCGCGGAAATACTCCGCGTGTGCGCCATCCACCGCGGCGGTGCGCATGCCGATCCACGGGTAATGCGTGCTCAGGTTGAACCAGCCCCAATGCCGCGGCACCTGCCGGGTCATCGACTCCTCGTACGGCAGCAGCAGCGCTTCATGCGAGGTGTAGAACTCGACCCGATTGAGGTTGTGCACCTCCTCGCCGGACAGCGTTTCCATGAAACGCACCGCATCGCCGATCGAGTTGACCATGCGTCGGTAGTCGTCGGCCAGCGGCGAGTGCCCGACCCAGTTGAGGTTCCAGTATTCCGGATGATGCAGGTCGGCGAAACCGCCATCGATCAACGCGCGCACGAAATTCATCGTCATCGCCGAACGCGCGTGTGCCTTGATCATCCGGCGCGGGTCGGGACGGCGCGAGGGCGCATCGAACGCCGGCGCGTTGACCATGTCGCCGCGGTAACTCGGCAACGTGATATCGCCGATCGTCTCGGTATCGGTGGAACGCGGCTTGGCATATTGGCCGGCGAACCGGCCCACGCGCACCACCGGCTTGCGCATGCCGTGCACCAGCACCAGGCTCATCTGCAGCAGCACCTTGAGCCGGTTGGAGATCACCTCCGACGAGCAGGCGGCGAAACTTTCGGCGCAATCACCGCCCTGCAGCAGGAAGCGTTTGCCCTCCTGCGCCTCGGCCAGTTGCTGCTTGAGCGCGAGGATCTCCCACGAGGTCACCAGCGGCGGCAGCCCGCGCAGCTCCTGCAGCGCGTTCTCGAGCTCGCCGGCGTCCGGGTAGGTTGGCAACTGCAACGCGGTGCGCCCGCGCCAGGACACGGGGGTCCAGTCGGTGGGCAGGTTGACGGCGCGAAGGTTGCGATCAGTGAAGGACATGGCGGGACACGGAATGTTGCGATGCAGCGAATGATCATCCGCCCAGCGGGCGTCCGCTGCAACCGTTACAACGGCAACCGCATCCGTAAGTTCAGCGTCGGCGAAATGCCACGTAGGCGGCCCACGCGCCCAACAGCACGAAACAGATCAGGCTCCAGACCGGCATCGACAGCCCCAGCATGGTCCAGTCGACATCCGCACACTCGCCCGAGCCGGTCATGACCTTGCGGACCACGCCGGTGATCGGCATCGCCTCAAGCATGTAATCCAACCCTGGGCCGCACGCCGGCACCTGTTCGGGTGGCAGGTGCTGCAGGCGCACGTGGTTGCCCGCGATTGCAATGCCGACCAGCGACGCGAGCAGTCCCAGCACGCCATAGACCCTGCGGCCCGACGCGCGAGCGGGCGCATGCAGGCCGCCGATCAGGAACACCAGCCCGAGCGCGGCGAAAGCGGCACGCTGGAATATGCACAACGGGCACGGCACCAGCCCATCGTGCAGCTGCAGATAGAACGCGTAGGCCAGCAACCCCGCACACGCGACGAAACCGAGCAGGAACCGGGTGCGGAAAGCATCACGTTGAGAATTTGGCGTCATGGTCACAGCTTAAAGCCTCGCGGACAGGCTGCACAGACTGCAGAAAGCGGCTCAGGACGCCACTACTGCAGAGTCGAATGACCAGCGCGCTTCAGATACAAAAACCCCGGCACGAGGCCGGGGCTGGTTTTGCTGATCGGCGTCATGCTGCCGAAAGCGCGGCCGAATTACTCCGTGACGGCTTGCGGACGATCAACCAGTTCGACATAGGCCATCGGCGCATTGTCACCCGCGCGGAAACCGCACTTGAGGATGCGCAGGTAGCCACCCGGGCGTGCGTTGTAACGCGGGCCGAGTTCGACGAACAAGGTACCGACCGCTTCCTTGTCACGCAGGCGCGAGAACGCGAGGCGGCGATTGGCCACACCGTCGGTCTTGCCCAAGGTGATCAAAGGCTCCGCGACGCGTCGCAGTTCCTTGGCTTTCGGCAGGGTGGTACGGATCAATCCGTGCTTGATGAGGGACGCGGCCATATTGGTGAACATCGCATCGCGATGGGCACTGGTACGGTTGAATTTGCGTCCGGATTTCTGGTGGCGCATGGTCGTATTTCCTAGGTGTCTGTTCTAGACAGAAGCAAGCCGCTGCTTCAGCCCATCATGCCGTGCGAGGCGATGCCAGCGGGCGGCCAGTTTTCGAGCTTCATGCCGAGCGAAAGGCCGCGCTGGGCGAGCACTTCCTTGATCTCGGTGAGCGACTTCTTGCCCAGGTTCGGGGTCTTGAGCAGCTCGACTTCGGTCTTCTGGATCAGATCACCGACGTAGTAGATGCTCTCGGCCTTGAGGCAGTTGGCCGAACGCACCGTCAACTCGAGATCGTCGATCGGACGCAGCAGGATCGGATCGACCCCGCCGGTGGCCGGCTTCGCCGCACCGCGGTCGCGGTGGGTGAAGTCGCCGAACACCGACAGTTGATCGGTGAGGATGTCGGCCGCGGTACGCACCGCTTCCTCGGCATCGATCGTCCCGTTGGTCTCGATCTCCAGCACCAGCTTGTCCAGGTCGGTGCGCTGCTCGACGCGGGCCGCTTCCACGGCATACGCGACGCGGCGGACCGGCGAGAAGCTGGCGTCCAGCATCAGTCGACCGATGGTGCGGGTTTCCTCGTCCGGACGACGACGCGCGGAGGCCGGCTGATAGCCGTAACCGCGCTCGATCTTCAGGCGCATGTTGATCGAGGTGTCCTTGGTCAGGTGCGCGATCACGTGCTCGGTGTTGAGGATCTCGACATTGTGGTCGGCCTTGATGTCAGCCGCCGTGATCACGCCCGGACCCTGCTTGCTCAGCGACAACGTCGCCGACTCGCCGGTATGCATGCGGATGGCGACGTCCTTGAGGTTCAACAACACCTCGAGCACGTCCTCTTCAAGACCTTCGACCGTGGTGTACTCGTGCAGCACGCCATCGATCTCGACTTCGGTGATGGCGAAGCCCGGGATCGACGACAGCAGAACGCGACGCAGTGCGTTGCCCAAAGTGTGCCCGAAGCCGCGTTCCAGCGGTTCGATAACGACCTTGGCGCGGTTGCCGGCGAGGCGTTCGATCTGGGGACCGCGCGGACGCAGTACCTGGTTTGCGGTAACCGTCATGTGGTGGTGTCTCCTGCGAGTCCCCGAGGCGGGGACTCAGAACAATGGATTACTTCGAGTACAGCTCGACGATCAGTGCTTCGTTGATGTCGGCAGGCAGATCGGCACGATCCGGCACCGCCTTGAAGACACCGCTGAACTTCTTGCTGTCGACCTCGACCCACGACGGCGACAGATCCATCTGCTGCGCCACGGTCAGGGATTCCTGCACGCGGAGCTGCTTCTGGGCGCGCTCGGAGAGCGCGATCGCATCGCCGGCCTTGACCTGGTACGAAGGCAGGTTGACCGAGCTGTCGTTGACGGTGACGCCACGGTGCGAGACCAACTGGCGCGCGGCCGGGCGGGTGATCGCGAAGCCCATGCGGTAGACAACGTTGTCGAGACGCGTTTCCAGCAGTTGCAGCAGGTTCTCGCCGGTGTTGCCCTTCTTGGTCGAGGCCTTCTTGTAGTAGTTGCGGAACTGACGTTCCAGCAGGCCGTAGATGCGCTTGACCTTCTGCTTTTCACGCAGTTGGTTGGCGTAGTCGGACAGCTTGCCACGACGGGCAACCGGACCGTGCTGGCCGGGCTTCTGCTCGAGCTTGCACTTGGAGTCCAGCGCGCGCGACGGCGACTTCAGGCCGAGATCGACGCCTTCGCGACGGGCGAGCTTGCAGGTGGGACCAATATAACGAGCCATATGTCTTCAGCTCCTCAGACGCGACGCTTTTTCGGCGGACGACACCCATTGTGCGGGATGGGCGTCACGTCGATGATGTTCATGATCTTGTAACCGACGTTGTTCAACGAACGAACGGCGGATTCGCGACCGGGACCCGGACCCTTGATGCGCACTTCCAGCGACTTGACGCCGTAGTCGAGCGCAGCACGTCCGGCCTTTTCAGCGGCGACCTGCGCGGCGAACGGGGTCGACTTGCGCGAGCCGCGGAAACCCGCGCCTCCCGAGGTCGCCCACGACAGCGCATTGCCCTGACGATCGGTAATCGTGATGATGGTGTTGTTGAACGAAGCGTGGACGTGGGCGATGCCGTCGGTGACGACGCGCTTGATCTTCTTCTTCGTCTTGGCTGCGGTTGGCTTGGCCATGATTTATCCCTTACTTCCTGATGGCCTTGCGCGGACCCTTGCGGGTACGTGCATTGGTACGCGTGCGCTGACCGCGCAACGGCAAGCCGCGACGGTGACGCAGGCCGCGGTAGCAGCTCAGGTCCATCAGACGCTTGATCGACATGCCGACCTCACGACGCAGATCGCCCTCGACCACGAACTTGCCGATCTCGGCGCGCAGGCGCTCGACTTCAGGCTCGGACAGATCGCGGATCTTCGTCTGCGAAGTCACGCCCGCAGCCTCGCAGACCTTCTTCGAACGGGTACGGCCGATGCCGTAGATGCTTTGAATCCCTACCCAGACGTGCTTCTGGGCAGGCAGATTGACGCCGGCAATACGCGCCATAACGCGATCTCCAAACTGGATTGACGGCCGGGAGTGACAACCCGGCGCAGTGGCACTTGTGCCAAGCAGCACTGAAATCAGTGCAACACATGGATAAGTGAACTGGAAATTGTAACAAGGTCTCGTGTTAATAGGAAGCCCTGCGACCCACGAAGGAGCCACAAATGCCACGGCATGGGGAGTGTGCCCATGCTCCGGCGACGAATCCGGACTGCGCGGACATGGCGGTGTCACCCGCCCTGCCCGGCACCGCGCACTACTCTGGCGCGCGAATCGGTCCGAACCCACCCGCGCGCGAGACCGCCGCACGAGTCGCCATTCTTGTCGTCGATCCGCGGCCAGTGGCCCTGCGGACACAACGATCATTCATTCTCAGCCGCGCGACAATCCGCGCGAGCCCCCTTTCAAATTGGCCTTCTTCAACAGGCTCTCGTATTGATGCGACATCAGATGCGCCTGGATCTGCGCAATAAAGTCCATCACCACGATCACCACGATCAACAGCGACGTGCCACCGAAGTAGAACGAAATACCCATCTGGCCGCGCATGATCTCCGGCAACAGACAGACCATCACCAGATAGGTGGCACCTGCTGCTGTCAAGCGTGTCAGCACGCCGTCGACATAATCCGCGGTGGCCTTGCCCGGTCGGATGCCCGGGATCAGCGCACCTGATTTCTTGAGGTTGTCGGCGGTTTCCTGCGAATTGAATACCAGCGCGGTATAGAAAAACGCGAAGCCGGCGATCAGCGAGCCGTAAAGCACCATGTGCAACGGCTCACCCGGGTTCAACCATTGGCTGACCTGCAACATGAACGATGAGGAGTCGCCCTGGCTGAACCATGTCGCCGCCGTGGCCGGAAACATCACGATGCTGGAGGCGAAGATCGCCGGGATCACGCCGGCCATGTTGAGCTTGAGCGGCAGGAACGACGATTGATTCAGGTAGGCGTTGCGGCCGCCCTGGCGTCTCGCGTAGTTGACCGTGATCCGGCGTTGCCCGCGCTCGACGAACACCACGAAGTAGGTGACTGCCAGCACGACGACGGCCACCGCGATCGCGACGAACTCCGACATCTCGCCATTGCGGATCTGTTCGAACATGCCGATCACGGCCGACGGCAGCCCGGAGACGATGCCGGCGAAGATGATCAGCGAGATACCGTTGCCAATGCCGCGCTCGGTGATCTGCTCGCCCAGCCACATCAGGAACATGGTGCCTGAGGTCAGCGCAATCACCGCAGTGATCACGAACCCCGGTCCAGGGTTGTAGACCACCGCCAGGCCCTGGCTGGCACCACCGGCCTGCAAGGCGGTGGCGATACCCCATGCCTGGAAGATCGCCAGCGGAATCGCACCAAGACGCGACCACTGGTTGATCTTGCGACGGCCGGACTCGCCTTCCTTCTGGATCGCCTTGAGGCTGGGCACCATCTGCACCAGCAACTGGATGATGATCGAGGAGGAGATGTACGGCATCACGTTCAGCGCGAACAGGCTGAAGCGCTCCAGCGCGCCACCCGAGAACATGTTGAACATGTCCACGATGGTGCCCTGCTGGGTTTCCATCAACTGGATCATCGCCTCGGGATTGACGCCCGGCACCGGGATATAACACCCGATGCGATAGACGACCAATGCGCCGAGCACGAACATCAACCGCTGGCGAAGTTCGGTGAATTTACCGAGCCCGCCGCCGATGCCGGCCATCGCGTTGCCGCTACGCGCCATGTGTTGCTTACTCCTCGACCTTGCCGCCAGCCGCTTCGATCGCGGCCCTGGCACCGGCCGTGGCCAGCACGCCCTTGAGCACGAATTTCTTGCTCAGCTCGCCCTTCTTGACGATCTTGACCTGCTTGGCATTGCTCGGCACCAGCTTGGCGGCGCGCAGTGTGGCCAGATCGATGTCGCCGGCGTCCAGCTTGTCGAGCTGATACAACAGCACCTCGGCGACGTCCTTGGCGGTCTTGGAACGGAAGCCGACCTTGGGCAGACGCTTGTGCATCGGCATCTGGCCGCCTTCGAAGCCGGCCCTGATCTTGCCTTTGCCAGAACGTGCGAACGAGCCCTTGTGGCCTCGGCCGCAAGTCTTGCCGAGTCCCGAACCGATGCCGCGACCTACGCGCTTGCGGTCTTCGCGGGCGCCTTCGCCGGGCTTGAGTGTATTGAGATGCATGATGCTTACTCCTCTACCTGGACAAGGTAGTGAACCTTGTTGATCAGGCCACGTACCTGCGGGCTGTCCTTCAATTCGCGGACACTGTTGAGCTTGCCCAGACCCAGCGCTTTCACCGACAGGCGATGACGCTCCTGGGTACCACGCAGACCCTTGACCAGACGCACCTTGACGGTGCCGCTGGCAGTCTTCTTGTCAGTGGACTTAGCCATGTTGCAGATCCTCGACCTTCTTGCCGCGCTTGGCCGCAATATTGGCCGGCGAATGCATGTCGGAAAGGCCGCGCAGCGTGGCGCGAACCAGGTTGATCGGGTTACGCGAACCCACGGCCTTGGCCAGCACGTTCTTGACGCCGACCGCTTCCAGCACGGCGCGCATCGCGCCACCGGCGATCACACCGGTACCTTCGGACGCCGGCTTCATGAACACACGCGCCGCGCCATGGCCCGACTTGACCTCGTGCCACAGGGTGCCGTTGTTGAGGTCGACGCTGGTCATGCTCTTGCGGGCATATTCCATGGACTTCTGGATCGCGACCGGCACTTCGCGCGCCTTGCCGTAACCCATGCCGATCTTGCCGGCGCCGTCACCCACCACCGTCAATGCGGTGAAGGTGAACTGGCGGCCGCCCTTGACGGTCTTGCTGACGCGGTTGACCGCGATCAGCTTTTCGATCATGCCGTCGTCTACTTCTTCGCGATTGCGGTCGCGATCACGACCCCGCGGTGCACGTTCGTCTGCCATGTTTCCGATTCCTGATAGTGAAGAAATTTACGGCTTGGCCGCTTATGGTTGTGGAGTGCATCGGATGATTCGCGATGGCGGAAACCCGTCATCGCGCCCGGCGCAACCCGCGCCGGCAGGGTGAGTCAAGACGAGCCTGGCGCGGCACTGCCGCGCTGCCTTGGTGAACGCCCGGCCATGAATGGCAGGGCCGGACGATCCTTAGGCCGTGACGTTGCGCCATGGATGGCGGCCGTCACTTGCTCTTTCAACCCCGAGGCGGGCCAAGACCCACCCCGATAAATCAGAACTTCAAGCCACCCTCGCGGGCAGCATCGGCGAGCGCCTTGATGCGGCCGTGGTAGCGGTAGCCCGAGCGGTCGAATGCGACCTTCTCGACACCGGCAGCCTTGGCTTTCTCGGCGATCGCTCGGCCGACCTTGACGGCGGCGTCGCTGTTCCTGCCGTTCTTCAGGCCGTCCTTGACGTCGGCCTGTACGGTCGAGGCGGAAGCCAGGACCTTGGAACCGTCGGCTGTGAAGACCTGCGCATACAGATGCTGGCCTGTACGCAGCACCGACAGGCGCGGAACGCCCAGGGTGCGGATGTGCGAACGGGTGGATTTGGCGCGACGCAGGCGAGCGATATTCTTGTTCATGATCTTTTCTCCGGAAGCCGAAAACGCGATTACGCTTTCTTAGCTTCCTTGCGGATGATGGTCTCGCCGGCGTACTTCACACCCTTGCCCTTGTAGGGCTCCGGCGGACGGAAACCGCGAATCTTGGCAGCGACTTCACCCACCTGCTGCTTGTCGTTGCCGCTGACCACGACTTCGGTCTGGGTCGGCGTGGCGATGGTGATGCCTTCCGGGGTCTTGAACAGCACCGGGTGCGAAAAACCCAGCGACAGGTTCAGATCCTTGCCCTGCATGGCGGCGCGGTAACCAACGCCGACCAGCTCAAGCTTGCGCTCGAACCCTTCCGACACGCCCTTCACCATGTTGGCGATGATCGCGCGCAGGGTGCCGGTCAACGGAATCAGTTCGATATTCTCGGATGACAGCAGCGCGTGGCCGTCTTCGACCTTGACGTCGATACCGGCCGGCTTGACGATCGACAGGGTGCCCTTCGGGCCCTTGACGCTGACGTTGTCGGACTGGATGGTGAGTTCGATACCCTTCGGAAGGGCGATCGGCTTCTTGGCAACTCGGGACATGTTCGATTACTCCCTTAAGCCACGAAGCACAGGACTTCACCGCCGACGCCCTGCTGGCGCGCCTGGGTGTCGGTCATGATGCCTTTCGAGGTGGAGATGATGGCGACACCGAGGCCGTCGAGCACCTTGGGCAGATCGTCCTTGCCGCGGTACTGGCGCAAGCCCGAGCGCGAGAAACGCTTCAGCTGCTCGATCACCGGCTTGCCTTCGTAGTACTTCAGCTCGATCTCGAGCTCGGACTTGCCCGGACCGGCTTCGGTCACGCGCGAACCCAGGATGTAACCTTCTTCCTTGAGCACGGCGGCGATGGCCACCTTGGTCTTGGAGGACGGCATCTTCACCGTGGGCTTGCGGACAGCGGCTGCATTCCTGATGCGAACCAGCATGTCGGCGATGGGATCAGTCATGCTCATTGTTGTCACCTTTGCTAATGAGTGCACCGATATCCGCGTTCTGCGAATTTCAGTTGTGACGCCACGGCTGGGCCGCGGCGGTGTTGCGGGGAACGCGCCGGCGCGCAGGCCGACGACGTTGGATAGCCGGTTATCTTACCAGCTGGCCTTGCGCAGGCCCGGCACGTCGCCGCGCATGGTCGCTTCGCGCAGCTTGTTGCGGCCGAGGCCGAACTTGCTGTACACCGCGCGCGGGCGGCCGGTCAGCGCGCAGCGCGTGGTCTGGCGAACCGGCGAGGAATCGCGCGGAAGTTTCGACAGCGCAATCACCGCGGCGGCCTTGTCCTCGTACGACGACTTGTCGCTGGAGATGATCTTCTTCAGCTCCTCGCGCTTGGCCGCGTACTTCTTCGCCAGCTTGGCCCGCTTGACCTCGCGGTTGACCATTGATGTCTTAGCCATGTGTCAATCCTCGCAATCAGTTACGGAACGGGAAGCGGAACGCTTCCAGCAGGGCACGCGCTTCGGCGTCGGTCTTCGCGGTCGTGGTGATCGCGATGTCCATGCCACGCAACGCGTCGACCTGGTCGTAATCGATCTCCGGGAAGATGATCTGTTCCTTGACGCCCATGTTGTAGTTGCCACGGCCGTCGAACGACTTGCCCGACACGCCACGGAAATCTCGCACGCGCGGCAGCGAAATGTTGACCAGGCGGTCGAGGAACTCGTACATCCTGGAGCGACGCAGCGTGACCTTGCAGCCGATCGGCCAGCCGTCGCGGATCTTGAACGAGGCGACCGATACGCGGCTGTTGGTCACGATCGGCTTCTGGCCGGCGACCTTGGCCATGTCGGCGACGGCGTTCTCGAGGATCTTCTTGTTGGTGGCAGCCTCGCCCACGCCCATGTTCAGCGTGATCTTGCTCAGCCGCGGCACCTGCATCGGGTTGGTGTAACCGAACTTCTCGGTCAGCACCGGCACCACTTCTTCCTTGTAAATCTTTTCAAGGCGGGTCATTTCAGCATTCCTCAGGCGTCAACCGCCTCACCGCTGGAGCGGAACACACGCAATTTGCGTCCATCCTCCAGCATTTTGATACCGATGCGCTCGCCCTTGCCGGAGGCAGGGTTGAACAGCATGACGTTGGAAATATGGATCGGCGCTTCGCGCTCGATCACGCCACCAGGCTGGTTGGCCTGCGGATTGGGCTTGGTGTGGCGCTTGATGATGTTGATGTTGGACACGAGGACCTTGTCGCCGGCCACGCGTACCACATCACCCTTCTTGCCCTTGTCCTTGCCGGCGGTGACGATCACTTGATCGCCTTTCTTGATACGGTTCATTATCTATCTCCTTCGCTCACAGCACTTCAGGCGCGAGCGAGACGATCTTCATGAACTTCTCGGAACGCAGCTCACGGGTTACCGGCCCGAAGATGCGCGTGCCGATCGGCTCCTGCTTGTTGTTGAGCAACACCGCGGCATTGCCATCAAAACGGATCAGCGAGCCGTCAGGACGGCGCACACCCTTGCGGGTACGCACCACGACGGCGTCATAGACGTCGCCTTTCTTTACCTTTCCGCGCGGAATCGCGTCCTTGACGGTGACCTTGATGATGTCGCCAATGTGTGCGTAACGGCGCTTGGAGCCGCCGAGCACCTTGATGCACATCACTTCCTTGGCACCGGAATTGTCGGCCACGCTGAGGTAGCTTTGCATCTGGATCATGGTTCAGCCCTCCTCGTTATTCGGCCGCGCGGGTGACAACTTGCACCACCCGCCAGTTCTTGGTTTTGGACATCGGCGCGATTTCGGTCACCCGAACCACGTCGCCTTCGTTGCAGGAGTTGTCGGCGTCGTGGGCGTGCAGCTTGCTCGAGCGGCGGATGTACTTGCCGTAGAGCGCGTGCTTGACCTGGCGCTCGACGAGCACGGTGACGGTCTTGTCCATCTTGTTGCTGACAACCCGGCCTTCGACCGTGCGTAGTGCCTTGTCTGTATTTTTGTCGGTCATGACAGGTCCTTACTTCTTCTTGCCGGCTTGCGACTTGCCGGCTTGCGGCTGGCTCGCCTGAGGCTGGCCGAGCAACGTATTGACGCGAGCGATCTCGCGGCGCACCCGACGGGCCTCGTGGGTCTTGGCCAGCTGGCCGGTGGCCTTTTGCATGCGCAGGGCGAAGCCCTCCTTGTGCAACTCGACCAGGTGGGTCTTGAGGTCGTCAGCCGACTTCTTGCGAAGCTGTTTGAGTTCCATTAGCGCACCGTCCGGGTAACGAAAGTGGTGGTGACCGAGAGCTTGGCGGCGGCCAGGCGGAACGCTTCGCGCGCCACGTCCTCTGCCACGCCTTCGATCTCGTAGATCATGCGGCCGGGCTGGATCTGCGCGACCCAGTACTCGACGTTGCCCTTGCCGGAGCCCATGCGGACTTCGATCGGCTTCTTGGTGATCGGCTTGTCGGGAAACACGCGGATCCACATCTTGCCGCCACGTTTCACGTAACGGCTGATGGAACGACGTGCCGCCTCGATCTGACGCGCGGTCAACTGACCGTGCGCCGTGGACTTCAGGCCGTATTCGCCGAAGCTGACGGCATTGCCGCTCCAGGCCAGGCCATCGTTGCGGCCTTTGTGTACCTTGCGGTACTTGGTTCGCTTGGGTTGCAACATGGTCGGTTACCTCGCTTCGCGGGCCGGACGGGCCGGGCGGTCATTGCGGTCGCGTCGATCGCCGCGGTCGTTGCGGTCACCACGGTCGCTGCGCGGACTGTCGTCCTGCTTTTCCTGGCCAACCTGGGAGAAATCGAAGATCTCGCCCTTGAAGACCCACGTCTTGATGCCGATGATGCCGTAGGTCGTCTTGGCCTCGGCAAAACCGTAGTCGATGTCGGCGCGCAGGGTGTGCAACGGCACGCGGCCTTCGCGATACCACTCCGAACGCGCGATCTCGGCGCCATTCAGACGGCCCGCGACGTTGACCTTGATGCCCAGTGCGCCCAGGCGCATCGCGTTGCCGACGGCGCGCTTCATCGCGCGGCGGAACATGATGCGGCGCTCGAGCTGCTGCGCGATCGACTCGGCCACCAGCTGCGCATCGAGTTCGGGCTTGCGTACTTCGGTCACGTTGATGTGCGCCGGGACGCCCATCATGTCGCTGACTTCTTTACGCAGTTTGTCGATGTCCTCGCCGCGCTTGCCGATCACCACGCCCGGGCGGGCGGTGTGGATCGTCACGCGGGCGTTGTTGGCCGGACGCTCGATGAAGATCTTGGAAATGCCCGCCTGAGCCAGCTTCTTGCGCAGCATCTCGCGGACCTTGAGGTCTGCGATCAGGTACTCGGCGTACTGCTTCTTGCCGGCGAACCACTTGGAATTCCAGTCCTTGGAGATGCCCAGGCGAATTCCGGTCGGATGTACTTTATGACCCATTGTCTGATTCCGCCCTTACTTGCCCGCGCCCACGACCACAGTAATGTGGCTGGTGCGCTTGAGAATGCGGGTGCCGCGGCCTTTCGCTCGCGCCATGAAGCGCTTCAGCGTCGGACCTTCGTCAACCATGATGGTCGTGACCTTGAGCTCGTCGATGTCGGCGCCCTGGTTGTTCTCGGCGTTGGCGATCGCCGACTCGACGACCTTGCGGATCATCGATGCAGCTTTCTTGTCCGAGAACTTCAGCAGGTTGACGGCGCGCTCGGCCGAGAGGCCACGCACCTGGTCAGCAACCAGACGAGCTTTCTGGGCGGAGATGCGCGCGCTGCGCAGGATGGCTTTCGCGCCAGTTTCAGTAGGCATGGTGGTCATCTCGTTAGCGGCTCTTCTTGTCGCCGACGTGACCTTTGAAGGTACGCGTCAGGGCGAACTCGCCGAGCTTGTGGCCAACCATGTTCTCGTTGACCAGCACCGGGATATGGTTGCGACCGTTGTGCACGGCGATGGTGAAACCCACCATTTCCGGCAGCACCATCGAACGACGCGACCAGGTCTTGATCGGTTTCTTGTTGTTGCCCGCGGTCTCCACCTTCCTGATCAGGTGGTGGTCGACGAACGGACCTTTTTTCAGTGAACGTGCCATTGCCTATCAGCTCCTGCGATCGCGAACGATGAACTGCTGCGTACGCTTGTTCTTGCGCGTCTTGTAACCCTTGGTCGGGACACCCCAAGGGGTGACCGGATGCGGGTTGCCCTGTCCAGCCTTGGCCTCACCACCACCATGCGGGTGATCGACCGGGTTCATGGCCGCGCCGCGCACGGTCGGCTTGATCCCGCGCCAGCGCTTGGCACCAGCTTTGCCAAGCTTCTCGAGGCTGTGCTCGTCGTTGCCGACTTCACCGATGGTGGCGCTGCACTCGACCGGCACCTTGCGCATTTCGCCGGAGCGAAGGCGCAGCGTGGCGTAGCCCTGTTCGCGAGCGACCAACTGCACACCGGCGCCGGCGGCACGGGCGATCTGCGCGCCCTTGCCCGGCTTCATCTCGATGCAATGCACGGTGGAGCCGACCGGGATGTTGGTCAGCGGCAGCGTGTTGCCGACACGGATGGGGGCATCGCGGCCTGCAATGACCTGGTCACCATCCTTCAGGCCCTTGGGCGCGATGATGTAGCGACGCTCACCATCGACGTAGCACAGCAGCGCGATGTGCGCGGTGCGGTTCGGGTCGTATTCGATCCGTTCCACACGTGCCGGAATCCCTACCTTGTCGCGCTTGAAATCGATGATGCGGTAATGCTGCTTGTGGCCACCACCGATATGACGGGTGGTAATGCGGCCGTGGTGGTTGCGGCCACCGGTCTTGCTCTTGGGCTCCAGCAGAGCCGCATGCGGCTTGCCCTTGTGCAGACCCGGTGTGACCACGCGGACCATCGAGCGACGGCCGGGCGAGGTGGGTTTGAATGTCATCAATGCCATGGGTCGAAATTCCTCTTATAGAAGTTCTGACAAGTCAGAACTCCGTCAGGCCTTGGCCATCACGTCGATCGACTGGCCTGCGGCCAGTTTCACGTATGCCTTGCGCCAGTCGGGGCGGCGGCCCATGCGGAACTTGAAGGCTTTGCTCTTGCCCTTCACGTTCAACACGTTGACTGCCTCGACCTTGACGTCGAAGAGCTTCTCGATCGCAACCTTGATGTCGGCCTTGGTTGCGGTGGTCGCTACTTCGAAGACGTATTGATTGGAAATTTCCTGCAGGCGCGCGGTCTTCTCGGACACACGCGGCGCACGGATGATGTTGTAAAGCTTGCTCGCTGCGAGCTCGCGCGCAGCAGTCGGCGTGTTGTTCATGCCAGCCACTCCTCGATCTTCTTGACCGCATCGGCGGTGACCACGACCGAGTCGGCGCCCACCAGCGCGACCGGATCCAGGCCCTGCACGTCACGCACCTGCACGTACGGCAGATTGCGCGACGAGAGGTACAGGTTCTCGGTCGCATCCTCGGTCACCAGCAACGGACGCCGGCCGACTTCCAGATCCTTGAGCATGGCGATCATGCCCGAGGTCTTCGGCGAGTCGATGGCGAGCGATTCAACCACCTTGATCCGGCCCTGGCGATTGAGCTCGGACAGGATCGAGGCCATCGCGGCACGGTACATCTTGCGATTGACCTTCTGCGCGAAGCTGCGCGGCTTGGCCGCGAACGTCACGCCGCCACCGACGAAGATCGGAGCAGTCAGCGCGCCATGACGCGCACCGCCGCCCTTCTGCTTCTTCGATTTCTTGGTCGTGCCGCGAACTTCCGAACGGGTCTTCTGCGCCTTGGTACCGGCGCGACCAGCGTTGCGGTAGGCAACGACCACCTGGTGGACCAGGTCTTCGCTGAATTCGCGGCCGAAGATCGCATCGGAAACCGACAAGGTCTTCGTGCTGTTATTGATGGCAAGTTCCATCGTCATACTCCCTTGCTCGACGGACGTACGATCACGTCGCCGCCCGGTGCGCCGGGCACCGCGCCCTTGATTGCGATCAGGCCACGCTCGGCGTCGACCCTGACCACTTCCAGGCCCTGCGTGCTCTGCTGCACGAAACCCATGTGACCGGACATTTTCTTGCCGGGGAAAACGCGGCCTGGCGTCTGGCGCTGGCCGATCGAGCCCGGCGCACGGTGCGACAACGAGTTGCCGTGCGTCGCGTCGCCCATCTTGAAGTTCCAGCGCTTGATCGTGCCCTGGAAGCCCTTGCCCTTGGTGATTCCCTGGACGTCGACGATCTGCCCGACTTCGAAGATGTCGGCCTTGATCTCGCCGCCCACTTCAAAGTCGCCGATCTTGTCGTCGGCAACACGCAACTCCCACAAGCCACGACCGGCGTCGACCTTGGCCTTTGCCAGATGCCCGGCTTCGGGCTTGTTGATCAGCGCCGCGCGGCGCACGCCGACCGTGACCTGCACGGCGCTGTAGCCGTCGCTGTCAGTGGTCTTGATCTGGGTGATGCGGTTCGGGGTGGCCTCGATCAGGGTCACCGGAATGGACTTGCCGTCTTCAGTGAAGAAGCGGCTCATGCCGGCCTTGCGACCGACGATGCCCAACGAATATTTCTTCGCGGTCATGGTGATGGCCTCAGGTCAGCTTGATCTGAACGTCGACGCCAGCCGCGAGCTCGAGCTTCATCAGCGCGTCCACGGTCTTGTCGTTGGGGTCGACGATGTCGAGCACGCGCTTGTGCGTGCGGGTCTCGTACTGGTCGCGCGCGTCCTTATCGACGTGCGGAGAAGTAAGAATGGTGAAGCGCTCGATCTTGGTGGGCAGCGGGATCGGGCCGCGCACTTGCGCGCCGGTCCGCTTCGCTGTCTCGACGATCTCGCTGGCCGAGCGGTCGATCAGACGATGATCGTACGCCTTGAGCCGAATCCGGATCTTTTGGTCCGCCATTGCGGTAGTTCCTTCGTTATAAAGAGCGACAGGCCAGCGACTGGGTGCGCCGAACCCCGATGAAGATTTCAGTTGAACCAGCACCCGGCAGGAGAAAGCACACCCTGCCCGGAACATCACTTTCGCGAAATATCCTTTCGCAAAACAGGGCAGACCGGTTACCCGGCCTGCCCAGACAGAAAAGTATAAGGCGCGTTAAGCACCTCCGTCAAGCGGGATTCGAAATTAAATCGAAACCCTGCGGAGCCTTGCCACGCGACGCTTCCCTGTCCGGCGAACACGAGGCGCGTCCTGCGCCTCTTTTCGCGGTATGCCGGCATTCGACCCAGGCGGGTACCGGCGGTATTGGGTACTGCTTTGCTGGCATCGACCGGTATTTTGAACCGGTAGAGCTTGTACCAGCAGAGCTGGATCCCCGCTTTCGCGGGGATGATCTGGCGAAACCCGTCGCTACGCGACCACGGGGTGAAGCTGTGGATCCCCGCCTCGCGGGGATGACGATCTGGCAAAACCCTGCGCGCTTTTCGCGCAGGGTCAGATCGTCACTTGAGGATCTTGGCCACCACGCCGGCGCCGACGGTGCGGCCGCCCTCGCGGATCGCGAAACGCAGGCCTTCGTCCATCGCCACCGGGTTGATCAACGTCACCACCATCTTCACGTTGTCGC
>JALZKJ010000048.1 GCA_030859305.1 Pseudomonadota bacterium | reverse complement strand
GAGGGTCACTTCAGTTTCCGAAGAGGTTTTCGGTGCAGGCACTGCGGCAGTAGCGGGCCGGGCAAACCATGACAGTGCATTCTGCTTTCTCCCGCCTTCACGGGAATGAGGGCAGGGAGAGGGTCACGCCCGCCGCCAGCGTACGCCTGCGGGGGTGTCTTCCAGCAGAACGCCTTCATCGGCGAGTTGCCCGCGAATCGCGTCGGCGCGGGCGAAATCGCGCGATTGCCTGGCGACATTGCGCTCGTCGACCAGGCCCTGTATGCGGGCATCGTCGCTGTGGTCGGCGCCGCGCGCGAACCAGCCGGACGGATCCTGCTGCAGCAGGCCCAGTGCGAAACCGGCCCCGAGCAGTTCGCCCTTGAGCCGGCGTTTGTCCTCGATGGCTTCGGCCTTGCGCGCCTCGCCGGCGATGCGCGAAATCTCCGCCAGCGCCTGCGGGGTGTTGAGGTCGTCGTCCAGCGTGGCCTCGATACCGGCCGGGATCCCGCCGCTGCCGGCCTGGATATCAGCCAGATCGCGCAGCGTGCCGTACAACCGGTCCAGCGTACGCACGCTCTGTTCGATCAACGCATCCGACCAGTCCATTGGTTGCCGGTAATGCGCCGACAACAGCGCAAAGCGCAACGCCTCGGGCGGATGAGCGCGCACCAGGTCCTGGATGCGCTCGATGTTGCCGAGCGATTTGGACATTTTCGCACCGGAAAAATTCAGCATGCCGTTGTGCAGCCAGAACCGCGCGAACGGTTTGCCAGCGTGCGCGCACTCGCTCTGCGCGATCTCGTTTTCGTGATGCGGGAATTGCAGGTCAATGCCGCCGGCGTGGATGTCGATGGTCTCGCCCAGGTGCGCGGCGGCCATCGCCGAGCACTCGATATGCCAGCCGGGACGCCCACGGCCCCACGGCGACTGCCAGCCGGGGAGATCGTCGGTGGAGGGCTTCCACAGCACGAAGTCGCCCGGGTCGCGTTTGTACGGAGCCACGTCGACGCGCGCGCCGGCCAGCATCTCGTCGGTGTCCCGGCGCGAGAGCTTGCCATAGGCCTCGAAGCTGGCGACCGCGAACAGCACGTGGTCTTCGGCGGCATAGGCGTGGCCGGCGTCGATCAGCCGCTGGATCATCGCGATGATCTCGCCGATGTGGCGCGTGGCCTCCGGTTCGATGTCCGGCGGCTGCACGCCCAGCGCGGCCATGTCGTCGCGGTAGACGGCGGCGAAACGATCGGTGATGGTCGAGATCGGCACGCCTTGCTCGCGCGCGGAGGCATTGATCTTGTCGTCGACGTCGGTGATGTTGCGCGCATAGGCCAGCGCGCCGAAGCGCCGCCGCAACAGGTCGGCCAGCACGCCGAACAGCACCGGCCCGCGTGCGTTGCCGATGTGGACGAAGTTGTAGACGGTCGGGCCGCACACATACATCGTGGTGCGGGCCGGATCGGCCGGCGCGAACGCTTCGACCCGGCGGGTCAGGCTGTTGAAAAGATGCAGGCTCATGGGGGACGCGGCTTGGGCTCGGCTGCATTCTAGCCGGCGCAACGGGCATGACAGGGGAGATTCAGGCCGCAAGGCCACACTGCATCTACAATTTCCGACCCAACCGAACTTCCCCTAATTGCGAATGTCGAGTAACTGCCTGCGCCTGCCGATGCTGCTGCTTGCCCTCTGGGTCGGGCCGGCTCTGGCATTCCAGGGGGCGTCGGCGCAGGACCGGGCGACACAGAACACGCCGACGCAAAACCGGGTAATCCAGAGCGAGAACGTGCGCTACGAATACGCCCAGGTCCTGCGGGTCACGCCGGTGTACCAGACTCTGACCGCGACCAGCATTGAGCAGCGCTGCGACCAGTCGCCGCGTCCGCGTGACGACAACGATTCACGTCTGTCGCGCATGGTCGGCGCGGTCAAGGACGCGCTCAGCCGCGACCAGGCCGAGGAGACGATGGAAGAGAATTGCCGATCGGTGCCGGTCGAGCGTCAATTCCGCCGTCCGATCGCCTATGACGTCGATTACGTCTACAAGGGCTCGAAGTTTCGTTCGCGCCTGCCCGAGGATCCGGGCAACCGCCTGCGGATCCGGGTCGCGATCACGCCGGCCGTGGCGGGTGCGCTCACCCCCTGATCGTGCACTGGACGTACAGGCCCGTCAGCCGCGCGTAGGTCCGGCTTGCACGCGCGCTTGCGGACATGCGAGCATTCGTCCCCCAATGAACCTCCCCGCCATGACCCCGAACCGCGCTGACGCCGACATCCTGACCTCCGCCTGGATGGCGGCGGGAATGACCTCGCGCGCGCGCCGACGCTTGCCCCCCAATCCGGCCGGGTAGGGCGCTCGCGCCTGTTGGTGTTTCACTACAAGCCCAGCCCTCAAGCTGGGCTTTTTCGTTTTCCGGGCTTGAGTGCACGTTTTATTGCAAGTTTCACTGCATGTTTCGCTGCAACGGCCCGCATCGCCGCTGCTGTTGCCACCCTTTTGATTTCCACGGATCTGAACCATGAAACATTTCCTCAACACCCAGGACTGGTCGCGTGCCGATCTCGACGCGCTGTTGATGCAGGCCGCCGCGTTCAAACGCGACAGGATCGGCGACCAGTTGAACGGAAAATCCATCGCACTGGTGTTCTTCAACCCGTCGATGCGCACCCGCACCAGCTTCGAGCTCGGTGCGTTCCAGCTCGGTGGCCACGCGGTGGTGCTGCAGCCGGGCAAGGATGCCTGGCCGATAGAGTTCGACCTGGGCACGGTGATGGACGGCAACACCGAGGAGCACATCGCCGAGGTGGCGCAGGTGCTGGGGCGCTATGTGGACCTGATCGGCGTGCGCGCGTTCCCGAAGTTCGTCGACTGGTCGCTCGACCGCCAGGACCGCGTGCTGCAGGGCTTCGCCAGGTACTCGCCGGTGCCGGTGATCAACATGGAGACGATCACCCACCCTTGCCAGGAGCTCGCGCACGTGATGGCGTTGCAGCAGCACTTCGGCAGCGCCGACTTGCGCGGCAGGAAATTCGTGCTGACCTGGACGTATCACCCGAAGCCGCTCAACACCGCGGTGGCCAATTCCGCGCTCACCATCGCCACCCGGATGGGCATGGACGTGACCCTGCTGTGCCCGACCCCGGACTACATCCTCGACGAGCGCTACATGGGCTGGGCGGCGCAGAACGTCGTGGAGAACGGCGGCTCGCTCGTGGTCAGCCACGACATCCAGAGCGCCTACGCCGGCGCCGACGTGGTCTACGCCAAGAGTTGGGGGTCGCTGCAGTATTTCGGCAACTGGGCGCTGGAGCAACCCATCCGGGATCGCCACAAACACTTCATCGTCGACGAGGCCAAGATGGCGCTGACAAACGACGGCGTCTTCAGCCACTGCCTGCCGCTGCGCCGTAACGTCAAGGCGACCGACGAAGTGATGGATTCTCCACGGTGCATCGCAATCGACGAAGCCGAGAACCGCCTGCATGTGCAGAAGGCGATCATGGCGGCGCTGGTGGCGCAGCCATCGGGAGTTGGGAGTCGGGAATAGGGAATCGGACCAGCAACAGCAACAGCCAGCACTCGCTTACGCCAATACGGACTCACCATGAACGCTTCTACGACTCCCGACTCCCGACTCCCGATTCCTGGCCAAGACATAGTCCTGGCCTTTTCCGGCGGCCTCGACACCAGCTTCTGCGTACCCTGGCTGCAGGAACTCGGCTGGAACGTGCACACCGTGTTCGCCGATACCGGTGGCGTGGATGCCGACGAGCGCGCCTTCATCGAGCAGCGCGCGGCTGAACTGAACGTCTCCTCGCATGTCACCGTCGACGGCGGGCCGGCGATCTGGCAAGGCTTCGTCAAGCCGTTCGTGTGGGCCGGCGAGGGCTACCAGGGCCAGTACCCGCTGCTGGTGTCGGATCGTTACCTGATCGTCGAGGCGGCGTTGAAACGTTGCGACGAACTCGGCACCCGGGTCATCGCGCATGGCTGCACCGGCATGGGCAACGACCAGGTGCGTTTCGACCTGGCCGTCAAGGCGCTGGGCGATTACGAAATCGTCGCGCCGATCCGCGAAATCCAGAAAGAACACACCGAAGTGCGTGCCTATGAACAGCAATACCTTGAAGCGCGCGGCTTCGGCGTGCGGGCGAAACAGCAGGCCTACACGATCAACGAGAACCTGCTGGGCCTGACCATGTCGGGAGGCGAGATCGACCGCTGGCAGGCGCCGGGCGCAGGTGCGTCGGGCTGGTGCAAACCCCGCGCCGATTGGCCGGCGCAGCCGTTGCGGGTTTCGATCCGTTTCGAACACGGCGAAGCGGTCACGCTCGATGGCGACAGGAGTGACGGCCACACCTTGCTCGCGAAGCTCAACGAGCTGTTTGCGCAATACGGTGTCGGCCGGGGCATCTACACCGGCGACACCACGATCGGCCTCAAGGGTCGGATCATTTTCGAGGCGCCGGGCCTGACCGCGCTGCTGGTTGCGCATCGCGCGCTGGAGGAAGCGGTGCTGAGCAAGCAGCAGAACCGCTTCAAGCCCGAGGTCGCGCGCAAATGGGTCGAGCTGGTGTACGAAGGCTTCTTCCATGATCCGTTGAAAGCCGACCTGGAGGCGTACCTTGCCAGCTCGCAGTCGACCGTCAACGGCGAGGTGATGCTGGAGACGCACGGCGGCATTGTCAGCGCGGTGGCGATCGAATCGCCGCACATCCTCAATGCCAAGGGCGCGACCTATGCGCAGTCGGCGGACTGGGGCGTGGAGGAAGCCGAGGGCTTCATCAAGTTGTTCGGCATGAGCAGCACGCTGTGGGCCGAGGTCAACCGCAAGTGACCGCTCCCACATGGAACATGGAATCGACATGCTGGATGTAGTACTCAAACACCTCGAAGCGCTGGTCGCTTTCGACACCCGCAACCCGCCGCGCGCGATCGGCACGGGCGGCATGTTCGATTACCTGCGCGCGCAGTTGCCGGGGTTCCGCATCGAGGTCATCGACCACGGCGACGGCGCGGTGTCGATGCTCGCCGTGCGCGGCAACCCGACGCGGATGTTCAACGTGCATCTGGACACGGTGCCGTCGTCGCCGGCATGGACGGCGGATCCGCATGCACTGCGGGTCACCGCCGACCGCGCGATCGGTCTGGGTGCCTGCGACATCAAGGGTGCGGCGGCCGGGATGCTGGCGGCGGCAACGGTGACCCAGGGCGACGCGGCGTTCCTGTTCAGTACCGACGAGGAAGCCAACGACGCGCGTTGCATCGCCGCGTTGCTGGCACGCGACCATGGCTTCAGCGAGGCGATCGTCGCCGAGCCGACGCGCTGCGAGGCGGTGCTCGCGCATCGTGGGATCAGTTCGGTGCTGATGCAGTTCCGTGGTGCGGCTGGCCACGCCTCCGGTGCCAACGCCATCCAGGCCAGCGCGCTGCATCAGGCGATGCGTTGGGGCAGTAGCGCGCTGGACCTGGTCGAAGCCGAGGCGCACCAGCGTTTCGGCGGCCTGACCGGGCTGCGCTTCAACATCGGCCGGGTGGAAGGCGGGATCAAGGCGAACATGATCGCGCCCAGCGCCGAGGTGCGGTTCGGTTTCCGGCCTTTGCCGTCGATGTCGTTCGACGCGTTGCACGAGCGTTTTGGAACTCTGGTCGAAGCCGACGCGATCGAGCGCTACCAGGAAACCTTCCGCGGCCCTTCGCTGCCATCCGGGGATGTCGAGATGGCCGAGGATCGGCGCCTCGAAGCGCGCGACCTCGCCGAAGCACTCGATCTGCAGATCGGCAACGCGGTCGATTTCTGGACCGAAGCATCGTTGTTTTCCGCCGCCGGCCTGACCGCGATCGTGTACGGCCCAGGTGACATCGCCCAGGCACACTCCGCCGACGAGTGGGTGGCGTTGGAGCAGTTGCAGCGTTACGCCGAATCCATCGTGGGCATCCTCGACGCGGAAGTGCCACCGTAGAGCGGCCCATGGCCGCGAGCTCCTGCTCCAACACATCGACCAGCACGCAATCCGACAAATCTCGCGTCCATGTTTTTCCACAGGCATGGGGCGCCACTGCAAAAGCCCATCGACCGTGATGCACAGCCCCAACGACCTCAGCGCTGAAGACAGCCGGACCCGCCAGACCATCGTGCGCCTGCTTTCCAGCATGGGCAGCGCGAAGGAGATCTCGCAATACCTCAAGCGTTTCTCGCAACTCGACGCCAAGCGCTTCGCGGTGGTCAAGGTTGGCGGCGCGGTATTGCGCGACGACCTCGACGCGCTGACCTCGTCGCTCGCGTTCCTGCAGGATGTCGGCCTGACCCCGATCGTGATTCACGGCGCCGGCCCGCAACTCGACGAGGCACTGGCGGCGGCCGGGATCGACAAACGAACGCACCACGGACTGCGGGTGACCTCGCCGGAAGCGCTGGTCATCGTGCGTCGCGTGTTGCATGCGCAGAACCTCAAGCTGGTCGAAGCGCTGCAGCGCGGCGATGCGCGCGCGACCTCGATCGTGTCGGGCGTGTTTGAAGCCGAGTACCTGGATCGCGACACCTACGGCCTGGTCGGCGAGGTCAGGCGCGTCGACCTCGCGCCGATCGAGGCGAGCCTGCAGGCGGGATCGATCCCGGTGATCGCCAGCCTCGGCGAGACTGTCGGCGGGCAGATCCTCAACATCAATGCCGACTTCGCCGCCAACGAACTGGTGCAGGTGCTGCAGCCCTACAAGATCGTGTTCCTGACCGGCACCGGCGGGCTGCTGGACGACAACGGCAAGGTGATCGATTCGATCAGCCTGTCCACACAATACGAGCACCTGATCGCGCAGCCGTGGATCAACGGCGGCATGCGCGTCAAGCTCGAACAGATCAAGGACCTGCTCGACACGCTGCCGCTGACCTCGTCGGTGTCGATCACCCGGCCCGCCGAACTCGCCAAGGAGCTGTTCACCCACAAGGGTTCCGGCACCCTGGTGCGGTGCGGTGAGCGCGTCTTGCAGGTCGATGCGTGGCAGCAACTGGACCTGCCGCGATTGCGTGGCTTGATCGAATCCGCGTTCGGTCGCCGGCTGTTGCCGGATTATTTCCAGCGCACCCGCCTGCATCGCGCCTATGTCAGCGAGAACTACCGCGCTGCGGTCATCCTCACGATCGAGCAACTCGCCGATGGACGCGACTGTACCTACCTGGACAAGTTCGCCGTACTCGACGATGCCCAGGGCGAGGGGCTCGGACGCGCGGTGTGGCTGCTGATGCGCGAGCAGAATCCGAAGCTGTTCTGGCGCTCGCGGCGGGGCAACCCGGTCAACCCGTTCTATTACGCCGAGGCCGATGGCTGCATCAAGCAGCCACAGTGGAAGGTGTTCTGGTACGGCCTGGAAGATTTCGACGCGATCGCGCAATGCGTGGGGC
>JALZKJ010000005.1 GCA_030859305.1 Pseudomonadota bacterium | reverse complement strand
CGGTCGCACAAGGCGCGCAGGCCGTGCAGGAATTCGTCGGTCGCAGGCGTCACCCCGCCTTCGCCCTGGACGGGTTCGACCAGCACTGCGCAGACATCGCCCGCGGCCATCGCCGCCTCGGCGGCGGAGAGGTCATTGAAACCGCTGTAACGGAAACCCGGCGGCAGCGGCTCGAAACCCTCGTGGTATTTCGGCTGCGCGGTGGCGGTGACCGCCGCGAGCGTGCGGCCATGGAAACTGCCTCTGAAACTCAGGATCACCCGACGTTCGGGCACGCGACCCTGCGCGGCCGCCCATTTGCGCGCGAGCTTGATCGCCGCCTCGTTGGCTTCCGCGCCGGAGTTGCAGAAAAACACCCGCTCGGCAAACCCCGAAGCCGTCACCAGTGCCTCGGCCAGCTTCAGCGGCGGCTCGCTGACGAAAACGTTGCTGGTGTGCCACAGTTTGCCGGCCTGTTCCGTCAGCGCCGCGATCAAGGCCGGATGCGCATGGCCGAGCGCGTTGACGGCGATGCCGGCGCCGAAGTCGACGTACTCGCGGCCGTCGCGATCCCAGACGCGCGATCCCTGCCCATGGTCGAGCACGATCCGACGCGGCCGGTAGACCGGCAGGTAGAAGCGCTCTGCGAGCGAATACAGACTGTCGGTGGTGTCGGTCATCGGCGTGGCGGCGGTGGATTGCGCGCATTCTCGCCGATTGTCGGCGCGACTACGGCACAATCGCGGGCCGGAGGAACCCCATGCGCCTGCTGATCGCCCCACAACTCAATCCCGCCAGTGAAACCGGCTGGCGACGCAAGTGGTTCGACATCATCTACCGGCACGACACGCCGTCCTCGCGCAATTTCGACCTGTTGTTGATCGCAGCGATCCTGGCGAGCGTGCTGGTGATCATGTTCGACAGCGACCCGGAGATCCACGCCGAATACGCCGACGTGATGTACGTGATGGAATGGTGCTTCACGGCCCTGTTCACCGCCGAGTACGTATTGCGGCTGATGGTCGTGAGCAGACCGGGGCGCTACGCGGCCAGCAGCTGGGGGATCATCGACGTGCTGTCCATCCTGCCGACCTACCTGTCGGTGTTTTTCCCGGGCAGCCAGAGCCTGCTGGTGGTGCGCATCCTGCGCGTACTGCGGTTGTTCCGCATTCTCAAGCTCACCCAGTACGTGGAAGAGGGTGGCGTGCTGGTCGGCGCGCTGTGGCGCAGCCGGCGCAAGATCTTCGTGTTCATCTGCGCGATCCTGACGGTGGTGGTGATCTTCGGCGCGCTGATGTTCGTGGTCGAGGGCCCGGCTTACGGCTTCAACAGCATCCCCACCGGCATGTACTGGGCGATCGTGACGATGGCCACGGTCGGCTTCGGCGACATCGCGCCGGGCACGCCGTTCGGGCGGTTCATCGCCTCGGTGTTGATCCTGATCGGCTACAGCATCATTGCCGTGCCGACCGGCATCTACACCGCCGAACTGGCCAGCAGCCTGCGCGTGGCAGCACGGAAGCCATCGCATTTGGACCGCCGCGGCTGCGAGGAATGTGGACTGGAAGGCCATGATCCCGACGCCGGTTTCTGTCGCTGCTGCGGCCATGGCTTGCCCGCGCCGATGGGTTGAGCGCGCGGCGCGCCACGGCACCGACCGTCAGAGGAACAGATCCGGCAACAGCGGCTGCGAGGCATCGACCGCGTAGGCCCCGAAGTCGACGACGCCCTTCTCGCGCAGTACCTCCTCATCGATCAGGAAATTTCCGCTGAAACCCGCGGCCGGCCGCACGAGCACCGCATGGGCGGCATCGGCGACGATGTCGGGGCGCCGGCAGCGGGCCGCATCGACACCGGCAATCATGTTGATGGCGTCGGTGGCGATGATCGTGCGCGGCCACAATGCATTGACCGCGACGCCTTGCGGGCCGAACTCCGCGGCCAGGCCGAGGGTCACGAAGCTCATGCCCATCTTCGCCAGCGTGTAACCGGTGTGCGGGCCCCACCACTTCGGGTCGAGGCTGGGCGGCGGCGCGAGGGTGAGGATATGCGGATTCGGCGCCTGCAACAGGCTCGGCAGGCAGGCCTGCGCGCACAGGAAACTGCCGCGCGCGTTGACCTGCTGCATCAGGTCGTAGCGCTTCATCGGCGTGTCGAGCGCGCCGCGCAGCCAGATCGCGCTGGCGTTGTTGACCAGGATATCGATGCCGCCGAACGCGGCGACCGTGGCGGCGACCGCGGCGCGCACCTGGTCCTCCTCGCGGATATCGCACTTGAGCGGGAGTGCCTCGGATTCGACCTCGAGGGCGACACTGTGGATGGTGCCGGGCAGCTTGGGATTGGCGACCACGGATTTCGAGGCGATCGCGATGTTGGCACCGTCGCGCGCGGCACGCAGCGCGATCGCGCGGCCGATCCCGCGCGAGGCGCCGGTGATGAACAAAGTCTTGCCGGACAGGGTCTGCATGATGGGCCTTGCGGATATCGCGTCGGAGTCGCTGCCATTGTAGGAGCGGCCCAGGCCCGCGAGCCGCTGGTATCGCGAGCGGAACCGGCAAAAGCTCGTGGCCGCTGGGCCGCTCCTACAGGTGCAGGGTGACCGGGTTCATGGCTTAGGCCCTTGGCCCTCGTTGTCTTCCCACTTGAGCAGTCGCCGCGTCACGAACCGGTACACCGGCTTGCCGGTGGCGAACCAGGCATCGCGCAGCCAGGAATGGCGCTTGAGCACGCGCCGTTCGACCGGGGTGATCGCGTCGGGACAATAGGTGCGCTTGTGCTTGAGCAGATGACGCAGGTCCTCGCGCGCCAGCAGGCGCATCCAGCGCGAGCGTGGATCGCCGCGCACGGCGAGCTGGAAATCGATGATCGCCGGGCTGCCGTCGATCAGCACCAGCCAGTTGGCTTCCTTGGCCAGGTCGTTGTGAGCGAGCCCGCGCCGGTGCAGTTGCTGCAGCAGGCGCCGTGCCAGACGGAAATAGCCCAGATCCCCATGCGGCGGACGCTGGTACATCGCCGCGCCTTCGAGATAACTGCGATCGAGCTGACGACCGTTCCAGGCGAGCAACCGCGGCGTCGCCGCCAGTCCGTCGACCTGCCGCAAGGCGCGCGCCTCGCGCCGCGCCAGCCACCATGCCGGCAGTCGCAACCACCACGGCACATGACCGAGGTCACGACGCACGAACAGACCGTCACCGCCACGCATCAGCGCGATGCGTCCGAAGCTGTCGGCCTTGAGCGCGGAAACTTCGGTGGCGTCGGAATGCATCGCGGCAGTGTACGGAAACGCGCGGGCCTGTAGAGCCGATCATGCTCTGCTGCGTGTTGCAAGGAAGGCAAGCCATGCAATCTCGGCTCTATCAGGCACAGATCGCCTCACTGCGCTGCCTATAATCCGCCGATGGATTCCGCATGGATCGAAAGCGCGACCGCCTGGCTCAGCGCCAACCCCCTCGCCGCCGGCGCTTTGATCTTCCTGATCGCGTTCTGCGATGCGCTGGTGCTGGTCGGCATCGTGGTGCCGGCGCTGCCGTTGCTGTTCGCGGTCGGCGCGGCGGTCGGGTTGGGGCATATCAACGGGCCTTACGCGATTGTCTGCGCCGCGCTGGGCGCCTTCGTGGGCGATGGGCTGAGCTACTGGATCGGCCGCCGCTGGGGGGTGCAGCTGCGGCAGCGTTGGCCGTTTTCGCGGTATCCGCAGTGGATCGATCGTGGCGAATCGATGTTCCGCCGCCACGGCGTCAAGAGCATCGTGATCGCGCGTTTCGTCGGCGCGGTGCGGCCTTTCGTGCCGGCGATTGCCGGCATGCTGCACATGCCGATGCGCCGCTACGCGCTACCGAGCCTGGCCGCGTGCCTGCTGTGGTCGGCATTGTTCCTCGCGCCGGGTTGGGTGCTGGGGGCGTCCTACGATGCGGTCGCCGCGGTTGCCGACCGGCTGGCGCTGGTGCTGGTGGCACTGGCGCTCGCAATCGCGCTGGTCTGGGCGGGCGTGCTGTACACGTGGCGCTGGTTCGCCACGCATGCAGACAGCCTGCTGGCGCGGGCGCTGCGCTGGACCCATGCGCATCCACGGCTGGGCCGCTACGCCGCTGCGCTGATCGATCCTAACCGCCCTGAGTCCCCATCGCTGGCGATGCTGGCGGTGTCGCTGATGGCGATCAGCTGGGTGTGGTTCACCCTGTTGGCCACGCTGCTGGCCAGTGGCGGCCCGCTGGCGCTCGACCACACCATCCACGAATTCATGTGGAGCCTGCGCAATCCGCTCGCCGACCGCCTGATGGCCGGGCTGGCCAGTCTCGGCGACGCGCAGGTGCTGGGCACCGCTGCCGCGGTTGCGCTGGGTTATCTGCTGTGGCGGCGGCGCTGGATGGCGGCGGCGCACTGGCTGGCCGCGCTGGTGTTCGGGCTGGTGCTGACCGCGCTGCTGGAAGCGGTGATCGACATGCCGCGCCCGCCCACCGCGCCGGCCGGCTTCGGCTTCCCGTCGGTCGCGGTGACGATGACCACGATCATCTTCGGTTTCTTCGCGGTGCTGATCGCGCGCGAACTGCCGGGCCGCAAGCGCGTGTGGCCGTATCTGCTGGCGGGTGTGGTGACCACCGTGGTCGGGTTCTCGCGGCTGTACCTGGGCGCGCACTGGCCCAGCGACCTGATAGGGGGCAGCTTGTTCGGTCTGCTGTGGCTGCTGGTGCTCGGCATCGCGTATCGCAGCCACGTCGCGCGCTCGTTCTGGATGCGTCCGTTGGCGTGGTTGTTCTACGGCAGTTTCGCCGCCGCCGCGTTGTGGCATGCACCGCGCGCGGCCGACGGGCTGCTGGCCCAGTTCACTGCCGCCGCGCCGGTGCGGGTAATGAACCATCAGGCGTGGTGGCAGGACGACTGGGCGACGCTGCCGGCGCGACGCAACGAGAGCGACGCGCGCCGGCGCTGGCCACTCGACCTGCAGGTCGCCGGCCCGCTGGCGCCACTGCAGGCCGCGCTGGAAGCGCAAGGTTGGCGCGCCCAGCCGCAGGCCGACTGGCTGGCGACGCTGGCATTGCTCGACGACGACACCCCGCCGCGTCAGCAGGCGGTGCTGCCCGCGACCCTGGACGCGCACGCCGAAGCCCTGCTCATGCTTCACGATGGCGCGAGCCCGGACGAGCAGTTCGCGTTGCGACTGTGGCCGGCGCCCTCGGCGCTGGAAGACGGGACAGACCTCTGGATCGGCACCACCCAGACACTGCGCCTGAGCAAGCCGCTGGGCGCGGCCGCGCTGTGGCTGCCGACCCTGGCCGACCAGCGCGCGCACGCGGTGGTTCGTACGGCGTTGGGCGGGTTCGAACAGGCCGAGTCCACGCATCCGGACAGCGGGGAGTGGGTGCTCAGGTTGCGTACGGACGCCGCGTACTGAGGCTGAAAGCGGCCGCGACCATCGTGGCGACAGCGCGCAACCAGCCCTGCGTGGTGAGCATGGCCGATGAGCTCACGGCAGCAGCGACAGCACCTGCTGCAGGCGTTCGTGCGGGTCATCGAGTTGCAGCAGGCCTTGGCGTTGTTCGTCCGGCATCGGCAGCAGTTCCGCCAGTCGCCACCCGACCCAGGACGCATCGTCGAACCGCGCTTTCGGCGCTTTCGCGTGTTCGCCGCCGACCTGTTCGAGGATCTGCCGCAGCAGGGTCGCCAGCAGCGCGTGTTCCGGGCGCACCGGTTCCGGCGTCTCGGCCTCGCACCAGACCACATCGGCCACCTGCAGGCCGTTGTCGCGCACCCGCACGCGCTGGATATGAAAACGCCGGGTGCCGCGCACGCGCAGGGTCAGCAGGCCGTCGTCGCCACTGCCGAAATCCTCGATCACCGCCTCGGTGCCGTATGCGGCCGCCGTCACCGGCGCGCCGACTTCCTCACCGTCGATGATCATGCACACGCCGAAGCCACGGCCCTGGCGGCCGCAATCGCGAATGAGGTCGAGGTAACGCGGCTCGAACACGCGCAGGCCGAGCGCTGCGCCCGGCACCAGCACGGTGTGCAGCGGGAACAATCCCAGTGATTCGACGGGGTGCATGTCGGCCGGCATCGACGGCAAGTGTACCCGCCGCAATCTTCGCGCCGCGTCAACGCGAGTGCACGTCCGTCAACCCAAGGCGGCGAGGAACCGGCGCGGCGCGCCGTCGAAGCCGCCGTTGGACATGAACACCACGTGGTCGCCGGCCTGCGCGCGTTCGTGCAGGGCAAGGATCAGCGCATCCACATCGACCGCGGTCACGCCCTGCCCGCGCAATCCGGCCACGACCTTGCCGGCGTCCCACGCCAGTTCCGGTCGATGCAGGAACACCACCGTGTCGGCGGCCTCCAGCGATGGCGCCAGCGCGTCGGCGTGCGCGCCCAGCCGCATCGAGTTGCTGCGCGGCTCCATCGCCACCACGATCCGCGCCTCGCCGACCCTGGCCCGCAAGCCGGCCAGAGTGGTCGCGATCGCGGTCGGGTGATGGGCGAAGTCGTCGTAGACGGTGATGCCTTGCGCCTGGCCGATCACTTCCATGCGCCGCTTGACGCTGCGGAAGTTCGCCAGCGCCGGCAGCACCGAGGCGACATCGACGCCGACCGCGTTGGCCGCGGCCAGCGAGGCCAGTGCGTTCATCACGTTGTGGCGGCCGAGCAGCGGCCAGTGCACCTCGCCCAGTGCGATGCCCCGATGCACGACCACGAACGCGCTGCCGTCGTCGTCGAGCAGCCGCGCGCTCCAGTCGTAGTCGCCACCCGTCGCGGTGTGCGCTGCGTCATCGAACTGCATCCCGAACGTCTCGACCGGCGTCCAGCAGCCCATCGCCAGTACTTCGGCGAGGTACGGGTCCTCACCATTGACGATCAGCCGGCCGCGCCGTGGCACCGTGCGCACCAGATGGTGGAACTGACGCTGGATCGCGGCCACGTCCGGGAAGATGTCGGCGTGGTCGTACTCGAGATTGTTGAGGATCGCCACCAGCGGCCGGTAGTGCACAAACTTGCTGCGCTTGTCGAAAAACGCGGTGTCGTATTCGTCGGCTTCGACCACGAACTCCCGACCCGAGCCCACCCGCGCCGACACGCCGAAATCCTCGGCGACGCCGCCGATCAGGAATCCCGGCGCACGCCCGGCCGCTTCCAGCAGAAACGTCAGGATGGTGCTGGTGGTGGTCTTGCCGTGGGTGCCGGCGACGGCCAGCACATCGCGGCTTGGCAACAGTTGCTCGGACAGCCACTGCGCGCCGGAAGTGTACTTGCGGCCGTCGTCGAGCACCTGCTCTATCGCCGGGTTGCCGCGCGAGAGCGCGTTGCCGATGACGATCTCGTAGCAGTCGGATGAAATGTGTTCCGGCAAATAGCCCTGCTTCAACGCGATGCCGAGGGTTTCCAGCTGGGTCGACATCGGCGGATACACCGCCTGGTCGCTGCCCTCGACCTCGTGTCCGAGTTCGCGCGCGAGCGCGGCAACCCCGCCCATGAACGTACCGGCAATTCCGAG
>JALZKJ010000007.1 GCA_030859305.1 Pseudomonadota bacterium | reverse complement strand
GCGTAGAGCGGAGCTTGCTCCGCTGCAGGTGTCGCCTGCATCTTCCGGCTGCCAGCGGAGCAAGCTCCGCTTTACCGGAGCAGGCACCATGCGCGACGCCTGTTCCGACAAGCCCGCGCGCCTGCGGGCATAATCGTGCGCTCTGGCACCGCGCCGGACACTACTTTCGGTTACAGCAAGCACACCAGCACAGGGGACGAGCCGCATGGCCCGCATCATCGCCGTCGCCAACCAGAAAGGCGGAGTCGGCAAGACCACCACCGCGGTCAACCTGGCCGCCGCGCTCGCGCGCACGCCCAGGAAGGTGCTGCTGGTGGATCTGGACCCGCAGGGCAACGCGACCATGGGCAGCGGCGTCAACAAGCGCGAGCTGGAAACCTCGGTATGCGAGGTGCTGCTCGGCGAGGCCGACATCGGCGATGCCATCCTGCGCACCGGCGAGGATTTCGACCTGCTGCCCGGCAACATCGACCTGACCGCGGTCGAGATCCAGCTGATGGCCGAGGACGCACGCGAGCAACGCCTCAAGCGCGTGCTGGCGCCGATCGTCGACCAGTACGACTTCATCCTGATCGACTGCCCGCCGGCGCTGTCGCTGCTGACGCTCAATGCGCTGACCGCGGCCGACTCGATCATCGTGCCGATGCAGTGCGAGTACTACGCTCTGGAAGGCCTGAGCGCGCTGGTCGACACCATCGAAGGCATCAACCAGCGACTCAATCCGAAACTGGAGATCGAAGGCGTGCTGCGCACCATGTTCGACGTGCGCAACAACCTCGCCAACGCGGTTTCGGCCGAGCTCACCAACCACTTCGGCGACCAGGTGTTCCGCACCATCGTGCCGCGCAACGTGCGCCTGGCTGAAGCGCCGAGCCACGGCCAGAGTATTGTTGGCTACGACAAGGGCAGCCGCGGCGGCATCGCCTACCTCGGCCTGGCCGGTGAAGTGCTGCGCCGCCAGCGCGAACGCGACCAGGCCGCGCGCACCATCAATACGCCCGCACCCAACACGCCCGCACCCAAGGAGACCACGGCATGAGCGCCGCCAAGGCCCCGGCCAAGAAGCGCGGTCTCGGCCGCGGCCTCGAAGCCCTGCTAGGCCACAAGGCGGCCGCCGACGCGCCCGTGCTGGAGGCCACCGACGACGACGTGATGCGGCACCTGCCGGTCGATACGCTGGCGCCCGGCAAGTACCAGCCGCGCAAATACTGGGACGAGGACAAGCTCGCCGAACTGGCCGAGTCGATCAAGGCGCAGGGCGTGATCCAGCCGATCGTCGTGCGCCAGGTCGCCGGCCATGGCGGCAAGACCTACGAGATCATCGCCGGCGAGCGCCGCTGGCGCGCGACCAAGCTCGCGGGCCTGACGGAAATTCCGGCGGTGGTGCGCGAGGTCGACGACCGCACCGTGGTGGCGATGGCGCTGATCGAGAACATCCAGCGCGAAGACCTCAACCCGCTGGAGGAAGCCACCGCGCTGCAGCGGCTGATCGACGAATTCGACCTCACCCATGCCCAGGCCGCCGGCGCGGTCGGCCGCTCGCGCGCGGCGGTGTCCAACCTGCTGCGCCTGCTGGAACTGCCGCCGGCGATCCGCGCGCTGGTGGAGTCGCGCCAGCTGGAGATGGGCCACGCCCGCGCATTGCTGACCCTGGCGCCCGACCTCGCCAGCAAGCTGGCCAGCGACGCCGCCCAGCATGGCTGGTCGGTGCGCGAGGTCGAACACCGCGCGCAGCAGTTCGCGCTCGGCAAGCTGCCCGAGAGCGGTCGCAGGAACAAGGCCGCCAAGATCCGCCCGCAGGCCGACATCGTCAGCCTGGAGCGTGAGCTGGCCGAATCGCTCAACACCCAGGTCAACGTGCTGCACGGCCGCGGCGGCAAGGGCCGGCTGGTGATCCATTACGCCGACCTGGACGCGCTCGAAGGCTTGCTGGAGCGGTTGCGTGGCAGGGCCGGGTAGCCCCGCGAACGTCTTAAACCCACCCCCTCCCAACCTCCCCCTGCTCCGCAAAGGGGAGGAGCCTGGCTGCCTTGCTCCCTCCCTTTCGCGCTGCAAAGGGGAGGGCTGGGGAGGGTGCTTTTCGGCGCGCAGCTTCCGGCAGTCCCTGCGCAACCCCAGCCCCGCAAGTTGCCAGCCCGCGCAAACCCCCGCATAATGCGCGGCTCGCTGCGTCCGGCCCACCCTCGGGTGTGCCCGGGCGGACCCGGAAGCGCGATTCCGGCCCGCCATACGCCGCCTGGTTGACCTGCATGTCCATGACCTGCATCGCGCGCCGCCCACGCTTGCGTGGTACGGCAGGGCCGCCGCCTCCCTGGCCAAGGGAAGCACCAACATCCTTATCGAGGTGCGTTATGTCCCGCGAATGCCAGGTAACCGGCAAGCGAGTGATGACCGGCAACAACGTCTCACACGCCAACAACAAGACCCGCCGCCGCTTTCTCCCCAACCTGCACGAGCGCCGTTTCTGGGTCGCCAGTGAGAACCGTTGGATCAAGCTGCGTGTTTCCGCCAATGCCATGCGCACCATCGACAAGAACGGTATCGATTCCGTCCTGGCCGACCTCCGTGCCCGCGGCGAAAAGATCTGAGGAGGACTGACCCATGACTTCCAAGCGCGATTTGATCCGCCTGATCTCGACGGCCGACACCGGCCATTTCTACACCACCGACAAGAACAAGAAGAACACGCCAGGCAAGATGGAGTTCAAGAAATACGACCCCGTCGTCCGCAAGCATGTGATCTACAAGGAAGCCAAGATCAAGTGACGTATCGGCCCGCACGTGCCTGGCGCGTGCGGCTTTGCCGATGCGTCATCCCCGCGCAGGCGGGGATCCAGCGTCTTGCGTGCCATCCGGAAACCCGCCTCACGGCGGGTTTTTTGTTGTCTGGATGACGGCACGGCGACGCGCCTGGCGCGTGCGGCTTTGCCGATGCGTCATCCCGCGCAGGCGGGGATCCAGCGTCCTGCGTGCCACCCGGAAATCCGCCTCACGGCGGGGTTTTTGTTGGCTGGGTTCACGGCAACAGTGTCTGGCGGCTTCGATACCGCCCGGCAGTCGTGGCGACTATCTCGCCAGCCAGCGGATCACCCGATCGATCCGTCCCCGATACGGCGGTTTGATCCAGTCGCTGCCGGCCAATCGGCCCTGATGGAACACTGGCAGCAGCTTGCTGAAGGTGTCGAAGCCGGTGCGACCGTGGATCGCGCCGAAACCGCTGGCGCCGATGCCGCCGAACGGCAGCTCGTGCACGCCGAAATGCACCAGGGTGTCGTTGACGGTGACGCCGCCGGCCAGCGTGCCGGCCAGGATCCTCTCGATCTGCGCGCGGTCATGGCCGAACGGGTACAACGCCAGCGGCCGCTCCAGCGCATTGATCGTGCCGATCGCCTCGTCGAGCGTGCGGTAGGAGACGACCGGCAGGATCGGGCCGAAGATCTCGTGGCGCATCACCTCGGCGTCCATGCCCGGATCGATCACCAGTGATGGCGGCAGCAGGCGTTCGCTGGCGCCACGCCGTGCATCGACGGCGAACGGTTCGATCACCTGCAGGCCGCGTTGCCGGGCATCGTCGAGATAACCGCGAAGCCGCGCGTACTGGGCGTCGTTGATGATCCGGGTGTAGTCGCGCGTCTGGTCGAAATCGCCGTAACGCGCGCGCAGTTCGACCTGCAGCGCCTCGACGAACGCATCGCGGCGAGTGGCATCGATCAGCACGTAATCGACGCCGATGCAGGTCTGGCCGGCGTTGAACCATTTGCCGCTGGCGATGCGCGCGGCGGCCAGCGGCAGCGGGAAATCCGCGCACACCAGTGCCGGCGCCTTGCCGCCCAGCTCCAGCGTCACCGGCGTCAGCTGCGGCGCCGCGGCCGCCATCACCTTGCGGCCGATCGCGGTTGAGCCGGTGAACAGCAGGTGGTCGAACGGCAGCGCGGAGAATGCCGCGCCCACGTCGGCGCCTCCCAGCGCGACCGACACCCGGTCCGCCGGAAACACGTCCGCCAGCAGGTCTCGCAGGAATTCCGACGTCCGCGGCGTGTGTTCGGAAGGCTTGAGATAGACGTGGTTGCCGGCCGCGATCGCCGATACCAACGGCATCAGCGCCAGGTTCACCGGGTAATTCCACGGTGAGAGGATGCCGACGACGCCGACCGGTTGCGGCCGCACTTCGGCGCGCGCCGGCCAGAACCGCCAGCCGACACTGGCCCGGCGCGGTTTCATCCAGCGGCGCAGGTGCGCGAGCGTGTGGTCGAGCTCGGCCAGGGTCACCATCGCTTCGGAGATCAGGTTCTCGTGTTCGCTGCGGTGGCCGAAGTCGGCGCGGATCGCCGCGTCCATGTCGGCGATGCGGGCACTGAAAGCCGCGCGCAGGCGTTCGATGTCGTCGCGGCGTTGCGCGTGGTCGGGCTTGTTGGTCTGCCACGCGGCGCGCAGGCGCTCGCGGGTGGTGGCCAGTTCGGTGGCAGTCGTGTCTGCGTGGATGTCCATCCGCTGCAGTCTAGGGCGGGCGAACGTAGAATCACGAGATGACCCTGCGACCCTATCTCGATCACTTCCCGACCCTTGGCGAGCGCGTCTACGTCGACCCTGCCGCCAGCGTAATCGGCGACGTGACCCTCGGCGACGACGT
>JALZKJ010000004.1 GCA_030859305.1 Pseudomonadota bacterium | reverse complement strand
GAATACCAATCCGATGTACACCCCGCGCGAACTCAGGCATCAGTTGGTCGATTCGGGTGCCAGCGCGATTCTGGTACTCGACAACTTCGGCGCCGTTGTACAGGAAGTCATTCGCGATACGCAGATCAGGCAGGTCATCGCCACCGGTCTGGGCGACATGCTGTCATTCCCGAAGGGCGCGATCGTCAACTTCGTGCTCAAGCACATCAAGAAGCTGGTGCCGGACTACGACCTGCCCGGCGCGATCCGTTTCAAGGACGCGCTCGGTCTTGGCCAGAAGCACACGCTGCCGACCCTGGAAATCACACCGGAAGACATCGCCTTCCTGCAATACACCGGTGGCACCACCGGGGTGGCCAAGGGCGCGATGCTGACCCATCGCAACCTGGTCGCCAACATGCAGCAAGCCGCGGTGTGGATCGGCACTGACATCAAGTATGGCGAGGAAACCATCATCACCGCGCTGCCGCTGTACCACATCTTCGCGTTGACGGCGAACGGACTGGTGTTCATGAAATTCGGCGGGCTCAATCACCTGATCACCAACCCGCGCGACATGCCGGCGTTCGTCAAGGAGTTGAAGAACACCCCGTTCACCGCTATCACCGGCGTCAACACCCTGTTCAACGGCCTGCTCAACACGCCTGGCTTCGACGAGATCGATTTCTCGAAGCTGCACCTCACGCTCGGCGGCGGGATGGCCGTGCAGCGCGCGGTCGCCGAACGCTGGAAGCAGGTCACCGGCACCACCCTGGTGGAGGCGTACGGCCTGACCGAAACCTCGCCGGCTGCGTGCATCAATCCCATGGACCTGGCCGAATACAACGGCTCGATCGGTTTGCCGCTTTCCTCGACCGACGCCTGCGTCAAGGATGAGGATGGCAACGAGCTGCCGATGGGCGAGGTCGGCGAGTTGTGCATCAAGGGCCCGCAGGTCATGAAGGGTTACTGGAACCAGCCCGAGGAAACCGCCAAGGTCATGGATGCCGACGGCTGGCTGCACACCGGCGACATGGCCCGGATGGACGAGCAGGGTTTCTTCTACATCGTCGATCGCAAGAAGGACATGATCCTGGTGTCGGGTTTCAATGTGTACCCAAACGAGATCGAGGACGTGATCGCGATGATGCCCGGCGTGCTCGAAGTGGCAGCGGTGGGCGTGCCCGACGACAAGTCCGGCGAGGCGGTCAAGGTGGTGGTCGTCAGGAAGGATCCGGCATTGACGGTCGAGCAGATCCAGGCGCATGCACGCGAGAACCTGACGGGCTACAAGCGTCCAGCGTATGTCGAGTTCCGCACCGATTTGCCCAAGACCAATGTGGGCAAGATCCTACGGCGCGAGTTGCGTGACCCGCCAACGCCTTGACTCCCGCGCTTCGGTTGCCGATCAAGCCCCTCTCCGGAGGGGCTTTTTGGTGATGGCACGGAACCGTCCGACCGCCGCCACCTGCACGATTAGCCGATTTCATGTGTATGACGAGTTCAGGTGTAGCATCGAAACGTGGGCTTCATCACGCCGCTCGCGCCCACAACGCATGCGGACGGCCATCTCCGAGGACTGCACCATGAGTTCAACCGTCGAGAAACTGCCCCGCACCCATCCATATACGACCCTTCGCATCGTGTCCGATACACCCGGCGATGTCCACTGGCTCTACATGCACGCCGATATCGAACGCGGCGTCCGGCCCTGTTTTCGCACCGAATTGATGCACGACATGTGGAGCTATCTGTCGTCGATCACCTTACGCGACGGTCAGCGGCAAAGCGGTCGCCTGCGCCATGTGGTGCTGGCCTCTGATGCTTCGGCGTTCAATCTCGGAGGCGATCTGGCGCTGTTCGCGCAGCTGATCCGAGACAACAACCGCGAACGCCTGCTGGACTACGCACGACGTTGTGTCAACGGGGTGCATCACTTCCATAAAGGCTTGGGTGGCGATGTCCGCACGATCGCTCTGGTTCAGGGCGATGCGCTGGGTGGTGGCCTGGAGCTGGCCTTGTCCTGCCACACCATCGTGGCCGAGGAAGGCGTCGACATGGGTCTGCCTGAGGTGCTGTTCGGGCTGTTCCCGGGGATGGGGGCATATTCGTTCCTGTGTAAGCGGGTGCCGCCACAGTTGGCCGAGAAGATCATCCTGGAAGGTCGCATCTACAGCAGCGACGAAATGCACGCACTGGGGGTGGTCGATGTGCTGGTGCCCAAGGGCCAGGGCGAAGCCGCGGTACAGGACCTGATCCGCCGACAGCAACGCGCGCCGCACGCGCACCTGGCACTCAACGCGGTACGCGCGATTTCGCAGCCGGTCGGTTACGACGAGCTGATGGGAATCACCGAGGTGTGGGTGGACACGGCGTTGGCGCTGGGCGAAAAATCGCTGCGCACGATGGATCGCATTGTCAAGGCGCAAGCGCGGCGCTCAGGGCTCAAGACCGCGTGATGTCGGCTACGCAGGAATAAATACTTCAGGGGGAGCGCTCGCCGCCGTCACGCGCCTGTTTCATGCGCTCTCTTGCATCAAGCGCCGCCCTGCCCTGGGACAGGCGTTCGTTCAAACCTGACACGCGCTGCTGCCATTCGCGGTCCACCTGCCAGTCGGGCAATCGCATGATTTCCCCACTGACGGCCGCAAGCTTGATCAACCCCAGGTTGCTTGCCACCCCTTTGAGGGCATGCGCCTGATCGCGCGCGCAATCCCAGGCGCCACTCTGGCTGGCTTCGACAAAGGCAGCGATACAGCCATCGGCATCACCCAGGCATTGCGCGATGAACTCGCGCTCGAAGCCATCTCCCATGCCGAGGGCCCCGAGTTCGTCGAGCACGCCCGTATCGAAAATGCCATCGGACATCGGCATTTCCGAGCGCTGATGGGTACTGATGGTGGCGGCGATACGGCCATTCAACGCAATCTCGGCCAAGGTGTCCAGCAACCGCGTTGTCGACACCGGTTTGGCCAGGAAGGCGCGAGCCCCTGCCTGTTCGCAAGTGCGAATGGACTCCGGGGTTACGTCGGCACTGAGCACCAGTATCGGGGTGCGGCGGCCGCCACCAGCCTCCATCACCCGTAATTGCCTGAGCAGATCCAGACCGCTCAGCCCCGGCATGTGCAGGTCGACGATGACGGCATCGTAATCCGACAGTTCCAACGCGGTCAGTACTTCTTCCCCGCCCTCCACACACGCTACTCGATGGCCGGCCTTCTGCAGCAGGCGTTGCACCACCATGTGGTTGGCGGCGTGGTCGTCGGCCACCAGTACCTGCAAGCTTCGCACCCGCGCGCGGTGCCGCAGGAAAGGATCGGAAAACGCAATGACGTTTTCCGGGTTCTCCAGCGCCGGCCTTGGCGAAGCGACCGACGACGGCGAGGACAAACCAGCTTCGGCCGCGCTGGCTTCGGTCAACGGCATCTGTTGAGGCAGGTGGGCGACCCGGTCGAACGGCAGTTCCACCCAGAAACGGCTGCCGCGTTGTTCGGTGCTCTCGAAACCGATGCTGCCGCCCATGGCCTCGGTCAGGCCCTTGGCGATAGTGGTACCCAGGCCGGTGCCGCCATAGCGTCGCGCCAGGCTGACGTCGGCTTGCTCGAACGCCTCGAACAGGCGATGCCGGACCGCGATCGGCACGCCGATGCCGGTATCGGTGACGGTGAAACGCAGGCGGACGCGATCGCTGTTCTGGTCGACCATGGCGATATCGAACTGCACCGAACCATGGTCGGTGAACTTGACCGCATTGCCGGCCAGATTGATCAACACCTGGCGCAGGTGCACGGTATCCCCGCGCAGGGTTTCCGGTACGTCAGAGGCCACGTTCGCCACGTATTGCAATTGTTTGGCGCGGGCCTGCGGCTGCAGGATCAGGCCGATGCCGTCGACCAGCTCGCGCGGCTCGAACTCGACCATGCAAAGCTTGAGCTTGCCGGCCTCGATTGCGGAGATGTCGAGCACGTCCTCCACCAGCGACAGCAGGCTGCGGGTGGAGGCCTGGATGGTGTTGAGGCATTCGCGCTGTTCGCCGTCCAGACGTGTGGTCGCCAGCAGTTCGGACATGCCGGCCAGACCATTCAATGGCGTGCGGAACTCGTGGCTCATGTTGGCCAGGAACCGGCTCTTGGCCTCATTCGCCCGTCGGGCCTCCTCGGTGGCCCGGGTCAGCGCACGCAGGAGGCCGGACAGATACATCGGCACCGCCACCAGGCCGAGCAGCAGGCCGATACCAAGGCTGCGGTTTGCCAGCCAGTAATCACTGCTGGCGATCACCGAGCCGAAACCAAGGAATGCCGCACCCATGGCGATGACCAGATAACGATTGCCATATCGCAGGCCGTTGCCCACGGTTACCCACATCAGGAGTACATAGACCCAACCCAGCGGCTCGCCCATGCGGATCATCGCCGCGGTCATCAGTCCGTAATCGGCGAGCATGCCGATGCCGCGGCGCAGGTCCGACATGCCCGGCAACGCGATGATCCAGCCGAGCAGCAGTGCCCCGATCAGGAAGCCGGCGAACACCAGTGCCAGCACATCCGAATACGCGGCCACGTCGAGCGTTTCGCCTGCGCCGCGGGCCAATAGATAAACCAGCACCACCGACAACACCGCGAGGCGGATCGTCGCCTGCCCGTGCTCACTGTCGCCGCGTTGCGACAGTCGCTGCTTGAGCCAGGACCACGACAGCGGGTGTTTCATCGGCTTACTCCGTGCCTGGGCGGACCGAACCGGCCGCGTAACGACTGCACACCTCTTCCAGACGTGCGCGGTTGTGGATCAATGCATCGACGCAGCGCGGGTCGAACAGACGGCCGCGTTGCGCATACAGGTACGCCAGGGTGGCATCCATGTCCCAGGCCGGCTTGTAGGGCCGGACCGAGATCAGGGCGTCGAACACATCGGCGACCGCGACGATCCTTGCTTCCAGCGGGATCTCCTCACCCACCAGGCCATCGGGATAACCGCTGCCGTCGTAACGCTCGTGGTGGCGCAGAGCGATGGTCGCGCCGGCCTGGATGAAGCGGTTCTGGCTGCCGCTGAGCAGTTCGTGACCGATGCGGGGATGACGGCGCATCACCGCGGTTTCCTCATCGGTCAGCGGACCAGGCTTCATGAGCACGGCGTCGGGAATGGCGATCTTGCCGATGTCGTGCAGCGGCGCGGCCAGTTCGATCATCCGCACCTCGTCCTCGAACAGGCCCAGGTACTCGGCGATCATCCCGGCCACGTGCGCCATGCGTTCCAGGTACACGCTGGTGCCGGTATCGCGGTATTCGATCGCGCGTGCCAGGCGTGAGAGGGTCTCGCGTTCGCGCTCCTCGACCTCGTGCATGCTCGACAGCAGACGCTGCTCCAGCGACAACGCGCGTTGCTTGACGCTCTCGGATTGCTGGCGCAGTTGCAGCAGGTTGCGGCAACGGGCGCGCAACTCGCGCGGGCGCACCGGCTTGACCAGGAAATCGATCACGCCGGCGTCGAGCGCGGCCTGACGCACCGGCTCGTCCCCGACCACCGTCACCAGGATGATCGGGATGTCGCGATGCATGGGCCGGCGGCGAAACCTGCGGGCGAACTCGAGGCCATCGATGCCCGGCATGCGGTAGTCGAGCAGCAACAGATCCGGCTGGTGGGATTCGCACCAGGCCAAGCCGGCCTCCGACTCGCCGAAGTCATGCACCGCCAACTCTGGTGCGATGTCCTCGACGATGTGGCGCAACATGGTGCGCGCGGAGGTCTGGTCATCGACGATGACGACGTTCACGTCAGCCTGCCCATGGGTGCAACCCCCTGATGATCATTCGCTGGAGCATACGCGTACTTCCAAGTCCTGACAGTTGGGAGTTCATTGATCCCTGCAACCGACTCGTTGCAAAGGGTATGCCGCATGCACCCGGAATATGCGCTGAGCGGAACCTCAGTTTGCGGATTCGGGACGCATGTACGGAAACAGCAGCACGTCGCGGATCGAGGCCGAGTCGGTCATCAGCATGACCAGCCGGTCGATGCCGACGCCAAGTCCACCGGTCGGTGGCAGGCCGACCTCGAGCGCGCGGATGTAGTCGGCATCGAAATGCATCGCCTCGTCGTCGCCGCCGGCCTTGGCGTCGACCTGTGCCTGGAAGCGCGCGGCCTGGTCCTCAGGGTCGTTGAGCTCGGAAAATCCGTTCGCCAGTTCTTTGCCGCCGATGAACAGCTCAAAACGATCGGTCAGTTCGGGGTCGCGATCGGCGGCGCGCGCCAGCGGGCTGACCTCGACCGGGTGGTCGGTGATGAAGGTCGGCTGGATCAGGGTGTGCTCGACGGTCTTCTCGAACACTTCCAGCAGCAGCTTGCCCCAGCCGCAGCCGGCCTTGACCGGGATGTTCAGGCGCGTGCAGTGGGCGCGCATCGCGTCGATGTCGCGCAGGTGCTCGCGGGCGATCTGCGGGTTGTGTTCCAGCACCGCATCGGTCATCGACCAGCGCCGGAACGCCGGGCCGAGGTCGATCGCCTGCCCGTCCCAATGCAGTGCGGTCGTGCCCAATACCGATCGGGCGACATCGCGGATCACGCCTTCGGTGAGGTCCATGATCTCGGTGTAGGTGGCGTAGGCCTCGTACAACTCCAGCATGGTGAACTCGGGGTTGTGCCGGGTCGACACGCCTTCGTTGCGGAAATTGCGGTTGATCTCGTAGACGCGCTCCAGGCCGCCGACGACCAGCCGCTTGAGGTAGAGCTCCGGCGCCACGCGCAGGAACAATTCCAGGTCGAGCGCGTTGTGGTGGGTCACGAACGGCTTGGCCACGGCGCCGCCGGGGATGTAGTGCATCATCGGCGTTTCGACTTCCAGGAAACGCCGCGTGTCGAGCCACTCGCGCATCGCGCGGATGATCTTCGAGCGCTTGACGAACACCTCGCGCGCATCGGGCGACACGATCAGGTCGACGTAACGCTGGCGATAGCGTTGTTCCACGTCCGCCAGGCCATGAAACTTGTCGGGCAGCGGACGCAGCGCCTTGGTCAGCAGCCGCAGTGCATCGACCCTGACCGACAGCTCGCTGGTGCGGGTGCGGGTCAGGACGCCTTGCGCGCCGACGATGTCGCCGACATCCCAGCCCTTGAACGCGTCGTAGCTGTCGCCGAGCGTGTTGGACTGCAGGAACAGCTGCAGGCGGCCGGATTCGTCCTGGATCTGCACGAAGCTGGCCTTGCCCATCACCCGCTTGAGCAGGATGCGGCCGGCGACAGCGACGCGGTGCGCCCTGGCTGCCAGTGCTTCGGCGGACCACTGCTCGATGTCGCTGTACTCGGACTGCAGATCGCCGGCGTAATCGCCACGGCGGAAGTCGTTCGGATACGCAATGCCCTGCCCGCGCAGCGCCGTGAGTTTGGCGCGACGCTCGGCGATGAGCCGGTTCTCATCGGGGAGGTTCTCGTCGTTCGGCGTCGGGGCAGTGGTTTCGGTCATGGTTCTGGGTTGTCTGCTGTCTTTTGTAGGAGCGCCCCATGGGCGCGATCTCTGGGACGGAGGGGGAGCGTCGCGCCCATGGGGCGCTCTTACGGACGATCAGATCGCGTCGGTACGTTTGGAGCCCGCTTCCAGCCCGGCTTTCAAACTTGCCTCGACGAACTCGTCCAGGTCGCCGTCCAGCACCTTCTGCGTATCGCTGCGCTCGATGCCGGTGCGCAGATCCTTGATCCGCGACTGGTCGAGCACGTAGTTGCGGATCTGGCTGCCCCAGCCGATGTCGGACTTGGTCGCCTCGAGCGCATCACGCTCGACATTGCGTTTCTGCACTTCCAGCTCGTACAGCTTGGCCGCCAGCATCTTCATCGCGGTGTCGCGGTTGGCATGCTGGCTGCGGCCCGTCTGGCACGCGGCCACGGTGCCGGTGGGCACGTGGGTGATGCGCACCGCCGATTCGGTCTTGTTGACGTGCTGGCCACCGGCACCGGACGAACGATAGACGTCGGTACGCAGGTCGGCCGGGTTGATGACGATGTCGATGTTGTCGTCGACTTCCGGTGACACGAACACCGAAGTGAAGCTGGTGTGGCGGCGGTTGTCGGAATCGAACGGCGACTTGCGCACCAGTCGGTGCACGCCGGTTTCGGTCTTCAGCCAGCCGTAGGCGAAATCGCCCTCGACCCGGAACGTCGCCGACTTCACCCCGGCCACTTCGCCGCCACTGACTTCCATCAACTCGGCCTTCCAGCCGCGCGATTCGGCCCAGCGCAGGTACATGCGCAGCAGGATCTCGGCCCAGTCCTGCGCTTCGGTGCCACCGGCACCGGCCTGGATGTCCACGAACGCGGAGGACGCGTCCATCGGGCCGGAGAACATGCGCTGGAATTCCAGTTCCTCGACATCCCTGGCGAGGTGGTCGACGTCTTCGACCACGGCCTGCGCGGTCGATTCGTCGTCTTCCATCTCGGCCAGCTCGAGCAGCTCGCCCGCGCCGGTCAGCCCTTCGAGCATCCGCCGCGAACCCAGCACGACCTTTTCCAGCGCGGCGCGCTCGCGGCCAAGCGCTTGGGCGCGTTCGGCATCGTTCCAGATATTCGGGTTCTCGAGCTCGCGGTTTACTTCCTCGAGACGTTCGACTTTGCCGTCGTAGTCAAAGATACCCCCTGAGCGTATCCAGCCGGCCTTGCAGGTCGGCGATGCGCTGGCGAACGGGATTGAGTTCGATCATGGTGGCTTCACAGGCGTAAAACAGACCGGCGATTCTACCAGCGGTTGCCCTTCACGCCGACTCGCGATGCACGACCACGAGT
>JALZKJ010000128.1 GCA_030859305.1 Pseudomonadota bacterium | reverse complement strand
ACCCGCCCGCGGTCTTGAGCGGTCGCGCTAAAACTCTCAGGCAAAAGGACAGAGGGGCGAGCGGGGATTTCGAGCAGCACTGCTGCGAGCCCGCGAGCGCCCGTTGGCCGCGAGGCCGACGGGCCGGAACGCCCCTTTCCGCAGTATTGCGGCACGCACGTTTGCCTTCGGACGCCTCCGCCATGAGCCACAACGCCTCCTCCTCCCTGCGCGACGCCTGCCTGCGCGAGCTCGAACACCACGACGCGTTCCTGGAGCGCCACATCGGCCCCAACGACGCCGAGATCGCACACATGCTCCGCGCGATCGGCCACGACTCGCTGGACACGATGACCGACGCGATCGTGCCGGCCAACATCAAGTCCCCTGCCCCGCTCGCGCTGCCCGCGCCGATCAGCGAAGTCGAGGCGCTGGCCAAGGTCCGCCTCATCGCCGCCCGCAACCAGGTGTTCCGCAGCTTCATCGGCCAGGGCTATTACGGCACCCACACCCCCAACGTCATCCTGCGCAACATCCTCGAAAACCCGGCCTGGTACACCGCCTACACACCGTACCAGGCGGAGATCTCGCAGGGCCGCATGGAGGCGCTGATCAATTTCCAGACGATGTGCGCCGACCTTACCGGCATGCAGATCGCCAACGCCTCGTTGCTGGATGAAGCCACCGCCGCGGCCGAGGCGATGACCCTGGCCAAGCGTTCGGCGAAGTCGAAATCGAACCTGTTCTTCGTCTCCAACGGCGTGCACCCGCAGACCATCGAAGTGCTGCGCACGCGCGCCGAGCCGCTCGGCATCGAACTGCAGATCGGCGATGACGCCCACGCCCTCGACGCCGACGCGTTCGGCGTGCTGCTGCAATACCCGGACAGTTTCGGCCGCATAGGCGACGGCAGCCAGTCATACCAGTCGCTCGCCGATGCCGTGCACGCCCGCCACGGACTGGTCTGCGTCGCCGTCGACCTGCTCGCGCTGACCCTGCTGAAGGCGCCGGGCGAATGGGGCGCCGACATCGTGGTCGGCAACACCCAGCGCTTCGGCGTGCCGTTCGGTTTCGGCGGCCCGCACGCGGCGTTCATGGCCTGCCGCGACGCGTTCAAGCGCTCGATGCCGGGCCGCCTGATCGGCGTATCGGTGGATGTCGAAGGCAAGCCTGCGTACCGACTTACGCTGCAGACCCGCGAGCAGCACATCCGCCGCGAGAAGGCCACCTCCAACATCTGCACCGCGCAGGTGCTGCTGGCGGTGATGGCGAGCATGTACGCGGTCTACCACGGTCCCGACGGCCTGACCCGAATCGCCCGCCGCGCGCACCGCCTTGCCGCGATCCTCGCCGGCGCATTGCGCAACGCTGGCATCAACGTCGGCGACGCGTTCTTCGACACGCTGCACATCACCGGCATCGACGCTGCCGCACTGCATCAGCGCGCGCAGGATGCCGGCCTCAACCTGCGCGCGATCGACCCCGCCAGCGTCGGCATCAGCTTCGATGAAATCACCACCCGCGACGATGTGATGCGCCTGGCCGGGGTGTTCGGCATCGAGATCGCAACGGGTGGAACCGGCGGCATCGACATGCTCGATACCAGCACCCCCGACGCGCTGCCGTCCGCGCTGTTGCGCGATACCCCGTTCCTCACCCACCCGGTGTTCAACACCCATCACAGCGAGCACGAACTGCTGCGCTACATGCGCCAGTTGGCCGACAAGGACCTGGCGATGGATCGCACCATGATCCCGCTGGGCAGCTGCACGATGAAACTCAACGCCACCGCCGAGATGATCCCGGTGACCTGGCCGCAGTTCGCCAACATCCATCCGCTGGCACCGGCCGAACAGGCGCAGGGCTACCAGCAGCTGATCGGAGAACTCGAAGCGATGCTGGTCGAGTGCACCGGCTACGACGCGGTCAGCCTGCAGCCAAACTCCGGCGCGCAGGGCGAATACGCCGGCCTGCTGGCGATCCGCGCCTACCACCGCGCGCGCGGGGATGTGCAGCGCGACATCTGCCTGATCCCCGAGTCCGCGCACGGCACCAATCCCGCCTCCGCGCAGCTGTGCGGCATGCAGGTAGTGGTGACCAAGTGCGACGCCAACGGCAACGTCGATGTCGAGGACATCCGCGCCAAGGCCGAGAAATACGGCGCGCGCCTGGCCGCGCTGATGATCACCTACCCGTCCACCCACGGCGTGTTCGAGGAGGACATCGTCGAGATCTGCGAGATCGTCCACGCCCATGGTGGTCAGGTGTACACCGACGGCGCCAACATGAATGCCCTGGTCGGCGTCGCCAAGCCCGGCCAGTGGGGCTCGGACGTGTCGCATCTCAACCTGCACAAGACCTTCTGCATCCCGCACGGCGGCGGCGGCCCCGGCGTCGGCCCGTGCGCGGTAAAGGCGCACCTGGCGCCCTACCTGCCACGGGTCCTGGGCGGCGAAGGGGATGTCGGCATGGTCAGCGCCGCCAGTTTCGGCAGCGCCAGCATCCTGCCGATCAGCTGGATGTACATCACCATGATGGGCAGCCACGGCCTGCGCCGCGCCACCCAGGTCGCGCTGCTCAACGCCAACTACGTTGCCAGGCGATTGCAGCCGCATTACGAGACGCTCTACACCGGCCGCAACGGCCTGGTCGCGCACGAATGCATCCTCGACCTGCGCCCGCTCAAGGACACCACCGGCATCAGTGCCGAGGACGTCGCCAAGCGCCTGATCGACTTCGGCTTCCACGCCCCGACGTTGAGCTTCCCGGTCGCCGGCACGCTGATGGTCGAACCGACCGAAAGTGAAAGCCTGCACGAGCTCGACCGCTTCATCGACGCGATGATCCAGATCCGCGAGGAGATCCGCGCGATCGAGAACGGCAGCCTCGACCGCGAGGACAACCCGCTCAAGCACGCCCCGCACACCGCCACCCAGGTGGCGGCGAGCGAATGGACCCACGCCTACCCGCGCGAACTGGCCGCGTTCCCGCTGCCCTCGCTCAAACAGCACAAGTACTGGCCGCCGGTCGCGCGCATCGACAACATCTACGGCGACAAGAACGTGTTCTGCAGCTGCGTGCCGATCAACGCGTTCGAGGGCGAGATCGAGGCCTTCAGCGAGCCGATGGTGTCCTGATCCGGCCTCTGAACAACTCCTCTCCCGCAACGATGATGCCGTTGGAGGAGAGGGAATTGATGGGAACCTGAAAACCTCGTCATCCCCGCGAACGCCGGGATCCAGCGACTTCAAGTGCGTGAATGCTAGGCACTGGATTCCCGCGTTCGCGGGAATGACGAGCGAAAGTGGAGTCCTTCGAGGTTTCCTGACCAAAGAAAACCTAGACGGCACGTTAACGCCCTGACCGCGAGGATGCCCGTTCCCCCGCACACGCAACGGAGCGCACGCCATGGCCACCCGCAAGTCCTCCAGCAAACCCGCCGCCGGCAGCAACGGTTCCGGCAAAAATGCCGCCGGCAAAACCGCCAAGGGCGACCGCGACACCCGTGGCAACGGCGACGAGCTCCAGGAGATGGTCGAGGGCAGCCACGCCACCCTGACCACTAACCAGGGCGTCCCGCTGTCGGACAACCAGAACTCGCTCAAGGCCACACCCCGCGGCCCGGCCCTGCTGGAGGACTTCATCCTCCGCGAGAAGATCACCCACTTCGACCACGAGCGAATCCCCGAGCGCATCGTGCATGCGCGCGGTTCCGCCGCGCACGGCACCTTCCAGCTGACCAAGTCGCTGGCGCAATACACCACGGCGAAGATCCTCACCGAGGTCGGTGAGAAAACGCCGCTGTTCACGCGCCTCTCCACCGTCGCAGGCGGTTCGGGCTCGGTCGATACCCCGCGCGACGTGCGCGGATTCGCGGTCAAGTTCTATACCAAGGAAGGCAACTGGGACCTGGTCGGCAACGACATCCCGGTGTTCTTCATCCAGGACGGGATCAAGTTCCCCGACCTGATCCACGCGGTGAAAATGGAACCTGATCGCGGCTTCCCGCAGGCGGCGACCGCGCACGACACCTTCTGGGATTTCATCTCGCTGACGCCAGAAGCCATGCACATGATCATGTGGGCGATGAGCGACCGCGGCCTGCCGCGCTCGCTGCGGATGATTGAAGGCTTCGGCATCCATACGTTCCGGCTGATCAACGCCAAGGGCGACAGCACATTCGTCAAGTTCCATTGGCGGCCGAAGCTCGGCCTGCAATCCACGATCTGGGACGAGGCGGTCAAGATCGCCGGCGCCGATCCCGACTTCCATCGTCGCGACCTGTTCGAGGCGATCCAGGCGGGCGCCTATCCGGAATGGGATCTGGCGGTGCAGCTGTTTACCCAGGTAGACGCGGACGCATTTCCCTTCGACCATCTCGACTCGACCAAGCTCATCCCCGAGGAGCTGGTGCCACTCACCGTCATCGGCACGATGGTGCTCGACCGCTGGCCGGACAATTTCTTCGCCGAGACCGAGCAGGTGGCGTACTGCCCGTCGCACGTGGTGCCGGGCATCGACTTCAGCAACGACCCGCTGCTGGCCGGCCGACTGCATTCCTACCTCGACACCCAGCTGTCGC
>JALZKJ010000113.1 GCA_030859305.1 Pseudomonadota bacterium | reverse complement strand
GGCCAAGGCGCCGCCGGCGGACCGGCGCCGGCCGGAACTGCAGGCGTTCGTGCCGGTGCTGAAAGCGATCGGTGCGGCGCAGAAGGCGGTCGGTGACGAAACCGCAGGCAACCCGCGCGCGCGTAGCGCAGTGCTGCGGGTGGCGGAGAAATTGCAGGTCCCGCCCACGCATGACCATGCGGAGGCCGCATGAGCCGCCATTTGTTGCTGACCGCGCTGGTAGCCGCCACGTTGGTGTCCGCGCTGGCGGTGGTGCATGCGCGCCATCAGCATCGGCAGCTGTTCGTGCAGTTGAGCAAGCTGGAAAAAGCCCGCGACGAACTCAATATCGACTTCGGCCGCCTGCAGCTGGAACAGGCCACGTGGGCCGAGAGCAACCGCATCGACCAGGTCGCGCGTGACCGCCTCGGCATGAAATTTCCGGAAGGCGCGGAAACCGTGGTGGTGCGCCCATGAACGGGGCTGACTCGTGAACGGCCACTCACGTTCGCCACGCAACTCCTCGGGCACGCGCCCGTCGCTGCTGGCTCGGTTGCGCGAGCGCCTGACCGCGAAATCCACGGAACGCCCGCGCGGACGCATGCGCTACAACGTGCGCAGCCGGCTGTTGCTGGTCGCCGGCACGCTCGGTTTGTGCTCGCTGGCGCTGGTCGGGCGCGCGCTGGACCTGCAGGTGGTCAACAACGATTTCTACCGCGACCAGGGCGACCAGCGGATCCTGCGCGAGATCGCGATCCCGACTTCGCGCGGCATGATCACCGACCGCAACGGCGAGCCGCTGGCGGTGTCGACGCCGGTCGAGTCGGTGTGGGGCAACCCGCAGGAGCTGCTCAAGCACCCCGACCGCATTCCCGAGCTGGCCCGGCTGCTGGAAGTACCGCCGGACTACCTGATGCGCAAGCTCACCCAGCGCGCCGGCAAGGAGTTCATGTACCTCAAGCGCCGGATCAATCCGCTGCAGGCGCGCAGGATCCTCGCCCATGACATCCCCGGCGTGTTCAGCCAGCGCGAGTTCCGGCGTTTCTATCCGCAGGGCGAGGCGTTGGCGCACGTGCTGGGCTTCACCAACATCGACGACCGCGGCCAGGAAGGCCTTGAGCTGGCGTTCGACGACTGGCTGAGTGGCACGCCCGGTGCCAAGCGGGTGATCCGCGACAGCCGCGGGCGCTTCGTCGAGAACGTCGAGCTGCTGAAATCGGCCGAACCCGGCAATGACCTCACCCTGACCATCGACCGCCGCATCCAGTATCTTGCGTTTCGCGAACTGCGCAGCGCGCTGTTGCGCACCGGCGCCAGTGCCGGTTCGGTGGTGGTGCTGGAGGTTGCCACCGGCGAGGTGCTGGCGATGGCCAACCTGCCGACCTACAACCCCAACGCGGTCGGTGGCGAGCACCTCGATCGCCGACGCAACCGCGCGGTCACCGATGTGATCGAGCCGGGTTCGACGATGAAGCCGCTGACCGTCGCTGCGGGGCTCGAAGCGGGCGTGATCAACCCGCTCACGCGGTTCAACACCAGTCCCGGCTGGATACCCAACGGCCGCTATCGCACCACCGACCATCGCAACTACGGCGTGCTCGATACCACCGGTGTCATCACCAAGAGTTCCAACGTCGGCGTTTCCAGGATCGTCGCCCAGCTGCAGGACCGGATGTTCCACGATTTCCTGCAGAAGTTCGGTTACGGCCAGAAGCCCGGCAGCGGTTTTCCGGGCGAATCGGCCGGTGTGCTGTCGCCGGCGAAGCACTGGAGCGGCACCACCAAGCAGACCATGTCCTACGGCTATGGCCTGTCGGCGACGCCGCTGCAGATCGCGATGGCGTATGCCGCGCTCGGCAACGGCGGCCAGCTGATCGCGCCGACCTTCGTCAAGGGCCAACGCAACGAGGCGAAGCAGGTGCTGGAACCGGCGATCGCCGACGAGATCATGCGGATGATGCAGACGGTGACCGAGCCCGGCGGCACCGCGACGCAGGCGGCGATCCTCGGCTACCACGTCGCCGGCAAGACCGGCACCGCACGCAAGTTCAACGACACCGGCGGGTATTCACGGCGCTACGTGTCGTTCTTCGCCGGCGTGGTGCCGGTCGACAACCCGCGCTTCTCGATGGTGGTGGTGATCGACGATCCGGAGCCAAGCAAGGGGTATTTCGGCGGCCTGGTGTCGGCGCCGGTATTCAAGAACGTCATGGACGGCGCGCTGCGATTGATGGACGTCGCGCCGGACGATATCGATACCTGGCTGGCGGCGCAGAGCGAAGCCGACGCCAAGCGGCGCAAGGCCAACCGCGGCCAGCCGGGCGACGGGCCGGTGGTGCCGGTGCCGGCATTGCCGACGGACGCATTGCCCATGGAAGCCGCGTCGGCGGACACCGCCGCCGCGACCGGGCGCGCATTGCCGGCGCCATTACGGGCGGGCGTGCCATGAGCGCCATGCACGCCAGGACGATGCGCCTGGCCGAGTTGCTGCCGGATGTGGCCGGCATTCCCGCCGACCTGCACATCGGCGGGCTGGTGCAGGACAGCCGCGAGCTTCGCGCAGGCGATGCCTTCGTCGCGATCGGCGGCTTCGGCACCCACGGCCTGCACTTCGTCGAGCAGGTGCGCGCCCGGGGTGCCAGCGCGATCCTGTTCGAGCCGCCCGCGCCTGCCGATACACCCGCACCGGCCGATGCGTTCGCGGTGCCTGGCCTGCGCGCGCGCCTGGGCGAGATGGCCGACCGTTTCCACGACCGCGCCAGCGCGGCGATGGCCGTGGTCGGCGTCACCGGCACCAACGGCAAGACCTCGAGCGTGCAATTGCTGGCGCAGGCCTGGAGCCTGCGCGGCAAGACCGCCGGCACTGTCGGCACGCTCGGCGCTGGTCTGTATGGGGAGACGGTGGCGACCGGGTTCACCACCCCGCTGGTGCTGCGCATGCACGCGATGCTGGCCGAATTGCGGGCCGCGGGCGCGCAGGCGATCGCCATTGAAGTCAGCTCGCACGCGCTCGACCAGGGCCGTGTCGACGGCGTGCATTTCGATGTCGCCGTGTTCACCAATCTCACCCGCGATCACCTGGATTACCACGGCGACATGGCTGCCTACGGCAAGGCCAAGGCACGGTTGTTCGCGTGGCCGGGGCTGCGGGCGGCGGTGGTCAATCTGGATGACGATTTTGGACGCGAGTTGCATGCGTCGCTTACTGCGCCCTCTTCCTTGGCTGAAGCAACAGCAACGGCTCCCCTCACCCCAACCCTCTCCCCCGGCGGTGAGGCCGTTGGGGAAGAGGGGGCGATAAACCTGCTCCGGGTTTTCGGCCTGAGCTCGCGTGGGAATGGCAATGCGACGGTGCGTGCGGATGAATTGCACCTGGACGCTGCCGGCATCGCCTTCGAGCTGGTCTGCTCCGGCGAATCGCATCCGGTGCGCTCGTCGTTGCTGGGCCGCTTCAACGTCGACAACCTGCTCGCGGTGGCCGGCGCGCTGCATGCGCTCGGCGATGCGCCGGTCGACATCGCGGCGACGTTGTCGCAGCTGCAGCCGATCCACGGCCGCATGAATCGCCTCGGCGGCGACCTCATGGCCGATGGCAGCCGGCGTCCCCTGGTCGTCATTGATTACGCGCATACGCCCGATGCACTGGAACAGGCGCTGGCATCGTTGCGCGTGCACGCGCAGGCGCGGCTGATCTGCGTGTTCGGCTGCGGCGGCGAGCGCGATCGTGGCAAGCGGCCGCAGATGGCCGCTGTCGCCGAGGCCAACGCCGACGTGGTGATCGTCACCGACGACAACCCGCGCGGCGAGGACGGCGACATGATCGTCGCCGAGATCATGGCCGGCTTCGCGCATCGCCAGCACATCATCATGCAGCGCGATCGCGCCGCCGCGATCGCGCGCGCGATCGGCGAGGCCGGGCCGGACGACATCGTGCTGATCGCCGGTAAAGGCCACGAGTCGTGCCAGGAAATCGACGGGATCCAGCATCCGTTCGACGATACCGAGATCGCGCGGGCACAGCTGGCGGCGCGAGCGCCGCACATGGATGTGCAAGGTTCGCGCGCGCAGGATGCGCAGGAGCGACCATGAAGCCGCTGCGACTTTCCGGGATTGCGCGGATGACCGGCGGCCGTCTGGTGGGCGATGACGTGGTGGTCGATGCCCTGGCGACCGATTCGCGCGCACTATCTTCAGGGGCGATCCTGCGAGGGATGCTGTTTGTTGCCTTGAAGGGCGAGCGTTTTGACGGCCACGATCACGTTGCCGCCGCGGCGCAGGCCGGTGTCGCCGCCGCGCTGGTCAATCGCGAAATGGACGCATCGCTGCCACAGGTGGTGGTTGCTGACACTCAGCGGGCGCTGGCGGATTTCGCCGGTGCGGTGCAACGCGAACGCGATACCAGAATCATCGCGATCACCGGCAGCAACGGCAAGACCAGCGTCAAGGCATTGCTGTTGGCGATCATGGAAAGGGTCACGCCCACCTACGCCAACCCCGGCAACCGCAACAACGAGATCGGGCTGCCGCTGGCGGTGCTCGATGCGCCGGAAGACGTGCCTTTCGCCATCTATGAAATGGGCGCCGGCCAGCCCGGCGACATCGCCTACCTGACCGCGATCGCGCGCCCGCAGGTGGCGCTGGTAAACAACATCGCGCCGGCGCACCTGGAGCGCATGGGCAGCCTGCTCGGCGTCGCCGACACCAAGGCGGCGATCTACGACGCCCTCCCGGCGGACGGGGTGGCGGTGATCAACGCCGACGACGCGTTCGCGCCCTATTTCAGCGAGCGGGCGCACGGCCGCCGTTTGATCCGCTTCGGTCTCGACAGCAGCGCCGATGTAACCGCGCGCGATGTGCAGGTCGATGTCGACGGCAGCCGCTTCGTGCTGGTAACGCCTCAAGGCGAAGCCATGATCACGCTGACGATGCCGGGTCGGCACAACATCCGCAATGCGCTTGCCGCGGCCGCGTTGGCATTGGGCGCGGGCGCGTCGATGGCGGCGATCGCGGCCGGATTGAATGCCGCGCAGGCCGTAGCCGGACGTCTGGTCGCACACCGCTTGAACGACAACACGGTGCTGATCGACGACAGCTACAACGCCAATCCGGGATCGCTTGCCGCCGCCATCGACACGCTGGCCGATGCCACGCGCCAAGGCGCGGCCGTCGCGCCGGGCGAAGCCTGGCTGGTGCTCGGCGACATG
>JALZKJ010000046.1 GCA_030859305.1 Pseudomonadota bacterium | reverse complement strand
AAGGTCTGCACCGCGAGGCGATGCGCGGGCGGGGTGGCGATGATCGACAGGTCGCGCAGGCCGGCCATCGCCATGTTGAGCGTGCGCGGGATCGGCGTTGCTGTGAGCGTCAGCAGATGCACGTTGGCGCGCATCGCCTTGAGTGCCTCTTTCTGGCGCACGCCGAAGCGTTGCTCCTCGTCGACGATCACCAGCCCCAGGTCCTTGAAGCGCACGTCCTTCTGCAGCAGACGGTGGGTGCCGACGATCACGTCGAGGGTGCCGTCGGCGGCCTTCTCCAGTTCGGCTTTGATTTCCTTGGCGGTCTTGAAGCGAGACAGCACTTCGACCTTGAGCGGCCAGTCGGCGAAGCGGTCGCGGATGGTGCGGTAATGCTGCTCGGCCAGCAGCGTGGTCGGCACCAGCACGGCGACCTGCTTGCCGGTGGTGGCGGCGACGAAGGCGGCGCGCACAGCGACCTCGGTCTTGCCGAAGCCGACGTCGCCGCAGACCACGCGGTCCATCGGTTGCGAAGAACCCAGGTCGCGGATCACCGCTTCGATCGCCGAATGCTGGTCGGGGGTTTCCTCGAACGGGAACGCGGCCGCGAACGGTTCGTACATCGCGCGGTCCACTTCGATCGCCAGGCCGGCGCGGGCGCGGCGGCGGGCCTGGATCTCCAGCAGTTCGGCGGCGACGTCGCGGACTTTTTCCGCGGCCTTGCGCTTGGCCTTGGTCCACTGCTCGCCGCCGAGCGAATGCAGCGGCGCGGTCTCGACCGACGCGCCGGAGTAGCGGTTGATCAGGTGCAGTTGCGCGACCGGCACATACAGGCGATCGCCCTTGGCGTATTCGATCTCGAGGTATTCTCCTTTTTCGCCGCCGGCCTCCAGGGTGATCAGGCCGCGGTAACGGCCGACGCCGTGGTCCTCGTGGACGATCGGCGCGCCTTCGGTCAATTCTCCGAGGTCGCGGACGATCGCTTCCGGCTCGCGGCCGGCGCGTTTGCGGCGGCGCGGTTGCGAGGCGCGTTCGGGGAACAGCTGGCGTTCGGTGAGGATCGCCAGCGGCGGGTCGGTGAGGGCGAAACCGTTGTCGAACGGGGCGACGGCGATGGCGAACCTGCTGAGACTTTCTGCCGTTTGGATGGCGTGCGGAGCAAGGGTTCGGCGAAGCGATGATGGTTCAACCTGCGTCGACTTGGCCGAACCCTCATCCGGCGCTTCGCGCCACCTTCTCCCGTTGGGAGAAGGGAGAAAAGCCGACCAGTTCGGCAACACTTCCGGCTGCAATCCGGCGGCGTTCAGCAGCTCCAGCAAGGCCTCGCGGCGGCCCGGCGAATCGGCTGCGATCAGTACCCGGCCGGGATAGCTGGCGAGGAATGATTTCAACGCGCCGGCCGGCTCCACGTCTTTGGCCGCGATCGGCAGGTCCGGTGCAGGCTGGCTGGGCAAGGTCTGCGCGCGTTCGCGCTGCGGATGGGTCTCGCCGCAGATCTCGATGCGCTCGCGCTGGTTGAGCCGTTCGCGCAAGGCATCCGGCGACAGGTACAACTCCTCGGGCGGCAGCAGCGGGCGCTCGATGTCGTGGCGACGTTGTTCGTAGCGCTCGCCGGTCTGCTTCCAGAAATGTTCCGCCGCGTCCAGCGCGCCGTCGCCGAGCACTGGCAACATGTTGTCGCCCAGGTAATCGAACAGCGTCGCGGTGTGTTCGAAGAACAGCGGCAGGTAGGACTCGATGCCGGCCGGCGCCAGGCCCGCCTTCAGGTCCTGGTACAGCACGCTGCGGCGGGTATCGACGTCGAAGCGGTCGCGCAGGGTGTCCAGCGCGCGCTTGAGCGCGGCTTCGTCGAGCGGCAGCTCGCGGCCCGGCAGCAGGTGCACGGCGTCGATCTTGTCGAGCGAACGTTGCGATTCGGGATCGAAACCGCGGATGGTGTCGATCTCGTCGTCGAGCAGCTCGACCCGGTACGGCATGTCGGCGCCCATCGGGTAGACATCGAGCAGGCCGCCGCGCACCGCGAAGTCGCCCGGGTCGAGCACCTGCGGCACGTTGCGGTAACCGGCCGATTCCAGCCGGCGCTTTTCCGCGTCCAGGTCCAGGCGCTGGCCGACGCGCACGTCGAAACTGCCGCGCACGACGTGCCGCAACGGGGACAGGCGCTGCAGCAGGGTCTGCACCGGCACCACGACGATGCCCTGCTTGAGCGTTGGCAGCCGATGCAGCGCGGCCAGGCGCTGGCTGACGATGTCCGGGTGCGGGCTGAACTGGTCGTAGGGCAGGGTTTCCCAGTCCGGGAACGGCAGCACCGGCATCGGCCCGTCGGGCAGTCCTTCGAGGCCGAGCAGGGTGCGCAGGTCGCTTTCGAGCTGATGCGCGGCGTGGTTGTCGCGGGCTATCGTCAGCAACGGGCCGGCGTGCGCGGCCGCGGCCTGGGCGATGTGGAAGGCGAGCGCGGACGACGAGACCGGCGCGCGCCACCAGGCGCGCTGCTGGCCGGGCTTGGGCAGCGGCGGAGTGGGGGAAGTGGGGGATGGCATGAGGGGCGCGATGTTAGCCGATGCGGTGTTTGGCGCGGGTTGATTGAAGCAGGTGGCGCATATCGACGGCGTGGGTCTGCTTCGTCATTCCAGCGAACGCTGGAACCCGTTTTGACATTGCCGCTGGCTAGTCGAATACGCAAAAGCCGCAATCAATGGGGCAACGTCAAAGTCAAGATGGCCCCCGGCATTAACTGGATGACAGCAAGCAAGGTGGTCCCCTCGACAATGCGGAACCTGCCGCGGTATCAGCGTTTCGACGCGGGCTTGAGGTTGAGCGCCACCCGCACCAGCCCCTGCGCGTCGTGCTGCACTTCGCGTTCGAAACCCAGCGACTGCGCCAGCGCCAGCATCGCCAGGTTGTCCTCGAACACATCGCCAAGGATGCGTTCGACCTTCTTGCCGCGCGCCCACTTCACCAGCCGGGTCATCAGGTAGCGGCCCAGGCCCATGTGGGCGATGTAGCGGCTGACCAGGATCGCGAATTCGGCGTCGCGGCCGTTGTCGTCGATGGCAATGCGCGCGACCGCGCCAATCAGGGCTTCACCGGGCGGCAGCGGCTCGGCCGCGACCAGGGCGAATTCGGTCTTGGGGTTGATGCGGGTGAAGCGCTCGGCCAGCTCCGGGCTGAGCTCGTCCAGCGAGCACAGGAAACGCTGGCGGACCTCATCGGGCTGCAAAAGGCTGAAACCCGCGCGCAGGGGCAGGGAATCCTCCGGCCGGATGGGCCGGATCAGCACTTCGCGACCATTCGGAAGCGTTTGGCGCTCGTGCCAGGGCGGGAGACGTTCGCGCGCGGCCATGGGGCGAATAGTGGCACAAACTGACCGCTGTTTCCGGCGATGCGGGGGCGGGGCCAGCCGGTGCCGTGACCGTCATCGGCAGCAGGGGTGTTGGTCGCGGGGGTGATGTCAGCCCGGTTGACCAATACCGTTGCGCTCATGCACAGGCCGACCCTCAGGCCAGTGCTAGAGTCGCGCCGCGCTCGAGCACACTTTCAACAATCAGGAAGCAACGCAATGGCCGGTGGTGGTGATTCCAGACGCGCGATCATGTTCGCACTCGGTGCCAATTTCGCCATTGCGGTGGCCAAGGGCGCGGCGGCCGTGTTTACCGGGTCCAGCGCGATGCTGGCCGAGACCGTCCACTCGGTTGCCGACTGTGGCAACCAGGGCTTGTTGCTGCTGGGCCTGAAGCAGGCCAAGCAGGCACCGTCGCCGGAGTATCCGTTCGGCTACGGCAAGGCGATTTATTTCTGGTCGTTCCTGGTCGCGGTGATGCTGTTCACCGTCGGCGGCATGTTCTCGCTGTACGAGGGCATCCACAAACTGCAAAGCCACGAACCGCTGGAAGCCAGCAAGCTGTGGTGGGCGGTCGGCGTGTTGGTGTTCGCCATCGTCGCCGAAGCCATCTCGATGCGCGCCTGCCTGCAGGAGGTCAACAAGGCGCGCGGCGAGCGCAATCTCTGGCAATGGTTCCGCGAGAGCCGCCAGGCCGAACTGGTAGTGATTTTCGGTGAGGACTTGGCAGCGCTGCTGGGGTTGATCTTCGCGCTGATCGCGGTGGTGCTGACCATGGTCACCGGCAACCCGACCTGGGACGCGCTGGGCACGATCGCGATCGGCGTGTTGCTGATCGTGGTGGCGGTGTTCGTCGCCGTCGAGGTCAAGGCGATGCTGATTGGGCAAAGCATGGACCCGCTGCGGCTGCAGGAAATGCGCGTGTTCCTGGAGGCGCGCCCGCAGATCGAAGCGGTGATCAACCTGCTGACCTTGCAGCTAGGCAACCAGGTGCTGGTGTCGGTGCAGGCGCAGATGCGCGAGAAGCACAACGTCGACGCGCTGATCGAGCAGGTCAACCAGATCGAGCGCGAGTTGAAACAGGCGTTTCCGGAAGTGCTGTGGAGCTTTTTCGAGCCCGACAACAAGGACCATGCGGTGGTCTCGCCCGGTAAACCCGGACTCTGAGCGCCACCGCGGCGATAGCGGCGGTGGTTGCGACCTGCGGACGCGGACACGTGCCCCGGCTACAAGGCCTGCACCGGCGCTGCCTGTTCAATCCGAGCCTGATCGATCCGAGCCCGTTCAATCCGCTTGCTTCAACCATTCCAGGCGCCACGAGGCGCCTGACTCGCCCAGCGCCCTGGCCAGCAGCGGCAGCGCCGCGCGCAGGGTGTCATCGAGCTGCCACGGCGCATTGAGCAGCACCATGCCGCTGCCGTTCATCCGCAGCGGCGAATCGTCCGGGTGGATCATCAGTTCGGCCACGAACGAGGACTTGACCGGCAGGGTCGCCACGCGGCGCAGGAACGGTTGCAGCGAGCGCCGCCGCTTGATCGGATACCACAGCGCGTAACACGCCTGCGGCCAGCGTACCTGCGCGTCGCGGACGGCGGCGATGATGTGGTCGAACTCCTCCAGCTGGGCCTCGTAAGGGGGATCTATCAGCACCAGACCACGGTTGAAGCGGGTGGTCTCGCCGCCCGCCTTGATCAGCGTCGGCGGCAGCAGCGCCTTCATCGCTGCGTAGCCGTCGCGCTCGTGCACGGCGATGCGCGGCTCGCGCTCGAAGGTATGCCGCAGTTGCGCGGCTTCTTCCGGCTGCAGCTCGCAGGCGGCGATGCGGTCGTCGTCGCGCAATGCATGCGCGAGCAGCCACGGCGAACCGGGGTAGCTGGCGCTGCCGTGTAGGCTGCGGCAGGCCTTGATCGCGGCCAGGTAGCGGTGTATCGCCGGGTGCCTGGGTGCCTCGGCCAGCAAGCGCGAGATGCCGCCCTCGGCTTCGCCGGTGCGCTGAGCGGAGTTGCCGTCCAGCGCGTACAGGCCGCGCCCGGCATGGGTATCGAGGGCGAACAACGGCGCCGGTTTGGCGGTCAGCGCATCGCACAGCGCGAGCAGGGTGACGTGCTTGAGGACATCGGCGTGGTTGCCGGCGTGGAAGGCGTGGCGGTAGTTCATGCGGGGAATCTTAGAGGGTGTGGGGTGGGTTGCTCGGGAATACGGCTATTGAAGCAGGGGAAATCCACTTTCAAGGGAGGAAGCGCAAGGCTGCGGCTATGCTTTGGCATTGCCCACACCTTGGTCGCCCATGCCGCGCATCCTTCTGGTCGAAGACGAAGCCGCGATCGCCGATACCGTGTTGTATGCACTACACACGGAAGGATTCGAGGCGGTGCATTGCCTGACCGGTGGCGATGCGCTGCGTGCGGCGGGCGCGCAGGCGTTCGACCTGGCGGTGCTGGACGTCGGCCTGCCGGACATCGGCGGCTTTGCGTTGTGTCGCGAGCTGCGCCGCGCACGCGACCTGCCGGTGATCTTCCTGACCGCACAGAATGCCGAGGCCGATCGCATCCTCGGGCTGGAGATCGGGGCCGATGATTACGTCACCAAGCCGTTCTCGCCGCGCGAACTGGTGGCCCGGGTGCGCGTGGTGTTGCGTCGCGGGCGCCTGCAGACCGATATTCCGGCGCCCGCACTGGTGCGCAGCGATGGTTTCGAGCATGACGTCGCAGGCCTGCGCATCCGCTACCGCGGTCACATGCTCGACCTCACGCGTTACGAATACGGGCTGCTTGCCGCGCTGCTGCAGCGACCCGGCGCGGTGTTGTCGCGCGCGCAACTGATGGATCGGGTGTGGGGCAATGCACTCGACAGCAGCGACCGCACCGTCGACACCCACATCAAGACCCTGCGCGCCAAGCTGCGCGAAGCCGACGCGGCAGCCGATCCGATCCGCACCCACCGCGGCCTGGGGTATTCGCTGGATGGCGACCCTGGCTGATGGCATGAAGACGCGACCCCATCAAGGCGTCACTGCATGAAGATCGGCCTGCGGATATTCCTCGGTTATTTCCTCATAGTCGGGCTGGCGGCGCTGCTGCTGGCGCAGGTGTTCGTCGCCGAGGTCAAGCCCGGCGTGCGCCAGGCGATGGAGGACACGTTGATCGACACCGCCAACGTGCTGGCCGAACTGGCCGCCGACGATCTCATCGCCGGCACGATTGACAGCGGCGACTTCGCCGACAGCGTGCGCGCGTTGCGTGGGCGCGATTTCGGCGCGGAAGTGTGGGGCTTCGACAAGCGTGGTTCCAACTATCGGCTGTATGTCACCGATGCCGACGGCATCGTGGTGTTCGACAGCGAAGGTCGTGATGTCGGCCGGGATTATTCGCGCTGGAACGACGTCCACCTGACCTTGCGCGACCGCTACGGCGCGCGTTCGACCCGTAGCGATGCCGACGATCCGGATTCCACGGTGATGCACGTCGCCGCGCCCATTCGCGATGACCGTTCCGGCGGCGACGGCCGCATCATCGGCGTGCTGACCGTGGCCAAACCCAACAGTGCACTGCAGCCCTTCATCGCGCGCAGCCAAGGCGTGGTGCTGCGCTGGGGCTGGGTGTTGATGGGTGTTGCGTTGCTGGTCGGGCTGGTCGCCTCATGGTGGCTGTCGCGGCAATTGGGAGGTCTGCGCCGTTACGCCAACGCGGTGGCGTCGGGTGAGCGCGTCGCGTTGCCGGACTCCGCGGGCGAGTTCGATGAGCTTGGCCGTGCGCTGGAGACGATGCGCGACAAACTCGAAGGCAAGCAGTACGTCGAGCAATACGTGCATGCGCTGACCCACGAGATGAAAGGCCCGCTGGCGGCGATCCGCGGCAGCGCCGAGTTGCTGGAGGCGCCGATGCCCGCCGGCGATCGCGCGCGTTTCGCCGCAAGCATTCGCCGCCAGAGCGAGCGGCTGGCGCAGATGATCGACAAGCTGCTTGCGTTGGCCGCTGTCGAGCATCGGCAGCGGATCGAGCAACCCGAGCCGATCGAGCTGCAGGCGTTGCTGACGCAGGTGGTGGAACTGTGCGCGCCGCGGCTGTCGCAGGCCGGTGTCGAGCTGCGGTTGACGCTGACTGATCACGCGCCGGTGAAGGGAGATGAATTCCTGCTGCGGCAGGCGCTGGTCAACCTGATCGACAACGCGGTCGATTTCGCCCCGGCCGGCAGTGTGATCGACCTGCGCCTGCAGTCGTCGGGCGGCGAGGTCGTCATCGAGGTCGCCGATCGCGGCCCCGGCGTGCCGGACTATGCGCTGGCGCGGGTGTTCGAGCGCTTCTACTCGCTGCCGCGACCGACGGGCGGCAGCCGCAGCAGCGGGCTGGGCTTGTGTTTCGTCGCCGAAGTGGCGGCGTTGCATGACGGACAGGTCGCGCTGGTGAACCGCGACGGCGGCGGCGCGGTGGCCAAACTGGTGCTGCCGGTGGTTTGACAGCATCGATAACCGGAATCCTGCGTGGTATCTCGCCGGCGGCTTGGCTTCATCCTGACTTCACCGCCCCGCCATCGTGCGCTCACTGTCGCACTCGATCCTGCTGGCCGTTGCCATGACAGGAGTGCGAGATGCGACTCTGGTTGAAGATGTTGCTGGTGCTGGGGATGACCCTGGCGATCCTGATTCCGCTGACGATGGTCCGCGGGGTGATTCACGAGCGGCAGGACTACCGGCGCCAGGCGGTGGCCGACATCGCCCTGAGTTACGCCGGGCAGCAGGCGTTCGCCGGGCCGGTGCTGGTGGTGCCCTACCGGCAGGTGGACGAAGTCGATGAAACCGACGCACTCGGCATTGTGCGCAAGGTCAAGCGGGTGCGGGAGCACGCGTGGACGTTCTTCCCGACCACACTGGCGATAGAGGGCGGCCTCAAGCCCGACATCCGCCGCCGCGGCCTGCACGAGGTGCGGGTGTACGAGTGGCACGGCGACGCTAAGGCGGCGTTCGATGTGGCGATTCCCGCCGATCCCGGCCCGGCGCATGAGCGCCACATCGGCCGGCCGTATCTGGGTTACGCCATCGGCGACGTACGCGGACTGATCGGCACGCCGACGCTGCAGGTCGGGGGGCGCAGCCTCACGGTCGAGCAGGGCCAGGGGCATCGCCTCGGCGAGGGCCTGCACGTGCGGCTTGATGCCCTGCAGGCGGGGCGCACGCATCACGTGCAGACCCGGCTGCGGCTGGTGCTCGGCGGCACCGAGCGGCTGGCGCTGGTGCCGCTGGGGCAGCAGAACCGTTTCGTGCTGAGTTCGAGCTGGCCGCACCCGGGTTTCTTCGGCAGTTCGCCGCGCACCAGCGCGATTGATGCCAGCGGCTTTAAGGCCGTGTGGGATATTCCCGGTCTGGCCAGCAACGCGCGACAGGACTACCTCGAAGGGCGGACGATCGGCGAGCGAGGAGGCGGCGACGCGGCTGAGCTTGCCGGAGTCGACCAGGTCGGCGTGGCGCTGGTCGATCCGGTCGACGTGTATGCCAAGACCGATCGGGCGACCAAGTACGGCCTGCTGTTCGTGCTGCTGACCTTCATCGGGTTCTTCATCTTCGAGCTGATCAGGCAACTGCCGATCCACCCGATCCAGTACGGCCTGGTCGGGCTGGCGCTGGCGATGTTCTTCCTGCTGCTGTTGAGCCTCAGCGAGCATTTCGACTTCGGCTGGTCATACCTCGCCGCGGCTGTGGCCTGCATCGGCCTGATCACGTTCTACCTCAGCGCGGTGTTGCGCAGCATGCTGCGGGCGCTCGGCTTCGCCGCGATGCTGACGACGCTGTACGCCGTGTTGTACGGGCTGTTGATATCAGAGGACAACGCGCTGGTGCTCGGCGCCGGGCTGTTGTTCGTGGTGCTGGCCGCGCTGATGCTGGTGACGCGCAAGGTCGACTGGTACCGGGTGGCTGCGGTGCGTCCGTCACTGCGCGACTAGCGTGAGTACCGGGACATGACTTTTTCCCTCGTGAGTGCCAGACGCACGGCGGCCTGCCTTGCGAAACAGGGGCAAGCGCACAAGGCCCCCGTGCAACCGACGAATTGTCGCGGGGGTCGAACGGTCGCGTGCGCGGACTCGCCGGCAATTGCCGCCCATCACATAGGCATAGAATCCGTGTCATGAACGTTCAAACCCTGGAAGTGCGCATCTTCGCCGGCGAAGTGATCGCCGCCCACCTTGACGATATCGCGCGGCTGCGGATGGCGGTGCTCCGGGAATGGCCGCATCTTTATGGCGGCGACATGGGTGACGAGTTCGGCTACCTGCAACGTTACCTGCGCTCTCCGCACAGCATCGCGGTGTTGGTGTACGACGACGACAAGGCGGTCGGCGCCGCGACCGGCATGCCGATGGCCGACGAGTCCGCAGGATTGCTGGCGGGTTTCGAGCACTCCTCGGTCGACCCCGGCGAGGTGTTCCATTTCGGCGAGTCGGTGCTGCTACCGCGTTATCGCGGACGCGGCCTCGGCCATCGCTTTTTCGAGGAGCGCGAGAGGCATGCGCATGCCTTGGGTGGTTTTTCCTACACTGGTTTCGGTGTGGTCGAACGCGCCGACGACGATTCGCGGCGGCCGCCGTTCCAGCGCAGCAACGAGGCTTTCTGGCGCAAGCGCGGTTACGCGCCTCGCGCCGGGTTGCAGCTGATGCGGCCATGGCAGGAGATCGGCGCCGGCGAGGTGCAGCACACGCTGGATGTCTGGCTGCGACCACTGGAACGTGTCTTCTGACCGGCACGACATCGAAAGCGATCGGTGCTGTCGCGACCGGTTAGCAACGACTCGCGATCTGAAGCACTTCTACAGACCGGAAGACGACATCGGCACCAGCCAAAGCGACAGTCCGGCCAGCGCACTGCCGATCGCGGTCGCTGCCAGCACGTCGCTGGGATAGTGCAGTCCCAGCACCACCCGCGACGTCGCCACGCTGGCGGTGAACGGCACCAGCAGCCAGGCCAGCAGCGGGTAAAACGCGATGGCGACAATGCTGAAAGCCACCGCGTGCAAGGTATGCCCGGAGGGGAAACTGAATTCATCCAGTGGCGCCACCAGCGCGTGGATCCGCGCATCATTGGCGAACGGTCGCGGGCGCCGGGTCCAGCGTTTGAGCAGTTTGTAGATCGTCAGCGCGATGACCCCGGTCGCGGCCAGATGGATCGACACCATCAAGCCCGTGATGCCGTCGACCGCGATCAGCACCGCCATCAGCACATACCAGAACACGCCGTCGCCAAGCCGGCTGATCGCGGCGAAATACCGGCACGAACGGCCATGCTCGCCCCACTGGTTGGCACGCAGGCACCAGCCGGAGTCGTTCTGCGAGAGTCGCTTATGCAGCGGTGGTCGATCCATCACTCCTCCTCATCCGATGCTCGTTCGCCTGCATCAGGCCTTCCAGCAGTACGTCCAGGTCGGTGGCAACCTGCTCGGGTCGCAATCCGCTGACCGCGATGCGCCCGGCAAGTGCCATCGCTGCGCGCGCGCCGTTGTCGGTGGCGATGCGTACGGCGGCGGCGATGAAGCCTGCATAGTCGCCCTCGGCCAGGGCCGCGCCATGCACGCCATCGCGCAGGTGCTCGCGCCGCGCCGTAATCTAATGCCACCGGCGGCAAGCCACTGGCCATCGCCTCTAGGGTGACGTTGCCGAAGGTTTCGCTGCGGCTCGGGAACAGGAATAGGTCGCTGCTGGCAAAGTGCCGGGCCAGGCACTCGCCGCGCTGCACGCCGCAGAAGAGGAAATCGGGATTGCCGGCTTGCAGCTTCGCGCGCTCGGGACCATCGCCGACCCAGACGAAACGTGAATCGGGTCGTTGCCGCTGGAGTTCGCGATACGTGCGCACGGCGAGATCGAGATTTTTTTCCGCAGCGATCCGGCCGACATGGATTGCGGCGAGTCCGTCATCGCCCAGGCCCCACTGCGCGCGCAAACCCGGATCGTGGCGGCCAGGATCGAACCGCTGGGTATCGACCGCGCGCGGCAGCCGCAGCACGCTGTCGAAACCCTTGTCGCGCAGGAAGGCAGCGAGTTCGCGGGTCGGCACCAGCGTGGCATCGGCGTGGTTATGGAAACGCCGCATCCAGCGCAGCGCCATCCCGCTCAGGAACCCGACCCCGTAATGGGCCATGTAGGTGTCGAAACGGGTGTGCAGGGCTGTCGCCACCGGAATACCGAGGTGTTGGGCGACGCGCAATGCCGACCAGCCCAGCGGGCCTTCGGTGGCGACATAGATCGCATCGGGCCGTTCGCGCCGCCAATGCGCTAACAGCCTCTGCCTGGCCGGCAGGCCGAAACGCAGGCCCGGATAACGCGGCACCGGCA
>JALZKJ010000027.1 GCA_030859305.1 Pseudomonadota bacterium | reverse complement strand
GCGACCGCCATCAGGCCGAAGAACAGGCTGCTGCCGAGCATCAGCCCGGCCGCCTTGAGCGGATGCACCGTGCCGACGCTCACCAAGTGGCGCCGACCAGTCGCGGCTCCGGCTGCAGCACCACGCCGAAGCGCGCATGCACGCACTCGGCGATGCGCCGGGCCAGGTCGAGCAGTTGCTGGCCCGTGGCGTCACCGTGGTTGACCAGCACCAGCGCGTGCGCGGCAGCGATGCCGGCGTCGCCATCGCGGTGGCCCTTCCAGCCGCAGGCATCGATCAGCCACGCGGCCGAGAGCTTGCGGCTGGCCGGGTCATCACCGGCGCGGAATACCGGCAGCGAAGGATGCGCGGCGGTGAGTTCCTCTGCTTGGGTGGCCGTCACGATCGGATTCTTGAAGAAGCTCCCGGCATTGCCCAGCACGGCCGGGTCCGGCAGCTTGCGGCGGCGGATCGCGATCACCGCATCGGCGACCGATTGCGGCGTCGGCGTGTCGACGCCCATCGCGGCCAGTTCCTCGCCAATGCCGGCGTAGTCGAGCTTCAACGCGGACCGGCGCGGCAAGGCGAATTCCACCGCGGTGACGATGTAGCGGTCCGGCTGCTGCTTGAACACGCTGTCGCGGTAGGCGAACGCGCAGGCGACGTTATCCAGGCGATGCAAGGTGCCGGTCGCCGGTTCGAACGCCTCGACCGCATGGATGAAGTCGCGCACCTCGACGCCATAGGCGCCGATGTTCTGAATCGGCGCGGCGCCGACCGTGCCGGGAATCAACGCGAGGTTTTCCAGTCCGGCGTAACCGCGCGCCAGCACGTCCATGACGAAACCGTGCCACCCCACGCCGGCATCGGCGCGGACGATCGTGCGACTTTCAAGGCCATCGCCGAAACCCGCAGCCCGGTCGCCGTCGCCGTCGCAGTCGGAAACGATGGCGACCGACTGCCCGGTCAACACGAGCAGCGGACGATCCGGATTGCCGGCGAACAGCACGTTACTGCCGGCGCCGAGCACCAGTGGCGATGCGCCCTTGAATTCGGCCTGCGACAAGAGTTGCGGCAATACCGAGGCATCGTCCACCTCGGCAAGCAGCGCGGCGCGCGCGGCCACGCCGAAGGTATTGCGCGACTGCAGCGCGGCATCGCGAAGAATGCGCACGCCGCGGCTGCCATCGGCGAAAGTCATGCGGGCGGCAGTACGGGGCCGCTGCTGGGCGCGTACTTGCGCCGGCGGATCGCCTCGACGCAGTCGTGCACCAGTGCCGGACCCCGGTAGACCAGCCCGCTGTAGCACTGCACCAGGCTTGCGCCCGCGGCCATCTTGGTGACCGCGTCGGCGCCCGACATGATGCCGCCGACACCGACCAGCGGGATCGACTCCGGCAGCCGCGTTCGCATCATCCTCAGCACCATGGTTGACTGGCCCATCAGCGGCTTGCCGGACAGGCCGCCCTGTTCGCCGGCCTGGCGCGCACCTTCGATCGCCATGCGCGAAACGGTGGTGTTGGTGGCGATCACGCCGTCTACCTCCAGTTCCGCCAGCACCCGCGCACAGGCCTCGATGTCGGCATCGCCGAGGTCGGGTGCGATCTTGACCAGCATCGGGATGCGCTTGCCGTGTTTGGCGCCGAGGCGCTCCTGCTCGTCGCGCAGCGTGCCGATCAGGCGACGCAGCAGCTGCTCTTCCTGCAGCTCGCGCAGGCCGGCGGTGTTGGGCGAGGAGATGTTGATGGTCACGTAATCGGCCAGCGCGTACACCCGCGACAGGCAGTACATGTAGTCGCCCTCGGCGATCTCGTTCGGCGTGGTCGCGTTCTTGCCGATGTTGATGCCGAGCAGGCCGTCGCCAGCGCTGCGGCCGTATGTGTTCCGACGCGTACGCTCGACATTGCGTACCAGCGCATCGACACCCAGGTTGTTGAAGCCGAGCCGGTTGATGATCGCCTGGTGCTCGGGCAGGCGGAACATGCGCGGCCTGGGGTTGCCGGTTTGCGCCTTGGGCGTGACGGTGCCGATCTCCACGGAACCGAAACCGAGCGCGAACAGCGCATCGATGTGTTCGCCGTTCTTGTCGAGCCCTGCCGCGAGGCCCACCGGGTTCGGGAACGTCAGCCCGAACACCTTGGTCGGCAATGGTTCGGACTTGCCCGTCACCAGCGGATTCAAGCCACTGCGATAGGCGGCTTCGAGCGCGCGCAGACCCAGCCGGTGTGCGCGTTCGGCGTCGAGGTTGAACAGGAAGGGGCGGGCGAAGGAGTACATGCGGTCAGTGCGCCAGCCAGGTCAGCCAGGCGATGCCGCCGAACACGAACAGGAAAATCAGCAACGCCACCAGCCCGACGATCAGGTTGGTCCAACCCAGCACCAGACCGGCGACCGCCATGCCGTCGCCTTCCAGCGCGCCGGCAGCGCGGCGGATCTCGCCGCGAGCCAGATGCCCGGTGATCACCGCGACGACCGCGCCTACCAGTGGCAGTGCGAACCACGACAGGATGCCGAAGACCAGGCTGACGATGGCGAGGGCGCTGGTGCGTGGGGCAGGGACGTTCATGTCGGCTCCGGTTCGAGAACGGATGCAGCGCGTGCTGTTGCTTGCAGGGCGAATAAGTCTCCTAGAGATCGAACTTGATGCCCTGCGCCAGCGGCAGCGAATCGGAGTAGTTGATCGTGTTGGTCTGCCGGCGCATATACGCACGCCACGAATCGGATCCCGACTCGCGACCGCCGCCGGTGTCCTTTTCGCCACCGAACGCGCCGCCGATCTCCGCACCCGAGGTGCCGATGTTGACGTTGGCGATGCCGCAGTCGGAACCACTGGCGGCGAGGAAAGCTTCCGCGGCCTTCAGGCTCTCGGTGAAGATCGCCGACGACAGTCCCTGCGGCACTGCGTTCTGCATCGCGATCGCGTCTTCGAGCTTGGCGTACTTCATCACGTACAGGATCGGCGCGAAGGTTTCGGTCTGCACGACTTCGGCGTCGTTGGACAGGCCGGTAATGATCGTCGGCAGCACGAAGTTGCCCTTGCGCTCGACCACGGCGCCGCCGGTCGCGACCTTGCCACCGGCCGCCTTGGCCGTGGCGATCGCGTCGAGGTAGCCCTGCACCGCGTCCGGGCTGTTGAGCGGGCCCATCAGGTTGGCCGGATCGGTCGGGTCGCCGATCTTCTTCTCGACCTGCTGGTATGCCGCGACCAGTTTGGCCAGCACGTCATCATGGATCGACTCGTGGATGAACACGCGGCGGGTGCTGGTGCAGCGCTGCCCGGCGGTGCCGACCGCGCCGAACACAATCGCCGGGATCGCCAGCTTCAGGTCGGCGGTCGCGTCGACGATCATCGCGTTGTTGCCGCCCAGTTCCAGCAGGGACCGGCCCATGCGCCGCGCGACGCGCTCGCCGACCTGGCGGCCGACTTTGGTCGAGCCGGTGAAGCTGACCAGCGCGATGCGCCTGTCGTCGACGAAGGTCGAGGCCAGCTCGGTGCCAGCGTCATTGAACAGGAAGAAGATGTCCGGGAAACCGGCCTTCTTCAGCGCCTCGTTGCAGATCTTCATAGAGGCGATCGCCGACAACGGGGTCTTCGGCGACGGCTTCCAGATCGTGATGTTGCCGCAGATCGCCGCGATGAAGCTGTTCCAGGCCCACACCGCGACCGGGAAGTTGAACGCGGAAATCACTCCGACGATGCCTAGCGGGTGCCACTGCTCGTACATGCGGTGGCCGGGGCGCTCGGAATGCATGGTCAGGCCGTACAACTGGCGCGACAGGCCGACCGCGAATTCGCCGATGTCGATCATCTCCTGCACCTCGCCGTCGCCCTCGGGCTTGGACTTGCCCATTTCCAGCGCGACCAGCGAACCCAGCGCGTCCTTGTGCGTGCGCAGCGCGTCGGCGCACAGGCGGATCGCCTCGCCGCGGCGTGGCGCCGGGGTGGTGCGCCAGCCCTGGAAGGCGGCCTGGGCGCGCTCGACAATGGTGTCGTAATCGGCCTGCGACGATGCATTGACCCGCGCCAGAACCTCGCCATCGGTCGGGTTGACCGGCTCCAGGATGCCGGCATCGCTCGTCCCGGCCCATTGACCATGGCCGAGGAAGGTGCCTGATTCGGTGCCGGTCAGGCCGAGCGCGGTGAGGATGGGGTGGGTCATGAGAACTCCTGAAGACGAGACGAAGGCCGCCCGAAGCGACGAGCATCGAGGAGTCCGGCCACGGATGGCCGGGCTCCTGTGCATGGATGCGCGACAAGTAAACCCGGCGCGACAAATGATGGTGACCCCGGCGCGATTCGAACGCACGACCTGTCCCTTAGGAGGGGACCGCTCTATCCAGCTGAGCTACGGGGCCTGAAGGCGGCGATTTTCGCACAAACGCCCGCCCGGTCGGGATTCAGTCGATGGCAGGCGATCGACTCGAGGTCGATGTGGTGCGTAGAGCGGAGCTTGCTCCGCTGCTCCCGGGCGCCCCCCGAGGCAAGTCCCAGTCGCGTGCGTTCGAACCACCAGCCGGCAGTCGTGATCAGCAGCCAGGCTAGGAACCACGGCCAGCGCGGCCCTGCCTGCGTCGCGCGCAGGTCGCCCTTGTGCGCCTCGGGGCCGGCCGCGAGAGCGCGGGTGGCCTCGTGCACGGCCTGCGCCTGCAGTCCCGTTGATTGGCCGGGGTCGCGGACGAATAACGGAATCGAATCGTCGCCGGTGCGCAGCGCATGCCAACCCGCGGTTTCAGGCCAGAATCCGGCACAGCGATCCGTCCCGCTGGCCGGATCGACATGCAGCAGGACTTCACCACCGTCGGGCTGAACGACCTGCGCGGCATCGTCGATGCCACACAGCGCGGCGCGTTGTTGCGCGTGCATCGCGGCGGGAATGGTCGCGTCGTTGCGCGGGGCGCCGGCACGCGCCAGCGCAGTGAAGCTGCGACTCCACACTTCGCCATGCGCGTCATCGCGGCCGGCCAGCACCAGCCGGTAGCTGTCGGCCAGGGTCGACACGCCAATGCGGCCGCGCCGTTGCGCGCGCCACACCGTCATCGGCGCGCCGGTGGCATCATCCAGCAGCACCACGCCGTCGGTGGCAGTGATCCTCGACGCGCTGCGGGTCACGGTCGGCAAGGCATCGACGGCATCGCCGGCGCGCACGAAGCCGGCGCCGAGCCGGGTCTGGCGGGCGACACCGCCGCTGCTGGCGATGAAACCCAAAGCCCTCAGGCGCTCACGGTCGGCGCCGGAGATCTGCGCGCCTACGGATCCGTCAGCGCGGCCGAGGAGACGTGCGGCGTGCGCCTCGCCACCACGCTGGTGGCGGTGAGGTCGGCGGTGACATTGCCGACCGTGGCGAACATGTCCGGAATCGTGTCCACCGCCAGCAACAGTCCCAGCGGCGCCACCGGCAGCCCCATCGCCTGGCTTACCGGCAGGTTGGTCGCCATGAAGCTGACCTGGCCCGGCAGGCCGACCGACCCCAGGCTGATCACCACCGCCAGCGCCGCGCCGGTCGCCAACTGCGTGGCGCTGAGGTCGATGCCGTACGCCCAGGCGATGAACGCGGCGGCGCTGATGTATTGCACCGGGCTGGTGATGCGGAACAGCGACACCGCCATCGGCAGCACCAGCGCGGTCACCTGCGGCGAATAACCCAGCCGGCGCTGCGCGCTGTCGAGCATCGCCGGCAACGAGGCCAGCGAGGACTGGGTGCTCGCCGCGACCACCTGCGCCGGCACTATCGCCGCGGCGAAACGTCGGATCGATTCGCCGCCCCAGGTCACAGCGACCAGCATCATCATCAGCGTCACCGCCAGGTACAGCGCGCACTGCAGCACGATGTAGATGCCCAGCGCGCTGAGCACGCTGAGCCCGGCCCGGGCGCACACCGCCAGGATCAGCGCGAACACGCCCAGCGGTGCCGCCCACAGCACCCATTGCACGATCACGATCATGGTGTCGGCGATCGCCTGCAGGAACTCGACGATCTGCGTGCGCCGGATCGGCTGGATCCGGGTCAGCGCGAAGCCGAAGAACAGAGCGAACACCACCAGCGGCAGCATCGCGCTCTGCGCGGCGGCCATGATCGCGTTGCTGGGGATGATGCTGGTGAGCGACTCCGCCCAGCCGGTCGCTGTGGTCTGCGTGCCCTCGGCGGCCACCGACGTGCCCAGTGCGGCGCTGAGTGTCGGATCGACTGGCACCGCCGACAGCAGCAACGGCGCGGCGATCGCGGCGAACAGCGCCGAGCCGCTCAGCAGCACGATGAACACCCCGATCGCGCGCCGCGCGGTGCGCCCGGACGCGGCGGCGTCGCTGGTGGTGGTAACGCCGATCACCACCAGCGCCAGCACCAGCGGCACCACGGTCATCTGCAACGCGTTCAGCCACAGCTTGCCGACCGGCTGTACCGCATCGGCGACGCGAACCGCCAGCGGAGGATCCAGCCAAGCCAGCGTCAGGCCGATCAGCGCGCCGGCGGCAAGGGCGAGCAGGATGCGGGAAGTCATCGTCATGCAGGAATCTCATGATGGAGGGCGAATCTGCAAGGCGCTACCACGTAGAGCGGAGCTTGCTCCGCTTTTGTTCGACGGGAGGCACAGCCGAGCAAGCTCAGCTCTACGGGGTTCGGGCGTGGTTTCCGGACGCGTTGCATTCGAAGCATGGTGGTCGATCAGAGCGGTGACAGCGGCAGCTGCCATGAGATCTTCAGCCGTTCGTATTCCTGTTCCGGCAACAGCACGAATACCGGCCGTTGCTCCGGTCGCAGCCACGCCAGCAAGGCGTCCATCGCCGCAGGATCCATCGCAGTGCAACCCGCGGTGGCATCGTCGGGCGACTTCCATAGATGCGCAAAGATGCAGCTGCCGCCGGCCGGTTGCGCCTGGGGGTTGTGTTCGATCACGAAGCCCAGCCGGTAGCGCTGGTCACCGCCTGCGTGGATGTCGCGGCGCATCGGTTCGGTGGAACCTTCGACCGCGTCCTGCCCGACCACGCGTGCATCGACGATCTGGTTGTACAGCGGCGAATCGTTGACATCGATGCAGTAATACGACGCCTGCATGGCCGCGTAGGGCAGTTTGGTCGCGGCGGTGGCGGCATAACCGAACGCCGTGCCGATCGCGAACACGCCGGCCGGCGCGCGCCCGTCGCCTTCGCGCTTTACCGGGCCGCCCGGCTGCGCGTCGTGCAGTCCCAGACCCCAGGCGGCGCCGGTGCGGCCGATGGTGACGGGTTGCGGATCACCGATCGCGCGCCAGCCGCTGGCGTCGCGCTGGTAGCCGCGCAGGGTGCCGCCAGCGCTGTCCCAGTCGGGCACGGTCACCAGCACGAGTTGTCGGGCGCCGGCCCAGCGCTGCAGATCCACCTCGTCGCTGCGGCGGTGGGTGCAGCTGGCCAGGACGATGACGACCAATGCCAGCAGGAGTCGGATGCGAACGATTGGCAGGGATTTTTGAAATGGCATGTCGACAGTCCAGAAAGAATGGTTGGCGAATGAATGACGGTTTGGCTTCTCCTTCCTTGAAAAAAAGGGCAGGGGGATCTGCTCTTGCTCTGCAGGCAAGCAACGTTGTTGCATGTCAGAACGCCAACGGTTCCAGCCCGCGGATCTCGCGGATGCCCAGCCCGGGCGCATCGGTGATCGAGATCTCGGACTCGTTGAAGATCACCCCGCCATCGACCGGGTCGAACCGGCACAGCGACGGCCCGTCCAGGTCGATCCTGGTGATCGCGTTGCTCTTGGCCACCGCCACGTGCACGGCGGCGGCCACGCTGATGCTGGTCTCGAGCATGCAGCCGATCATGCATTCGACGCCGTGCATCGCGGCGATGTCAGCGATCCGTATGGCATTCGATATGCCTCCGGTCTTCATGAGCTTGATGTTGATGATGTCGGCCGCGCGCAGGCGGATCAACTCGATCACCTCCATCGGCCCGAACACGCTCTCGTCGGCCATGATCGGCGTGTGCACGCGCTCGGTGACGTAGCGCATGCCCTGCAGGTCGTTGGCCTTGACCGGCTGTTCGACCAGTTCGAGCTTCACTCCGGCGTTCTCCAGGGTCTGGATCGCATACACCGCCTGCTTTGCGGTCCAGGCCTGGTTGGCGTCCAGCCGCAGCAGCGCGCGATTCTCGACCGCGGCATGGATCGCCTTGATGCGCTCGACGTCGACGCCGATGTCCTTGCCGACCTTGACCTTCAGCGACTCGAAACCGCGTTCCACCGCGTTGATCGAGTCGGCCACCATCTTGTCGATGGTGTCGACGCTGATGGTGATGTCGGTGGTGATGACCGGGTCGCCGCCGCCGAGCAGCTTGTACAGCGGCGCGCCGTAGAGCTGGGCGAACAGGTCGTAGACCGCGATCTCGACCGCGGCCTTGGCGCTGGTGTTTCTTTCCATCGACGCCTGGATCAACCCGGTGAGGCGGTTGAGGTCGGCGATCTCCTCGCCGATCAGGCGCGGGCTGATGTAGTGGCGGATCGCCTCTACGATCGAGCCGTGGGTGTCGCCGGTGATCACCGCGGTCGCCGGCGCCTCGCCGTAACCGACGTGACCGGTGTCGGTGTGCAGCATCACCACGATGTCCTCGACCGTGTCGACGGTGCGCAACGCGGTCTTGAACGGCGTCTTCAACGGGACGCGCAGCATGCCGAACTGGACGTCGCTGATCTTCATGGAATGATCTTCATGGAGTTGTTTTCATTGAATGATCTTCATGCAAGTCCGTCGCTCGTTCGTTTTTTTAAGTCAAGGCGCGGCAGTGACGGACGTGGCCGCATTGCGGATGCGCACCACGCTGGTCATGCGGTCGACGTAACGCTCGCGCGGGTTGAGCATCAATGACAGCAGCGGCGTCACCACCACCCCGTTGAGACCCATGCCGATCATCTCGCCATCCGCGCCCAGATAGCTGCCGCCGTTGATGTCGTGGATCACGTAGGGCGCGTCGTCGACATGGCCGATCACCATCATCACGTGGCCGGGAATGTAGACCATGTCGCCGACCTGCAGTGCGGCGACGGCCGATTCGCGCGCCGCCCCGCCCGGCGCCTTGGCAAATACTGTGTGATCCAGCGCCGGACTCACCGCCTGGTCGCTGGTGTTGCGCGGCAGCTGCACGCCCATGCTGCGGTAGATCTCGGAGACGAAACCACTGCAGTCGCGGCCGTTGTACGCGTGGCCCCAGCCGTAGCGTTCGCCAAGGAATTTGAAGCTCTGTGCGATCAGATTGATCGGCGTCAGCGGCAGATAGTCGACTTCGCTGTCGGCGATTCTCGGCAGCAGCACGGGACTGAACCACAGGGCGCCATCGTCACCGCGCATCGGCAGTTCGACCACGTGCGCGGTGTAGGGATGCTGGCCGTTCACGAGCTCGCCGGCCGGACGGTCGGCCAGCACCGGCACGCGCACGCCCATGTCGAGCTGCAGTTCCGACACCGCCGGTTGCTCGCGGGTGAACACGGTACGCTCCCTGGCACCGGTGACAATGCGGTACGGAGTCTTGTCGACGTAGCCGAATACCGCGTCCTTCGCACCTTCGGCGACATGCCGCTTCTCGATCCAGGCCGCATAGCGCGGGCTGACCACGAACCACCAGTCGCCGTCGGCGCTTTCATGCGTGATCACCACCGGCGTGCCCGGGAACAGCGCGCTTTCCTGGAAGCGGTCGATGTCGGTTTCGCCCGGCGTGCTGAACACGCGCAGTGCGGTGGGGAAAGTCCGCAGGTCGGCGCGATGGACGACCAGGCCGTGGCGCGTCGCCTGCTGGTCGGCAATCGCGTCGAGCGCGAGGTTGTCGACCAGTGCGTCGAGCGTGGTGTCGGATACCGGCCGACCCTCGACATCGAAACGGGGGTTCTGCGGACGCGTCGACAGGTCTTCGATCCAGCCCGCCACCTGCGCGCTCGGCAACGTCGCAGGCAGTGCGCGCAGATCGTGCATGGAATCGTCCAGGCGCAGCAGGCGCGCGTTCTGTTCGTCGATGGCGGCGCGGTCTAGCAG
>JALZKJ010000024.1 GCA_030859305.1 Pseudomonadota bacterium | reverse complement strand
GTTGTCGGGCGCGCGGGGGTTGGCGCCGCGCGGGTTGGCACCACGAGCGCCGGGAGCATCCGAACCCATGCGGATCGGGCGGCTCGGCTCGTAGCCGGCCACGCTCACCATCTGGATATCTTCCTTGAGGATGCGCTGGATCTGCCGCAGCAGGCCGCCTTCGTCCGGCGATACCAGCGACAGCGCTTCACCCGTGGCACCGTTGCGACCGGTGCGGCCGATGCGGTGCACGTAGTCTTCCGCGACCATCGGCAGGTCGAAGTTGATCACCAGCGGCAGGTCGGGAATGTCCAGACCGCGCGCGGCGACGTCGGTGGCGACCAGCACGCGGGCCTTGTTCGACTTGAAGTCGCGCAGGGCTTTCTGGCGCTGGGCCTGGCTCTTGTTGCCATGGATCGCCACCGACTTCAGGCCGGCGGCTTCGAGCTGCTCGGACAGACGGTTGCAGCCGTGCTTGGTACGGCCGAACACCAGCACCTGGTCGTTGGGTCGTGCGGCGATGATCTCGATCAGCAGATCGCGCTTGCGGCCGCCATCGACCGGATGCGCGCGGTGCGAAATGGTGTCGATGATGACGTTCTGCGCCGCCACCTGCACCTGCTGCGGGTTGCGCATGAACTGCAGCGCGAGCTGCTTGAGCTGGGCTTCGAACGTGGCCGAAAACAGCATCGTCTGGCGGTCCTGAGGCACCCGCGCGAGGATGCGCTTGATCGCCGGCAGGAAACCCATGTCGAGCATGCGGTCGGCTTCGTCCAGCACCAGCACTTCGATCGCGTCGAGCTTGGCGGTGCCGCGTTCCATGTGGTCGATCAGCCGGCCCGGGGTGGCCACCAGCACGTCGACGCCGCGACGCAGTGTGTCGACCTGCGGGCTCATGCCGGCGCCGCCGTAGATCGCGCAGATATTCAGGCGCAGGTGCTTGGCGTAACCGCGCAGGCTGTCGTTGACCTGCACCGCGAGCTCGCGGGTCGGCACCAGCACCAATGCGCGCGGTTTGCGCGGGCCGTTGGCGGCGGTGAGCTTGGACAGGTGGTTGAGCAGCGGCAGTCCGAACGCGGCGGTCTTGCCGGTGCCGGTCTGGGCGCCACCCAGCAGATCGTGGCCCGCCATCGCCAGCGGGATCGCCTGGGTCTGGATCGGGGTCGGGGTGTTGTAGTTCTGCTCGGCAAGGGCGCGCAGCAACGCGGGCGCAAGCCCGAGGCTCTCGAAAGAGCCGGATTCAAAAGACATGTTGTAACTCCGGTGGTCCACGAATGTCCGGCACTTGCCACCGCACGCGAACGTGTGGGGCTTCATCAGGACGATCGTGTGATAACCCCAGCGTTCCCTTGAACCGCGCTGCGAGTATCTGATTTGTGCGGTACCGGATGCTCCGGACCGTGTCGGCGCGACGAAAGACGTGGCTGGATAAAAGCCGGATCGGCGAGTCAATGACTCGGTGCGATGCGGCGGGCAACCTGGGAAACGTAGGCAGCCGTGCGCTGAACCGGGCGGACTTTACCCGAAAGTGGCCTTGCTTGCCAGCGACGCACAGGTAACGGCTGCGCCTGTTCAGTCTTGCTGCGGACATCGCCGGCAGCACAAGCACGGTGTGTTCCCGATCGTTGAGGGACGTCGCCGGGTCTTCGTCACAGGACTGATTACGAACGGTGAACACCATGACCTTCGACACCCCCTGCCCCGCCGGATCGCCGCTAAGGTGACCGGTGCCCCGGATTTGAGGGGCTGCCCGGGTGGTCGTCCCACCCCGTCCCCATGCCTGGCCGGAGTTCCCCGTGACCAAACCGCACATCCTGTTGCTGTCCCTCGCCATCGCCACCGTCGTGGCCGGCTGCAACCGGCAGGACGCCGCCACCGACACCACAGCCGCGCCCGCACCGGCGGCAGAAGCACATTTCACCATCGATGAAAGCAACCTGCCGCCGATGAACCGCTTCGCGCAGAGTGACATCGATCCCGCCATCGACGCCTGCACCGACTTCGGCAACCACATCAACGGCAAGTGGCTCGCCGCCAACGATATCCCCAGCGATCGCACTTCGTGGGGCGCGTTCGAAATGCTCGACGAGCGTTCCAACGCGATCCAGCGCCAGCTCGCCGAACAGGCTGCAACGATGGGCAATGCCACCGGCGTGGAGAAGATCGTCGGCGACCTCTGGGCCACCGGCATGAACGAAGCCGTCGCCAACCAGCAGGGCCTGACCCCGCTGCAACCGCGCCTGGACGCGATAGCCGCGATCGACAGTCCCGAGTCGCTGGCCGCCTACCTGCGCAGCAGCGCCAGCACCGGCGACAACGTGCTGTTCGGCTTCTACGCTGGCCCGGACTTCAAGGATTCGGCCACCAACATCGCCTACGCGATGCAGGGCGGCCTGGGCCTGCCGGACAAGACGTATTACACCGACCCCGACAAGGCCGACGAACTGGCCGCCTACCAGGCGCACGCCGCCAGGCTGCTGGAGTTGTCCGGAGTGCCGGCGGCTGACGCGACGACGCAGGCCGCGGGCGTGGTCGCGCTGGAAAAACGCCTGGCCGCCGCGTCCAAGTCGCGCGTGGAGCTGTCGCGCGATGCCGAGCTGCGCTACAACCCGGTGTCACTCGCCGAGGCCGACAAGATGACGCCGAACTTTTCGTGGACCAGCTTCTTCGATTCGCAGGATGTCGCCGCGCCGAAGATGTTCTCGCTGGCGATCCCGGCGTTCCATCAGGAAGTCAGCCAGATGCTGACCCAGGTGCCGGTCGCGCAGTGGCAAAGCTACCTGCGCTTCCGCACGCTCGACCGTGCCTCGCCGTTCCTCTCCGATGCGTTCGTGCAGCAGAACTACGCGTTCTACGGCAAGACCCTGCGCGGGCAGAAGGAAATCCAGCCGCGCTGGAAGCGCACCCTGGGCACCATCGGCAGCCAGACCGGCGAAGCACTGGGGCAGATGTATGTCGATGTCGCCTTCCCGGCCGAGTCCAAGGCGCGCATGGAAGTGCTGGTCAAGAACCTCAGCGACGCGCTCAAGCGGCGGCTCGAGAACCTCGAGTGGATGGGCGACGAGACCAAGGGCAAGGCGATGGAGAAGTGGGCCAGTTTCACTCCCAAGATCGGCTACCCGGACAAGTGGCGGGACTGGGCCGGCCTGGAAACCGCGCGCGACAGCTACATCGGCAACGTGCTGGCCGCGAATGAATTCAACTACAAGTGGAACACCGGCAAGATCGGCCAGCCGGTCGACCGCACCGAGTGGGGCATGAGCCCGCAGACGGTGAATGCGTATTACCGCTCCAGCGCCAACGAGATCGTGTTCCCGGCCGCGATCCTGCAGCCGCCGTTCTTCGATCCGGAAGCCGACGACGCGCTCAATTACGGTGGCATCGGCGCGGTGATCGGCCACGAGATGATCCATGGCTACGACGACCAGGGCAGCCGCTTCGGGCCGACCGGCAACTTCGAGAACTGGTGGACCGCCTCGGACGCCAGCGGCTTCAAGCAACTCACCGACCAGTTGATCGGCCAGTTCAACAAGTACGAAGCCGCACCTGGAAAATTCGTCGACGGCAAGCTGACCCTGGGCGAGAACATCGCCGACCTCGGCGGCCTGGCGGTGTCGTTCGATGCAATGAAGGCCGCGACCACAAACAGGCCCGACCCGATGACCGAAGGCATGAGCCGCGACCAGCGTTTCTTCGCCAACTGGGCCACCGTGTGGCGCCGCAACTTCACCGACGAGGAACTCAGCGTGCGGCTGGCGACGGATTCGCACGCGCCGGCGAATTTCCGCGCAATGGGTGCCCCGTCGAACCTGCCGGCGTTCGCCGCGGCGTATTCGTGCCAGCCGGGCCAGGCGATGGTGCGCGATGACAACCGGATCGTGATCTGGTGATGGCCTGATGCATGAATGCCTGATGCATCAAGGCTTGATCCATGCGTGACGGAAAAGCCCGGGCGACCCCGGGCTTTTCTGTTCCTGGCGCATGCGATCAAGCACGAATCTCCCCAGCCCTGCCGGGTCAGAGAGGCCGACGAACGCTGGAGTACTTTCGGAACCATCGTTCACGAAATTGCCGGCCACGTTCATGCGATCCCGGAAGCGCTTGTTAGACTCGCGCGGTCCTCCGGATCGGAATTCGCAATGCCCCGTCACCACGCCCTACGCCCCCTCGCCTGCGCGCTTGCCCTGAGCCTGATCGCCGGTTTCGCCGCGCCCGATGCCGAGGCCCAATCCATTACCACAGCCGCCCAGACCCCGTCTGCGCCCACCGCCTGCAGCAACTTCTACGCATTCGCCAACAACGACTGGCTGAACGCGAACATGCTGATGCCCGGTGCCGGCTCGGTGTCGGCGCTGGAACAACTGGGCAGCCGGGCGCGTCAGCAGCAGGTCGAACTGCTCAACGGCGCGATGCAGTCGCCGCAGGGCGGTGTGCAGACACTGCTCGGCGACTTCTGGGCCAGTGGCCTCGACCTGGCCGCGGTCGAACGCGACGGCGCGCAGCCGATCGCGCCGCTGCTGGAGCGCGTGGCCGCGATCCGCCGTGCCAGGGACATTGCGCCGGCGATCGCCGCGCTGCATCAGGTCGGCATCCCGGTCGCCTTCAATTTCAGCGCCGACATCGACCTGAGCAACCTCAACCGCCACATCGGCTACTTCAGCCAGGGTGGCCTGGGCCTGCCCGACCCGGCCTATTACACCCGCACCGACACCGCCACGCGCAACCTGCTTGGCCAGTACAACGGCTACGTGCAGAAGATCCTCGCGCTGACCGGCACCGCGCAGAAAGATCTCGCCGCCGAAGCGCAACTGGTGATCGATCTGGAAACCCGCATCGCGATGGCCTCACGGCCGCTGACCTTGATGCGCGACCCACGCAACAACTACGCCGCGGTGCCGGTGGCGCAGCTGGACACGCAGTTCAGGCAGTTGAAGCTGGTCGAGTTCCTCAAGGCGCAGGGCGTCAGCGACGACAGCGTGTCTATCGCCCAGCCCGCACTGTTCACCGAACTCGACAACCTCGTCGGCGGCCTTGAGCCGGCGCAATGGAAGGCCTACCTGCGCTGGCGCATCGGCGATGCGATGGCGCCGTACCTGGCCAAGCCGTGGCGAGACGCCAGCTTCGATTTCCGCGGTCGCGTGCTGGCCGGCCAGACCACTCCCCCGGTGCGCGCCGACATGGTCCTGGATGCGATCAACCTCGCCGCCGGGCCGATGATCGGCCGCGAGTACGCCGCCCGCTACCTGCCCAACGCCAGCAAGGCACGCGCGACCGAGATCGCCACCCAGGTACGCACCGCCCTGGGTGCCGCGATCGAACGCGACACCCGCCTGAGCGCGACGGCCAGGACCGAAGCCAAGGCCAAGCTGGATGCGCTGAAGATCGAGATAGGCACCCCAAGCCGCGACCTCGACTACACCGTGCAGCCGATGGGCCGCGGCAGTTTCGGCAGCAACATGCTGATCGCCTCGACCTGGCACCACCGTGAGGAAATGAAGCGTATCGGCCAGGGCAACGCAAACCGCCGCTGGGACGTGCTGCCGCAACACCCGGCGCTGGCCTATGACATCACCCAGAACCGCCTGATCGTCACCGCGGCGATGCTGCAACCGCCGGTACTGGATCTGAACAAGGAGGCGTCGGCGCAATACGGCGCGTTCGGCGCACTGGTCGGTCATGAACTCAGCCACGGCTTCGACATCCGCGGCCGTCTGGTCGATTCCCGTCAGCAATTGCGCGACTGGTGGAGCACCGGCGAAGCCGGCGCCTGGGAAGCCCTCGGCAACCGCGTCGCCGCGCAGTACGGGCAACACGACTACCCGGTGCTGACCGGCATCAAGCTCAACGGCAGCCAGACCCGCGACGAGAACATCGCCGATTTCGTGGGTATCGAACTAGCATGGTCGGCCTATCGCATTGCGTTGCCGGAAGCGACCCAGGAATCGAAGGAAGCGTTTTTCAAGGGTTGGGCCAGCCTGTGGCCGCAGCAGATGAGCAGCGAGATGGCCACCCGCCGCCTGGCCACCAGCGTGCACTCGCCCGGCCTGTGGCGCACCAACGGTCCCCTGATGAACCAGGCCGCGTTTGCCGAGACCTTCGACTGCAAGGCCGACGCGGCAATGCAGCTCAAGGACGACGAGCGGATCGTGATCTGGCGCTGACGGTCAGTCAGCGAAAGCGACACGCCCAACAGCAACGACGGAGAGGGTCCGTGCCGTTGCTGTTTTGTAGAGCCAAGCTTGCTCGGCTTACTCTCGGTTTGAAAGCAGCCGAGCAAGCTCGGCTCTACGCTCGGTCAGTACGACCGCTCTCAACGCACCACCCGCGGCCGCGGCGGTCCGCGCCGGCCGAACGGCGGTTGCCCGCGCCAGTAACGGATCAGCAGCCAGCCGAACAGCATCCCGCCCAGATGGGCGAAATGCGCCACGCCCGGCTGCCAGCCGGTGAAGCCCAGCAGCAACGCGATCGCGCCGTAGACGATCACCAGCGTGCGCGCCTTCATCGGAATCGGCGGGATCAGCAGCATCACCCGCTGCTGCGGAAACAGCATGCCGTAGGCCAGCAACAGGCCAAACACCCCGCCGGAGGCGCCCACCGTCGGGTACGCATTACCGCCCTGCGCCATCGTCCACGCACCCACCGCCAGCTGGCAGACAGCGGCGCCGACCACGCACACGGCATAGAACGTCAGGAACCGGCGCTCGCCCCAGGTGTGCTCGATCTGCGAGCCGAACATCAACAGTGCCACCATGTTGAACAGCAGGTGGACGAAGTCGCCATGCATGAACGCGTACGTGACCAACTGCCAGGGCATGAATCCGCCCACCCCGGTCGGATCCCCGCCGCTGCCGAGCGGCCACAGCATGAACGGCGCCAGCGTGCGGTCGCCGAGTCCGAGTTGCAGTAGGAAAACCAGTCCATTGACGATCAGCAGGGCCCGGACCACGGGCGGCAGGTTGGAAAACATCGCGACTCCTTCGGGGATCGGGCAATGGTAGCGGTTGCCCGCCGAATCCGTGATTCACATCCGGCGCTGCGATGCCCGCATGCGGTAGAAGCCGATACGCCCTTCACCCTTCGACGCATCTCCACGCCCGTCATGCCAGCGAACGCTGGCATCCACCTTGATCATGAATGCCCTCCCGGATGGCGGCGCACGATCCCGGCCTTGGCGTGCCAGCCGCAAAGTCCAAATGGAGCCCAGTGTTCGCTGGGATGACGGGCGGGATTCGCCGCGATGACAGGCGAAAACCCCATGCACGCTAGTACGGCAATCCCCACACCTGCTCGTCCAGCGTCGCCGCCGCGCGCAGGCCGCGCACCAGGCCTGCTTCGACCCGTACGCCTTCGGCGCGCAACCGCTCGCACTGTTCCAGAAACCCGGCCGATCCGTCCCCCAGCGCCACCCGCCCGTCGGAGCGCAGCACGCGGTGCCAGGGCAGCGTGGCATCTTGGTTGTGGCTCAGCAGCCGCGCCACCAATCGTGCCCGTCCGGGCAATCCAGCGCGGCGGGCCACTTCGCCGTAACCCGCGACCTGGCCGCGCGGAATCGCCCTAACCGCGGCGAGAATCCGATCTGCGACGACCTGCGGGTCGGCCTTGGCGTCGATGTCGTTGTCGGCATCACTGTGCATCGCGGTAGCATAGCCACCCGCCCTGCGAATGGAGCCGCCCGTGCGCAATTTCGAATCGATCCGCCGTCATATCAAGACCGCCGGGTTCCACGTCAGGATGCAGGACCAAGAGGTCATCTGCATCGAACTCTCGCTCGACCAGGGCACGCGTCACCAGGCGATCTTCCTGTCGGAGCTTGACGACGACGACGGCCGGCCCTACCTGCGCGTGAGCACCGCGGTGGCGCCGACCACCGGCCTGGATGCGCGGCGCGCGCTGGTGTTCAACTGGCAGAGCCGGGTCGGCTACATGGCGATCGGCGACCTCGACGGCGTGCCCTACCTGCAACTGTGTGAGAACCGGCCATACGACGGCCTCGACGGTGCCGAGATCGACCGGCTGGTGCTGGAGATCGGCGGCCTCGGCGACCGGATGGAACGGATGATGTCGGCGGGCGGTGATCTGCTCTAAGGCCTGAGCCCGGCTGATACGCAGGGCGGTGTTCAACCCCATCGAACCCGCCGTCGAGTGCCCGCGCTACGAGGCGGCCGGTCTGCAGTCACGGTTTGATGACAGTTTCGCAGGCCGCGACAAGCCCTGCGCACCTGCACGGAGGCCCGCTTCACAAAGGCCCGCTTCACGCCCCTGCTAATATCGGCCGCTGTTTCACGGCTCAGCAAACGCTCAATGGACGACGACCCTAAACCCCCACCTGCGCCGGGCCCCGTTCTGTCTTCAGCGACATTGTCGGCGACAGGAGGGCAACCCCCATGTTCGAATTGATCGTCGTACTCGTGCTGATCGCGTTCAACGCCTTCTTCGCGATGTCGGAAATGGCCGTGGTGACCTCGCGCAAGGCGAGGCTCAGGCAACTCGCCGCCACCAGCGTCAACTCGCGCAAGGCGCTGGAACTGGCCGAGCACCCGGAGCGCTTCCTTTCCACCGTCCAGGTGGGTATCACCCTGATCGGCATCCTGACCGGCATGTTCGGTGGCGATGCCATCGGCGCCTCCATCGGTGCCTGGCTGGCCACCGCGGTGCCGGTGCTGGGCACCTACGCCAGCCCGGTCGGCCTGGTGATCGCGGTCAGCCTGATCACCTACCTCACCATCGTGCTGGGCGAATTGCTGCCCAAGCGGCTGGCGTTGCTGGCGCCGGAAAAGCTGGCCAGCGTCATCGCGCTGCCGATGCAGTGGGTCTCGCGGGTCGCGACCCCGGCCGTGTGGTTGCTGTCGATGAGTACCCGCAGCCTGCTGAAGCTGCTGCGGCTTCACGACACCGTCGCCTCCAACGTGACCGAGGAGGAGATCCGCATGCTCGTCAGTGAAAGCCATGAGCAGGGCGTGATCGACGCCGACGAACGCAAGATGATGCACCGCGTGCTCGGTCTTGGCGATCGCACCACCGACAGCCTGATGACCCCGCGCATGCGGATTACCTGGCTCGATGCCAACGCGTCGATCGAGGACAACCTGGCGACGATGCGCGAGAGTCCTTACTCGCGCTTCCCGGTGTATCGCGGCAACGACCGCGAGGTGCTCGGGGTGCTGGAGGCCAAGTCGTTGCTGGAGGACATGGGCAAGGCGGTTCCCGACCTGTTCGGACGCCTGCGAGAGGCCGTGTTCGTGTCCGAATCCACCCACGCGCTGAAACTGCTGGAAATCTTCCGCGAGGAGCAGCAATCGCTGGCGCTGGTGGTCGACGAGTACGGCGATGTCGCCGGCTTGATCACGGTCAACGACCTGATGGGCGCGGTGATTGGTCGCATCCAGTCCTCCGACTCGGTGCCCGAGGACGCGCCGGTGATCCAGCGCGAGGATGGCTCGTACCTGCTCGACGGTTCCCTGCACGTTGAGGACCTGCGCGAGCTGGTCGGTGGCAACCGCTTGCCAGACGAGGATGAGCACGATTTCCATACCGCGGCCGGTATGGTGATTGCGCACTTCGGCCGGATTCCACAGGTCGGCGAGTATTTCGACTGGAGCCTCTGGCGCATCGAGGTGGTCGACCTGGACGGCCCGCGCATCGACAAGTTGCTGTTGCAGCCGCGCCCAACGCATGTCGATGCCGATAGCAATGACCCCAGCGACTGAGCCAAGGCCACCCGAGTCCGGCACCCGCGCCTTGCTTGACGCGTTCGCGACGGGCGACCCCGAGGACATAGTGAAACTCGGCGACGTGTTCACCGGCCTGGGCAAACGCTCGTTCGGGATGCTGCTGTTCGTGTCCACCCTGCCCGCGCTGATCCCGATCCCGGGCGTCGGCGGCGCAATCAGCGGGCCATTGGTGATCCTGATCGGCGCCCAGCTGCTGATCGGCCTGCGCAGGCCGTGGCTGCCGGGTTTCATCGCGCGGCGCGGCCCGCATCGTCATGCGATGGCGCGCTTCCGCGACCTGCTTTCGCCTTGGCTGGACCGGCTGGAACGCGCGGTCAGGCAGCGCGGGGTGGGACTGCTTGACCATCGCCTGGCCAGCGCCATCACCGGATTGCTGTTGGTGCTGGTGGGCGTGTTGCTGGCGTTGCCTATCCCGCTGACCAACTATTTGTTTGCGGCACTGTTGCTGGTGTTCGCATTCGCCCTGCTTGAGCGCGACGGCCGGCTGATGGCGGTGGCGTGGATCGCCGCCGCTATCTCGGTGGTGGCGTTCGGCACCTTGTCCGGCACCCTGCTGGCGGCGGCTGCGCGCTGGATCGATTTGCTGATGTAGCCATGTGCCCCGTAGAGCCGAGCTTGCTCGGCTGGGCCTTCTGTCTGGACGCCACGCAGCGGAGCGAGCTCCGCTCTACGAGTTGGGGTTGGCTATTGCCGCACGCCCTCGCCCAGCCGAGCCATGAATTCGCCCACCGGCAAGGGATGCCCCAGCCAGTAGCCCTGCGCGAGGTCGCAGCCGCGCTCGCGCAGCAATGCGTACTGGCCTTCCTTCTCGACGCCTTCGGCGACCACGGTGATGCCCAGTGAATGCGCCATCGCGATGATCGCGCTGGTCAGCGCCAGGTCGTCCGGGTCGCGCAGGATGTCGGCGATGAAGCTGCGGTCGATCTTGACCCCGTCGACCGGCACCCGCCGCAGGTGGCTGAGCCCGGAGAAACCCGTGCCGAAGTCGTCCAGCCATACCTTGACTCCGGTGCTGCGCAGTTGCGACAGCAGGCTGCTGGCATGCGCCTCGTCGCCAATCACCGCGGTTTCGGTCAACTCCAGGTGCAGGCAGCGCGGATCCAGCCCGGTTTCGTGCAGGCAGGCGGCCACCACCTGTGGCAGATCGCCGCTGCACAACTGCCGCGGCGATACGTTGACTGCCACGAACATGTGCTCGCCGTTGCGTCCCGAGCTTTGCCGCTGCACCGCATCAAGGCAGGCCACGCGCAGCACCTGCGGGCCGAGCAGCTCGATCAGGCCGCTTTGTTCGGCGATGTCGATGAACACCGCCGGCGCGATCATGCCGTGTTCGGGATGCTGCCAGCGCAGCAGCGCCTCGGCGCCGATCATCGCGCCGTCGGCGAGTCGATGCACCGGTTGGTAGACCAGGCTCAACTCGCCTCGGTTCCAGGCTCCACGCAGTTCTCCCTCCAGATTGACCCGGCGTTCGACCGCCTGGTCCATCGCCCGGCTGTAGAAGCGGTAGCAGTTCTTGCCGGCCACCTTGGCCTGGTACATAGCGATGTCGCCGTTCTTCATCAAAGTTGTCACGCCGGCGGCATCATCGGGAAACATGGTGATGCCGATCGAGGTGCCCAGGAACACCTGGCGGTCGTGCACGGTGATCGGCCGGCCAAGGTCGTTGACCAGAATCTCGGCCAAACGACTGGCGGTGGTGCGGGTATCCTCGCCTTCGTTGGCGCCGGCCTGCACGAGAATCACAAACTCGTCGCCGCCGAAACGGGCCAGCAGCGCGTCTTCCCCGGCATGGCGCTCGACCGCCTCGCCAATGCGGTTGGCGAACTGCAGCAGCACCTCATCGCCGGCATCGTGGCCGAGGGTGTCGTTGACCCGCTTGAAGTCATCGATGTCGGCAAACAGCAACGCCAGCTGCCGGCCCGCACCGCGCAGCTGCAGCAGTCGTTGTTCCAGAACTTCGCGGAATG